>JADFLR010000047.1 GCA_022564295.1 Bacteroidota bacterium | reverse complement strand
TCCCTGTCATAAGATTGCCCTTGATATAGAGCCATGGGTCAACATCTGAAATATCAAGTTCCAAATTAATTAATTGGGCATACACAATAAAAACGTAATAAACTGAAATGAAAGTCCATCCTACAGTTATCCAGAGAATCTTGGATAACTGTGATTTGAGCGTATTAGATATAATGAGACTCATGTTAAAATATCGTTTAATGAAAATTAACCGGGCAGTGGACATCTTGCCTATATTCATATCGCGTTTACAAATTACCATTTCATTGATTAGCGCTGGCAACTGGATTCCATATTCCAGTTGCAGCTGTCTCTCTGGCATATTCAGCAAAATCTTTGGCTTTTCTTCCAAGCACTTTTTCTATATCATTCGTGACACCAGAATTCCTGTCAACTAAAACTTCCGTGAAAAGATAATTGATTAACCATATGTAATCTTCCGGTACTTGATATTCTTTAAGCATTTTTGTGTACTCGTCCATCGTGATTGAACTAAACTTGATATCCCTGCCAGTAACCTTTGAAATCTCTTCAATGACTTGTTTAAATGTCAATTGGCGCGGGCCCGTCAATTCATAAGTTTGACCGACGTGCTTGTTATCCAAGAGAGATTCTACAACAACATCCGCAATGTCATCTGCGTCAACGTATGGCACAAGCGCTTCTGCTCTGGGCAGCGCAACATCGCCAGCTAATATTGGATCCAGAAAGAGGCTTTCACTGAAATTCTGATTGAACCAGCTAGCCCTAACAATTGTCCAATCTGCCCCGGCATTCATCACTACTTGCTCGCAAAGCTCAGCTTCTTTTTCACCTTTCCCTGAAAGTAAGACCATTTTTTGTATTCCAGCTTTTACAGCTTGAGATGTAAATTCCTCAATGGTTTTCAGAGCACCAGGGACAGCCAAATCGGGCTGAAATGTGATGTAAACCGTGTCCATTCCCTCTAATGCCCCTGCCCAGGTTTCCGGGTTTTCCCAATCAAATGGTGGTTTTTCACTTCTTGAACCGATACGGATGGTTTTCCCAAGTTTAGTTAATCTTTCGGCTACCCTGCTACCTGTTTTTCCTTTTCCTCCGAGTACTAAAATCTTTTTTTTTCCATAATTAATTTCCTGATTTTATTTATTTTATTTTCTTGATACTAAATGCTATCGATTCTGAACAAACATGTAAGAATCAATAACAAAAATGAGGTGGCTGAAGAAATTGTCCGGATTAAATGTAATTTATTCCATTTGGTTTCAAATTTATCCCTTAAACTCTTTGCATCTTCTAAGCTTATATCGGCTAAGTTGGTATTTTCCAACATATTATTTAGAGGAATGTTTCCTAAGATGGTGACAATAACAACGCCAAGAAAATAAATTACTGTTGCTAAAATTAACATCCATAAAATATAAGCTGGATTTGCTTTATAAACATAAGTGGCAGCAATTGATAATATCAAAGGACCCATAAAAACAATATAGAATAATGGGTTTAAAATGGTTCTATTCATTTGCTGAAAAGCTTTTAGATAGCTCACATCATCTAGCCTTCCAATCCCTGTGGTTATAGCATTATTCCAGGTAAAGAAGACACCTGCCAAAAGCCCCGTTAATAGAGTAGCAAATAGTAAAATGACAGTTTGTATATTAAAATTAAAAGGAGTCATACCGTTAAATGTATTATTTAAATATGTAATTAACAATATGAAATTGGGAATTTTGGCTCTCAGAAATTTGTCGGGTAGTTTAAAACAAAAAAGGATTTAGTTAAGAAACTATACCAATAAGGCAGCAAAAATAATTTTGTTTTTGTTATCAATTATAATAGCCGAAACCGTTCCTATTATTCTTCCTTTTTCTTTTCAAAGGCATTTTTCTGACTAAGTCTGCGCCATGGTAGATATCTTGGTATAAGCCTTCCACCTGCATCTTCAAAAAGTATATGTGCCTTATCTATTGGGAAGTAAAGTGCTGCCTCTAAAGCGGAATCTTTACCGGATTCATAGTCATCATAGGTCATTGTAATAGGAATGTCTGGAGCTACTATATGTCTGTCATCAATTGCATCGGTCATGTTTTCGTTATGAGTGGATACTCTAAAAGTTATAGTTGTTCCCGGAAGATTAATAGCTCTATGATTTCCCCAGGCGCCATTTTTAAGCAGCGGGTGTGCTCCAGCCGGCTCTCCAACAATTATGGGATACGACGCCATCTCCATCCAACCTATAAAAGCGAGTCCTGAAGATTGTGTAACCCTGTTAGTAATAATATAAAGACCTCCCGGTCTGTCTATTTTCGGAGATAGTAATATATTACGGACAAGTGCTTTCGCCATGTAGTCATTTCCACCTTTGTGATGTCTAAGATCAATAATCAAGCGTTCTATATCATTATTTTCATTAATGGTTTTGAACATTTCATCCAAAAATTTGTCCCAGGGTTTTTGTCTGTTATATCTGGGAATATTCATTTGAAAAAAAATGGCTTTATTTTCATTTATGATGTCGTACCAATAATTATCCGTTACGTTTTTCAACCAGAGCGGTGTCTCAGATAAATTATCATGCCCTTGAATCCAACCCTCAGGAGCATCTATAGCTCTTGATGTGTTTATTACACTTGAATAACCTATATGCTCATCTGCTTTTAAGAATATTGTTTCATTTTTGCCATTTGGCATTAAGAATTTCCAACTCCCACCGGTTTCACTTTCGCCAATCCAAGAACATTTAATATTACCGGAAACTGCATATAATTTGCAGCCCAATTGGTTGTCATCGATTCATTTTCTTTTGGGAATTTATTTATGATGATATCCCATGCTTTTTTAATTGGAACACCATTCAAAGCAATTACTTCAGCACCAATAAGATGGCTATAATTTTTTGATGCAGCACGGATATAAATACCATCACTAAATTTCCATGGTCTTAAAGAATATGAATCCTGCAATAAAATATTACCTATTGGAAAAGCGGAAGTATGCACATCGGCTGCCATACCAACTAAACTGATTAATTCAACTAAATATTCATTTTCACTAAGTTCGTCAGCCCGCCCAATGATTTCACTAGCTTTTTTATTCCACTCTGATTCAGTAAAATGTCTGTATGGCTTTGGATGCCTCTTTTTTATTGTATTGAGCACAATCTCCACACCTTCTCTTATTTGCTCAGGGCTGGGATTTGAATTATTAGAACCCTTTGATTGGAATTCTTTTATCCTAAGGCTTTTTAATACATCCTGAAAGCGAACATCATTTCTTATATTTTCCAGATCAGAATCCAGAGTCAGAGAGCCGGTATTATCAAACCCTTCTTCAATAGCCAGACTTAATGTATTTAGGGAATTGTCAATATCCCCCATAAGTGAATAAGCGCAGGCTAAATTATATAAACCGTTACGTTTATAATGCACTAATCCATCTGTCTGATCAGATTCCATAAAATCAGCAACCATTTTGTGATATATTATGGCTCTTTCATAATTACCAATCAGGTGATAACTGATAGATAAATTATAAATTGATTCGATATCCTCTGGATTTAATTCTACGATTTTCTCAAATATCTTAGCAGCTTCAACATAACTGCCAGAGTAGTATAGGCTATCTGCCTTTTTCACCATGGTCCTCGCCTTGATAATATTTGGAGTTAAATCCCAATTATTATTAAACTGTTGTCCATAACTAACATAGGCACTTGATAGAATAAATAGTGCTAGAAAAAAAACATTCTTGATGATCATAATTATATACCTATTTATATTAATTCAAATTATCACATCCAGACAGACTACTAATTTAGATTTCTCTAATGGTTGCCCTGAAGGTTTTTCCAAGCCTTCGTTTCACATAAAGTACAACGTTTTATTTTACATAACGCTTTAAATACGTATTGTCCGTATCCTCATTTATAATAGGAAAGTAACCTTTAAAAAATAAAAAAGCAAGGTGGGGGACGAGAGTTTAGTTAAAAAACCAATTAACTAATTTTAATTAGGGTTTAAAACACAAAAGCCGCGTTTATAAACACGGCTTTAATTGTGGGCAGGCAATCTTATCCACAAACTCGGCATCCGTCTAATAAAAATCCCCTGCCCTATGATGCTTGAAGAAAAAACATCATAGTGAGGAATGCAGGGGATGTTAATAACATTAACAATATTATAATAAGAAAAAATTATTTAATAACAAACCTCTTACTTCATCAACACTATCCCTGCCTATCGGCAGGAAGGTTCTTCGTCTCAACAAAACTCTGTCCTGAGCTTGTCGAAGGATCTCCTGCATTCTCATTTTCCATTCCCAGCCCATAAATAAACCACACCCATATATTAAACAATAAGAGAATCAGAACTATTAAAAGGAATAACCATTATCTTTTTATATAATTAATCATTCAACTCTCATTATTAAACATCTTCTACAAGAAAAAGGATGGCCTTATCTGAAACAACTTTTAATTTGTGTTTATGTGCTTCACCCGGAAGAATAAAAATAGCATCACCGGGTCTATAATTAATATTTTCACCATTAAAATCTATTTCAATTTCTCCTTCGATAACATAACCCATATGCCCTATTATACACCATACTTGCTCAATAAATGATTTATCATATTCCACGAGTCGAATCTGTTTGTTATCAGACTTATACCTTTTATATCTTACACCCGGCTGTAAAGACTCCCAATCTAATGTATCAAAGATTATCTTATGTTGGTTCAACGGAAATATTTCCATTTACTTATTAATTCTCTCTACCCATCTTTTTTATTTTCTCCTCCATTTCAACTTAGAGCTTTTTAACTTCATCTAAAATCTCATTTTCATCTGTGATTCCTTTACGTTTCAGTATTCTAATAATAGCCTGAATCTCAAGCATATTTGAAAATATTAATTCTTGGTTGCTAACAATTTGATTTTTCATAATTACTCCGATTCAGCCATTTGTTGTATTCCTTGTATCATTGTAATGGTATCATTACTTACGCATCTGTTCCATTCTTTGGGGTTTTAGATCTGAAATATTAAATGACTTTATATTTTCCTTCAGTGCTGCTATCTCAGCATCTTCAAATACCCCTATAGCCCAACGGAGTTGCTCTATGAGTTCATACATGATACCGATACTTTCTTTTTCAAACCTAATAAATTCATATAATTTTGATTCTAATTCGCTAGCTAAAGAATTTAATCTTTCAGAAGTTATTGGATGGCAGATATTATTTAAGACAAAATCTTCATAATCACTTGTTTTATTAAATTCATATGGGTTTGGAGCCAAGATACTCTGGATCAGAAAATATTGATCTATACCAGTTGGTGGTATGCCTAATCTACGAAATAATTCTACAGCGAAATAATCAGCATTTATCTCATCATTGACTTTTCGAGTATAAGCATCATTGACTTTTTGAGTATAAGCATCATTGACTTGTTGAGTATAAGATTTGTTGATTTGTGCATCATCACCCTGATATATATGACCTAATTGGTGGGCTATTTCAAATACCACTATATTCTTTAAATTATTTTGAGAAATATTATCTACCTCTGGATCATCCTTCCAATTATCTGGTATTCCTAATACTGATAAGGGAGGTGGCCATCGATCATCTTTAGTAGGATTTAGATATTTTAACATAAGTGTGTATACATTAATAGTATTAGTAGCATAGCCATTTTTCAACAGCCAACTATGTGCAATACTTAAATCATCAAAAAATTTGATTGCTATAATTGGTGCTATAATTATACCCTCATTTATTGAATAGGAAAAAGAAAAAGGTTCACAACCGCCTTTATTTAATAAAGGAAGTTCCATATCTACATATCCTATAAATTTTCTTTCATCACGCGTTAAGTTCTCAAAGATTACATTTCTAAAATTCCATCTTACATTTTCTGAATATTGATCTTGCCAATATTCTAGATCGCTATATTCATATAGGTACGAAATAAAATCGTATTGTGAATGGGTTTGTTCTTGCCCATAACTATTTACCATCATTAATGATAATAAATAGATTATAATAAATTTATTCATATTTGTATCCCTTTTTTTCTAAATAATAACTAGCCAAAATAATTAGTTCCATATTGAATATTGATAATTAATTATTGTTGCTAGAGTATAGTTACAGTATCTTTTGTAAGTTTTTCAAGAAATAGAACTTCTGTAAGTATTAGCACTTTTCCATCTTCATTAGTTATCTTTTTTATGTTATTCAAATTCTTAATGATACTTTTATACCCACTTCTTTTAAATATAAGTGTGGGGAAATCACGGATTCCTTCTACATGCCCAGGTTTAACAAGGACATTTACTTCAAATCCGCCGTCACTATCGATCTTAAATTCTGAAGGAGCAGGTCTAATTTCTAAATTGATACCTGATGCATCAATTTTAATTGTTGTGTCCCCCGTAAACGGTGATATACGAACACTTCTACTTCCAACGTTCCCATTTATTTTCCAGATTTCATAATGATCTGGCTCCTCGCTTGGAGCCTGAATAACCATTCCAACAGCTATTAGAACCAGGAGAAAATATCCGGCAAATGCACCAGATAAATTAATATCAAGGCCTTTGAAGGGTCCCTTAACTATTGTCTTACTTGGAAACGTTTTATATAACACATATGCAGGTATAACTGGTAATAAAAAAATAGCCGCCAAATATAAAACTATTTGCATATAATCCTCCTAATAGTAAGTTTCATAAATCTCCACTCTTAAAAGGAAAGGAATGTGGAAACAATTACAATTCACCAATACCCACACTACACCTCCCGCCAGGAGTAGATTTTTAATTGTAGTTGTAAAATCCATTAAAGGTCATTTAAAGTCAACTCGCAATTAGCAAGTAATAAAAAACCCCTGCCTATGTTATTAAGCAGGGGTTGGGGAAACAACAATAAGTTGTTGATCTTACTTCATCAACACCATCTTCTTAGTCTCAACAAAAGAACCTGCTTGTAGTCTGTATAAGTATATACCACTCGGAAGTTTGGATGCATCAAATTCAACTTCATAATTTCCAGCAATAATATTTTCGTTTATAAGTGTTGTTATTTCTTCACCAAGAGTGTTGAAAACCTTTATTGTAACAAAAGACTCTTCAGGTATTGAGAAACGAATTATCGTAGATGGATTAAATGGATTGGGATAGTTTTGACTTAAACTAAACTCAATTGGAATTTCATTTGAAATTGCTACACTGTTAACAAGGTCGCTCTCATACCAGGCGATTTTATCATCGGAAAGAGAAGCGGAAAGCACATCGATATCACCGTCCCCGTCTACATCTACCGCATAAACGGAACTGGCATCATTCGCATCTGTTGTGATCGTATGGGGTGTAAAATTCTCATTCCCGTCGTTCTCATACCAGGCGATTTTATCATCGGAAAGAGAAGCGGAAAGCACATCGATATCCCCGTCGCCGTCTACATCTATTGCATAGACTGAATGGGCGACATCCGCACTTGTTGTGATCGTATGGGGGGTATAAATCTCATTACCATCGTTCTCATACCAGGCGATTTTATCATCAAGTATAGATGCGGAAAGAACATCGATATCACCGTCCCCGTCCACATCTATCGCATAGACGGAACTGGCGGTATTCGCACCCGTTGTGATCGTATGGGGTGTAAAATTCTCATTACCGTCGTTCTCATACCAGGAAATTTTACTATCCACTTCAGAAGCGGAAAGCACATCAATATCCCCGTCGCCGTCTACATCTACCGCATAGACTGAATGGGCGCCATTCGTACCTGTTGTGATCGTATGGGGAGTAAACTGCACCTGAGAAAAAGTATTTGTCGTCAAGCTAAAAACAATTATCAACAGAACTGAATAGATTTTCATACTGTGACCTCATTTAGTTAATTATAAAGTTACTTCATCAACACCATCTTCCTAGCCTGGACAAAATCACCTTCCCCGCCGTTTGCGGGATAAACTTGAAGTCTGTAGAAATAAATTCCGCTAGGTAACGAAGAAGCGTCAAATACTATTTCATAGTTACCAGCTGGTTGTTCCTTGTCTATAAGAATTGATAATTCTCTACCAATAATATCAAAGATTTTTAGTTCAACATTTGCTCTTTCTTTTAACCCATATTTAATTGTGGTTGAAGGATTGAATGGATTTGGGTAGTTCTGTGATAAACTAAATGTCTCTATCAGTGCTCCGGAAGTCTGGACTGAAACGGGATCGACATTAGAAGTCGCATACCCAATACGCCAAATGCCCCCGTCGAAACCAGCGTACCACAAATTATATGTAGAATCGTCTAAAATTACCGATCCTACGAACAGGAATTTATCGTCCCAGGTTCCATTTGAGCCTTCTTTGATTACAGGATTTCCATCATACTTTGTCCACGCAAGTCCATCCGGAGAGATAGCATATCCGATTCGGATATTGCTTCCGTCGAAGGCGCTGTAAAACATTTCATATGAGCTTTGGGTAATAAGCACCCTGGGACTCGCAATCCATACATCATCCCAGCTTCCTGAAGGTCCTAATCCCATGATAGGATTTTCATTATGCTTAGTCCAGTTCACTCCATCGGGTGATGTTGCATAACCAAACTGCTGAATTGTACCATTGGAACCTGTATACCACATCCGAAAGAGTGCCCCATCCAATATCACAAAGGGCTGTCTAAGTTCTAAGTCATCCCAGCTTCCCGCCGCACCTAAATCCAGTACAGGATTTGAACCGCTTTTAGTCCAGACAACTCCGTCCGATGAGGTAGCATACCCTATTCGCCTAAGACTCCCGTCAAAACCCTGGTACCACATATGATACATAGAACCGTCGAACAGTACTGTGGGTTCAAGAATCGACGTGTCATCCCAGCTTCCTGACGGACCTAAATCGAGTATAGGATTTGAACCGCTTTTGGCCCAGGTGATTCTATCAGGAGATGTTGCATAGCCTATTCTGGTTGTACTTCCATCATCACCGTAGTACCACATTTTATAATCATTCGAGTCAAAAATCACTGATGGTAGTACGACACCAGAGTCATCCCAACTGCCAGCGGGACCAAGATCCAGTACGGGATTTCCCATATATTTAGTCCAGGTCGTCTGGGCAGATAAATTGATCGATCCTGTGAAGAGAATAATCACGACTATTAAAACTATTCTTCCGTTCATTTCTTATCCTTTCAGATTATTTAAAACGGTGTTAATCAGTATTATTACTAACTCAATATCTGCAGCGATATAATTCATCTCAGTATTTTAAGCTCCATCCGATAGAATTAAGGGGCACAGCTTAGGTTTATAATTATAATTTTATATATACAAAAGCAACGGATAAAATTGCACCAAATACCAATACATATTTAATTGATAAGACATTTTCTATCGCGCATTACTTTTTGATTTTTGATAATAAGAATTTTATCAATGAGAGATTCGATTGGAATAAGACTATCTGATGGCATATAATATACTTAGGTTTTGAGGTATCAAAATGCGACCTCAGAGATTATAAAAATAAAAGTCATCTGCCGTATAATAAATTTTTACAAGGACATTAACATAACCGGGGGGTGAATACAATCCCATAAATATATGGTTTTGGTTTTTTTCTTTTTTTGTATTTTTTTGGAATAAGACTATCTGATGGCATATAATATACTTAAGTTTTGAGGTATAAAAATGCGATCTCAGAGATTATAAATGGTAAAGTTATTTATTTTGTGGCAACATTTTCTTCCACAATTTTTATACAGGCTACCGCATAGCCAACAGATTTAAGAAATGATTTAATAAAATATATATAAGAAAATAATTAATTATTGTAAACCAACTCCTGATTATGAGAGAGTAATTTCACTACACTAGCCAATTACTTAGCTCTCACTCCTGACTAAATTTGTTGATTAATATGACAGCTAATGTTTATTTATTCTCTGTATTCTTTTCTTTTACAAACTCAATTATTATAAATTCATTTTTAGGTTTATCATAACCCCAATAACCGATGTATCTATTCTTTTCTGGATATATCCAAATATTGATAATACCATTCCTTGCTGTTCCAATTATTCTTATTTTATCACTATCTAAAACAATATCCACAATAGGAACATCACGCCCATTGAAATTGCTAATTATTCCATAATTCTTTTCTATATTGATCTCACTTTTCATTGGCTTATCTTTATTTAATGCAGTATAAGAATATTTACCTGGAGAAATAATCTGTTCTTTCCAAGAATAATCATTAAGGAAGTAGCCGGCAATTGTTTCTGCTTCACCCTCAAATAGAGGAGCTCTAAAAACATTAGCTAGTAAGGCAATTGTCAGTCTTTGTTCTGGATAGATAAGAAAAAATGCTCGTGATCCTTCGGATTCTCCTCCATGATAAACAACCTTTCTTCCTTTCCAATCAGTGCCAATTCTGAATCCAAAACCACACAGGATTTCACTACCGTTATTTGTTTTTTGTGGTGTAAACAATAAAGGTAAATATGTTGTATCCACAATTTTCCCTGAAACCAGTGCGCTGCCGAATAAGGCTAAATCTGATGCTGTTGAAAGATATGCTCCAGCAGACCATTTATAACTGTAGTTTTCGGCTTCTGGAATTGTGAATCCATCACCTTCTTTTTGTGGATAGTAAAACTTAGTTAAATTATCAATCGCTACATTGTATTTTTCGGGCAATGTATTAAATAGGCCGGCAGGGCGCAAAATATATTCAGTAATAATGTCATTAAAATTTTCTTTTTTAGCACTCTCTAATACTGCACCCAGTAGAACATATCCATAACTTGAATACTTGTATTTGTATCCAGGAGCAAATAACAAAGTGTCATTTATAAATTTTTCAAAAACATCTCTTAGGTTAGAATAATTTTTAGTATTACTACTAAATATTTCTTCCTCGGTATAATGCCGGATCCCGGAAAGATGTCCGGCAAGTTGAGCAATGGTTATTTTTTGGTAAGCTTCTGGTAAATCGTTAAAGTATTTTTGTAAGGAATCATCTTTCTGGATAATTCCGCTTTCAATAAGTTTTACGGTTGCAACAGCTGTCAATAATTTTGTTACACTTGCGATTCTAAATTTTGTATTATTAGTAGCAGGCGATTTATGTTCTAAATCGGAGAAACCAAAAGAGTTCGAATAGATAAGTTTATTATCTTTTGAAATGGCAACAGAAATGCCTGGAATGTTTGCTTCTTTAAGAAACTGGTTAATTAAAACATCTGTTTTCTTTTTGGCTAAAGCATAATTCTGTCTTTGATAATCTTGTGAGTAACCTATTAATGGCAAATAACTGAGAATAAGAATAATTAATAGCTTTTTCATTTTCCTTTTTTAATCGTTGCTAACGACCCAATATACGCATTGCGTATAGCAGGACTAAAAGTTAATTATTTGTTCGTTTATTATGTAATTCTACTTTTGATATCTGTTCTTTGTTTAATTTCGTTCTTCATTTAATAATCTTTTACATTTAAATTAAAAAAATAATAGCTGAATTAAAAAACTGAAAATTGCCGAGCTTATAAAACGATCATTACCTGCAAAAGTGCTTGATTGCACTAAACTTAAGTACTCAAAATTAGCTTGGTAAAAGCACTGGACCCGCCCAAAAATCCGTCGCTCTTTTGTCGGGTGAATGAATTGGTTAGACCCTTTAGCCCTACGGCTCCACAAATTCCAAGTTGGTAATCATCGGGCCCGACTCTTCTCGGATAAAGGTGAGACGAAAGGAAGTAGCGCCAAAAGCCCCTTCCGTTTTAATACCCTCTATATAAGTCAAAGCACCGAGAGGATAGCCGCGGCTGCGAAAACGGAAATGGAGATTCTCGGTGTCCACGGCGGTGCTTCCTGAGGCGAAGATCTGTTGAAAGTGACGTCTCATGGCTGTTTTGTTTTCCCATTTCAAGCTCTGGAAATTCTCCGAGAAAGTCGCCATGACGGTTTTCAGATTGCCTGTTTCGATCGCTGTCTCCCACTCGTTGATGGCAGAACTAAGCATCTGCAACCGCATGTGCTTTTCAATTCTCAGCTTTCTTTCACCCTCAATTTCCGGACATTCGTTTTCTCGCAAACCGAGGAAATAACACGCGATTTGATTAGCCGCAGTTTCTCCAAAACCGCTTGAGCGGTTGGCTAGCATCGCCACCACGATACGATCTTTAGGTTGAACCACGAGAATGGCCTGCCCACCTAACAAACTTCCGGGATGATAATAAAGAGAATTACCATTTTCAAACTTCCCCACCAACCAACCGATGCCGTGCGGGATGGCTTTGCCGTCGTTGGTCTTTTGATTAGTAAAAAGCAATTCCAATGTCTCCGGTTTTAGGAAATCGCTGTCAGGCAAAAACGCCGAGCCATAGCGAACAAGGTCTTCCACGGATGTAAGAAAGCCCCCGCTGGCCCACTTGTAACTAAGATCGATGTCCTTAGCGACCTCCTGACCGTCATAGAAAAGAGATCTGTTTGGAATGTCTGCGGTGATATCGTCAGCTGCAGTATTGACCATGTTTAGGGGCGTGAAAATGTGCTCTCGCATGTAGTCGAGGAAGGATTGACCGGCGGCGCGTTGCACGACCGTGCTGATCAGGTTCCAGCCGTAACTACTATATGAATACTTTTCACCCGGAGGGTGCACTAAGTCATCGTCTCTAAAAAGCTCTAACGCGGAGATGACGTCGTCATAGTGCTTTTTGTCTTCTTCCTCGTCTAGGTTATAGTGCCGGATACCCGAAAGGTGCCCTGCTAATTGTCGAGTGGTGACGACATAACCCTTATCTGAAAACTCGGGCACGTATTTCTGTACTGGGGCGTCGAGGTCGAGTTTTCGCTGTTCATAGAGCAAGGCAACGGCGCCGGCGGTAAAGACTTTTGAAACGCTGCCAGCGCGAAACATGGTCTGGGGCGTTGCAGGAATCTTCTTTTCCAAATTGGCATAGCCGAAGCCTTCGGCCCAGACAATCGAATCAGCTATGGCCACTGCGACGGCCATTCCTGGAATTTTGAACCTCTCTTGCAATTCATTTATGTAGTACCGTGCCTTTGCGATCGCCTCGGCGTCCGTACTGTCTGCTCCTTTTTGTCCACAGCCTATCGTGAAAAGCAAAGGTAACGCAAGAGCAGTGACAGCAATAAAAACAACCGACCACCGAAATAGTTGCCATATTTTTACTTTCATTTGTGATTCCTTTCGTTGGTTAATTTCGAAATATTTTCTTTAAACTGAGGTAGCTGGACTTATGTAACTATGGTGAAACGTTACCTTGTTTGCTGCATAGTGTCTAGAGGGAGCAATAGCTAAACTTTCCATTTTACCCGCGTTTGATAAAATGAATCGCCATTGGATAATAATAGTTGAGCTCCATCGCGACTCTAATGGCATTTGTAATCGAGATAAAAAAAATAAAAATCCCCAACGCCAGCAGCAGAACTTCACCAATTATGACAAGGACGAGAACGGCTGAAACGAATAAGTAAAGAGACATGCTGATTTGAAAGTTCAGAACGTCTACTCCGTGACGATCGATTTCGGGAATTTCGGCTCTTTTCCAAGTCCAAATTAACAACGGTACTATCATCAGAGGAATGACACAGCTCAAGTGCATCAACACCAGCCAAAGATTAGGACCGTCGTCGTTTTCGATACTTAATTCAAGTCCGAAAACTTCTGATAGCAATTTCAAGGTTGAGAACCTAGGTGTGACTTCTCCTAATTCGATTCTTTGAATGCTTCTAACATTCAAATGGGATCGATAGGCAAGATCTTCTTGAGTCAAACCTTTCTGTCTTCTTAACTCGGCAATTTTGATTCCTATCTCTGGCTGTATCATGGCTTTATCTAGGCTTTTGATTTTGTCTAATTTAAGGATTAGAAACGGACTTTTCAACTGCACTGACACGACATTTACACGTCATTTCAAAAACAGGCTGTCTAAAATTAGCTATTCCAAAGCCCTGTGGAAAAGCGAATCTATTTGTGCATAAACGGTCTCTGCGTAAGTCAAAAATGGTTGGACGGTGGCTTCTTCTGTCCTCGGATAGGCGATTTCCAGATGTTATGCATCGATCCATTATTTCACTTTTCGATATTTATGCTTTGGAATTCGTTTATTACATCTTCAAGTGCCTGGTTGAATTTATCAGGTTCTTCACATGGTAAAAAGTGACCAGTGTTTGGAATTATTTTAGTACTAAATGAAGGGACATATTCCTTAAACAATTCAACGTTTGTTGGTTTCTCATCAGAATTTATGGAAAATATGGGGATATCTATTTGGGAGAATTTCTCCTTACTCTCATTTATCCATTCGAAAGTCTCTGCTAATACGGGCCACCAATAATTGGGTTGCTCCTCAGGGAGTTGATCAACATAGTGTTGTATTAATGTTTTGTCTTTTAAAAAATTCCATGAATCAGGATTTTTCCATGCAGTCTTAATATAGCTAATTGTTCCATCGATAGTCTCTTTTGTCCATACATCATCAATATTTTGAAATATATCAACAGGAACCAAACCAACAATTTTCTCCGGCATACGTTTTGCCGCCTCAACGATTACAGGGCCACCCATAGAATGACCAATCAAAACTACTCTATTCAATTTTAATTTCTTAATTACAGCGACAACATCTTCTCCCATGGCTGAGATTGTCCAATTTGTCCTTGTAGTTCCCGATTCTCCAAAACCTCCTAAATCTATTGTTACAGTCTTATATTTATTTGAAAAATACTCCAATTGATAATTCCAATATTTCCTTGTAACACTAAAACCATGAACAAAAACAATAGCAGGTTCACCTTGACCTTTGTGGTCGAAGCAAATATTTGTACCATCCGATGAAATTGCAACATTATCAGGTTTATTTGAACAAGAGGAAATAATCAGGAGTAATTAAACAATACATAATGCCCATAATGTCTTTCGCATTATATTGTTCTCCTTCTATTATTTAAATGCATTACTAATACTTAACAGGAATAGAGGACCTTACTACAATCCTGATAAAATTCTATTTAAGAATTTTAATAATTTATTTTAACAGCACCATTTTCCTAGTTTCAACAAAAGATCCTGCCCCGCCGTTTGCGGGGTAAACTTGAAGTTTATAGAAATAAATTCCACTGACTAAATTTATACTGTTAAATTCTACTTCATAGTAGCCAGATTGTTTTTCTTCACTCATCAAAATTGCCACCTCACTTCCTAATTAAAAAGAGCTACTCCTTTGATCAGTCTGGATTTGATTAGTCCGTAAAACGAAAATTCTCCGTGATATTTCCATCCAAGATGGCTAGCACAACGGCTGCAAAAAGCAAACGACCATGAATGCCCGGGGAACCAGGTAAATTCCATAGTGGGTTCTCCCTCTTCCCGGCATCCATCGGCATTACAAAAAGTGATTATATCAAAATAGTATCCGTTTGGATTTAGAAATTGGAATTCACTTTGATTATTAAATTCAAATCTGTCTTTATCTGTAGTAATTTTTTTATTGCATATAATGCATAACCAGTCATCCGGCTGAAGTTCCGATTTAGTTCTAACCTCCGGTTCTAATTGAGTGACAATATCATTATGTTGGTTCTGCTTTTCTTTTTCTTCCATTCAAATTCCTCCAACCACTCCAGCCAATATTGTAGAAAATTTGTGGGGTATCTCATCTGTGCATACGCAACTTAAAATTAATTGGGTTTAAGGTCAATAAAATCACACTTCGACAGGCTCAGTGTGACAGTAAAAATTACTCTTGATACAGCCTCATAAAATTACCCTGCTCGTAGTGCATTTACAATATTCATTCTCGCTGCCCGGACCGCAGGTAAGAACCCTCCTATTATTCCCATAGTTAAAGCAAAAACCAACGATGATATAATTATTGAAGGTGATGTAGAAAATGAGAACTCCAACTCGGAAAATGAGCCAAAGTTAAGAGTAGAAATAGAAAAGAAAGAAAGCAGCGAAGCAAGCAAGATGCCTAACAATCCGCCAAAAAGTGAAATTAAAATTGATTCTGTTAGGAAAGCAGCTAATATGCTTCGCCGGCTAAAGCCAAGAGCCCTGAAGGTACCTACTTCAACAGTGCGGTTTGCAACTGCGGAATACATAGTTATCATTGCACCGATAGTAGCGCCAAAACTAAAGATAACAGTTACAAAAATACCTAACACTCTTATAAATGTTGCCATCAGTTCAGATTGTTCTTCAAAATAATCCCGTTCAGTTTTTACTTCGAATTGTTGAAGTCTGCGGTCGGCATCAAAAGCTCTTTTAAAGGTATCAAAATTTTTCGCATCATCTAATTTTAATGTAATTGTTGAAACAGTATTTCCCCGATTGAATGCACCTAAAAGCTGCAACGCATCACCAAGTATTTCGGATTCGAAACCACTGCCATCTGCGGAGAATATACCGACTAATTTCCAATCATCACCTGCAAACTTAACTATATCTCCAATTTTCGCACCAACGAATCTTTTGGATATAGAACTGCCGACAATTAATTCGCGGACACCAAATTTGAACATTCGTCCTTCTTTAATTTTCAACTGCGGACGAAGATAATTACTGAGAGGTGAGACTCCTCTTACTGTTATGTTACCCATAGCGCCGTCGGGTTTATCCAGATTTATTATTACAACAGGTTCATTGGATATGATCTGCTTCCCTTCTGTGGTTACAGCGATATGCGGTAATGATCTGACAACATTTTGGGTTTCACCATCTATAATACTGGATATTTCTCCATTAGCGGCTTTCCGTACAATCTTTACATTATCAATCGAACCGGTTGCGATCAAAGTACTTTGGATGCCGTAAGCCATCATTAATACTGCAGCAAATACAAACACCACGAGTGCAATACCTGAAACAGTAATCATAGTCGTGAGTTTTCTAGATTTAAAATTCCTAAGAATATATTTTATGGGTATTTTCATAATTACTTGTTAAAAAAATCTTTGCCAATAATTAACTATCCTACAAATCTAAACCCATCAACTATTTTTGTTCGAAGAGCTTTTTGTATAGGAAAAATAGATGCTAATATTCCAATCATCAAAGCAGCCGTAACGGAAAAAACAATTGTGATAGTTTCAATCTCGAATATTGGGAACCACCCTTTAGGAATAAACTCAGCAAAAGCAGCAATTATCGGGAAGGTAAGTGCCAGACCTAACCCGCCGCCAATAGCAGAAATTATTAATGATTCTCCCATAATCAATCCAACCAAATGACGTGCAGAAAAACCTAAAGTTTTAAATACAGCATACTCCCTTGTGCGTTCGCGTGCTGCCATTATCATTGTATTACCAAGCACTAACATTATTATACCGATGATCACGAATGAGATCACGTTCATGGAAGTAATAATCGAACTTGTTGATTGCAGGAAGCCTTGCTGAAAAGCTCTTTCAGTTTCAGTTTTTGTCTCTGCCATTGAATTTTTAAAGAGTTTATCTATTTGCTCCGACACTGCTGCTGCTTTTGAAGGATCAGAAATTTTTATTGTATACCAACCAACTTCACCGTCTCTGCCGGGCATGTCCTGTTTAATTCGTTCATCCAAGTAAGTCCAGTGGAAAAACATTTGTGTTGCGTCGGTTGTTTTATCTCGCGGATGATAAATACCTTTAACAACAAAATCCCAGTTACCCGGATAAATATCTCCGTCGATGTTCATTACATCCCCGATCTTTAAATCATACTTCTTCGCAATGTCAATTCCTATCACACAACTATTTCGTTCTTTCTTAAATGTCGCCAGTTCATCTTCAGAAATCAGATACTCAGGATAAACTCTGAACAAAGTTTCAGGATCAACAGCCAAACGTGCAAAGAATTGGTTCTTATCTATATAGACACCCTGGAACCAGTTAGCAAAAGTAACTTCCTCAACGCCTTGAACCTGGGCAATTTTATCCCTGTATGCATATGGAAGAGTAAATATGAAAGAGATTGCTTGTCTTGTAATCAATCTGTTTGCAGATGATGCTTCAACACCAACAGACCACGCTGTTACCACTGTTCGCAGAACATTGAATGCTATCACTGCAATAGCGATACCGAGTATCGTGAGAAAGGTCCTCAGTTTATGCCGCAGCGAATTTTTTAATAAGAGTTTAAATATTTTCATATTACTTTATGATTAATTCTCCCTTATCAAGTTGATGAACAATCTTTGCTATCCGGGCAGCGTGTGGATCGTGAGTAACTATAATAATAGTTTTGTCGAATTCACTGTTTAACCTCTTCATCAATGTTAAAATTTCGTCGGCAGAATTTTTATCGAGGTCTCCGGTTGGTTCGTCGGCAACGAGTATCAAAGGATCCGCAACAATGGCGCGTGCAATTGCCACTCTCTGCTCCTGACCACCGGAAAGTTGTCTGGGACTGTGATGCATTCTATCTTCTAATCCAACAATACTTAATGCTGTTTCAACATGTTTTTTTCTTTCTTTCCTTGAAAGTTTGGTTAGGATCAACGGAAGTTCCACGTTTTCATAAGCTGTAAGTACAGGAATCAGATTGTAAAACTGGAATACGAATCCAATATTAATAGCCCGCCATTTTGCAAGTGCCGATTCACCCATTTTAGAAATATCCGAATCGTTGACAATTACTTTACCGGAAGAAGGACGATCAATTCCTGCTATAAGATTTAGTAAGGTTGTTTTACCCGAACCGGAAGGACCCATAAGAGATAAAAATCCTCCGCGTTCAACCTCGAGATTGAGATTGTGAAGAACCGGGATTTCCATACTATCACGCCAGTAAGATTTTGATAGGTTCTCTATTTGTATTATCAGCGACATTACTTCTCCGAATATATAAAATTTAATTTAGAATTTTTACCTTTATTCCTTGAGTGATGTATTCATCTACGCTCTCAATTATTTTATCTCCTCTTTGCAAACCTGAAGTTACCTCAATATTATTTCCTAATCGTTTTCCTGTAGAAATTGATAATGGTTCAACAATATCATTATTAACAAAGTAAACAAGAGTCTTTCCCGCCTCCTGTTTTATAGAAGAAAATGGTACAACCAAAACAGGTTTTTGATCAGCAGTTGAAGGATCTAAAGCTTCGTTTAAAAATAAAACTTTTGCACTCATTTCCGGAAGTACGCGGCTATCATAATTTTTAAACCCTACTTTCACCATAACTGTTGCCTTTGAACGGTCTGCCGTTGGTACAATTTTGAAAACAAAACCTGCATAATTTTTATCAGGATATGCATCGAGAACAATCTCGCAGTCCCGGTTAATCTCTATCTTTTCAATATTGGACTCAGATACATCTGCTTCAACAAGAAGTGAGTTCATATCTGCAATTAAAACAACAGCACCCCTGGAGGTCGTGCTCGCACCAAGAGGTGCTACAACTTCACCTATCTCTGCATTTTTAGTCAACACTGTGCCATCAAAAGGTGCGCGAATTATTGTGTTTTCTAAAGCCACTTCATACTGTGAGATTCTTGCTTTTGCGATTTCTAACGAAGCGAGAAGACGTTTATAATTTGCTTCTGCACGATCGAACAGTTGCGCCGATGTTAATCCTTTCTCAAAAAGTTCCACTTCTCTTTTATAGTTATTCTCTGCTTCTTTCAGACCTGCTTCGTAAAACTTAAGATTTGCTTCAGCCTCTTCCAGTTGAGCTTTAATATCGCTGTCTTCAATTCTTGCCAGAATCTGATCTTTCTTTACCTCATCTCCTTCAACAACACCAATATATACGAGTCTGCCCGTACCTTTCGATGCTACAGATGCTTTTCTTTGTGCAACAACATAACCTGAAGCAGTTAATATTATGTTAGACTGTGAAGCAGATTGAAATTCAACAGTGATCAGTTTAACCTCAATAGTTTTTTGAATCAACAAGTTTATGCTGAGGTATCCAACTGACAGAAATGCAATTATTATTGCAACCCATATTACAATCTTCTTTGTAGATGAATGAGATTGGGGATCTTCAGTTCTACTTATCTTAAGAGAAGAAAGATCGACGTTCTTTGTTTCCATTTAATAATAAACAACCATAAAATTTTATCAAAACAAAAATAAGAAAAATGGAGGTTTTCGGTGTTAGAATATATAAATCTGGCCTTTAAGAACGGGGGCGTGTTCATGTACATCATTCTGGCAAGCCTCATCTTTGGCGTTGCCATTATTGTAGAGCGATTTTTCTTTATAGGTGTAAAAAATCGCATTGACACTACACAATTTGTAAACAAAATTATGCAACTGGTTTTTTCCTTATAAATGATGAAACAGATTTTTATCTAAAACCAATCTATCCTATTATTCAAAAAATGAATGAAAACTTAGAAAATGGAAAAATCTTTACTTTTGATGAAAGAACAACCTATCAATTATCAGAAAACAAAATCAAGGCTGTCAATCTATCAAAATATTATATAGATGCTTTAAAAATTAAAATAGATTTTTTTGAAAGATTAAAGTGGGAAGATGAAAGACTTCGTTCTCAGGTAAATGAGTTCTATTACAAACATTTGGATAAAAATGTAGGACTTAAAATTATCATATCACGTATTAATAAAAAACTAAAGCTC
>JADFLR010000046.1 GCA_022564295.1 Bacteroidota bacterium | reverse complement strand
GTTACCCTCAACATATTCAATGTCTTGGGAGAAGAAATTGCCATATTGATTAATAACGACTTAAGTGAGGGCAGATACGAAGTAAATTTTGATGCGTTATATTTTAATAGTGGTGTATATTTTTATCAGTTAACTGCTTATGGTTACAGTGGGATAAAATTGACATCAGTAAAAAAAATGATTTTAAGTAAATAATATAAGAGTAAAACTATTAAAGGATTGGATATGATATTAATTAGAACTTCCTTCGTTGTGATTGTAAT
Organism: Bacteroidota bacterium; assembly: GCA_022564295.1. Lineage (GTDB taxonomy): Bacteria > Bacteroidota > Ignavibacteria > Ignavibacteriales > Ignavibacteriaceae > BMS3ABIN03. The sequence continues at coordinate 20,351 of JADFLR010000046.1, read as the reverse complement.
GCTTGTAAGTTTACCTGTTTATTCACAGGTAACCTTTGAAAATGTTGCGGATGAAGTTGGTATTTCATTAAGTAGAGGTGGGGGGTTTTTTGGTGGTGGCGTAAGTATTTATGATTTTGATGGAGATGGAGTGGAAGATTTAGCATTTGCAACTGAGAATTCTGCCGAGCTGCTTATTTACAAAAATAACGGCTTCGATTTTGAGGATTACTCTCTGCAGTTGGGTATTAGTAACACATCAAACGTTCAATCTATTCTCTGGGTCGATTATGATAATGACGGAGACAAAGATCTTTTCTTCACTTGCAAAAATAGCTATAACCGACTCTATAGGAATGATAATAATAATTTTACAGAAGTTACTGGGGAAGCAGGATTGTCAACCGATGTACAGTTTTCAACAGCAGCTGCATGGGCTGATTATAATAATGACGGATTTATTGATTTGTATGTAGGACATAGGAGTGATTTATTCCCAAATACGCTTTATAAAAATAATGGTGATGGAACTTTTACAGATGTAACTGAGGAAGCAAATGTTGGTGATACTCTCGGAATAACAAGCTTATACAAATTCCCACTGGCAATCTCATTCATTGATTACAATAATGACAACTGGCAGGATATTTACATTGCTAATGACAAAGAGGATGGAAATACATTATTCAAAAATAATGGAGATGGTACATTTGAAGATGTAAGTGAGCAATCAAATACTAACCTTTATTTTAATGCTATGGGCATTGCAGTTGGTGACTACGATAATGACGGAGACTGGGATATGTATGTATCTAACAGTCCGGAAGGTAATGCTTTATTGAAAAATAATGGCGACGGTACATTTACAAATGTTGCCAATGATTTAAATATTGCTGTAAATAAAATATGCTGGGGTACAAATTTTATTGATATTGATAATGATACGGATCTCGATCTTTTTGTTGTTGCATCAGCCGGTGCTACGAGTATGAGTGATCCTGAAAGGCAGAATGAGTTATTTGAAAATCAGGGTGACGGCACGTTTATTAAGTTGAATATTTCAGGTATAAATACTGACACTTCCATCAGTTACGGTACAGCTTTCGGAGATTTTAATAATGATGGATATTGTGATATTGTAGTTATTAATTCCGATCCTACTTATTCCGCATTATGGAAGAATAGTGGTGCCTCAAATAATTGGATAAAACTACAATTAGAGGGAACCGTAAGTAACAGGGATGGTATTGGCAGTACTATCAAATTTTATTTAGGCTCTACAAGTTTTATAAGACCTGTTAAATGTGGTTCTAGTTACCTTTCGCAAAACAGTGCGATACAAACAATCGGTGTGGGTTCAGTATCAGTCATAGATTCAATAATTATTAACTGGCCAAGTGATCAGATTGATGTAATGAGAAATGTAAATGTAAACTCTTTCTATGTGGTGGAAGAGGGTAGTACAGTTACTGATATTAATGAATTGGAAATTACTCTAACATCGTATAAATTACATCAAAACTATCCGAACCCATTCAACCCAAGTACAAAGATTACCTTTAGTTTAGCTGCCGACAGCAAAGTAAACTTAACCGTATTTGATGTATTGGGACAGGAAGTTGTTTCTCTTATCAGTGGTAACCTCGCAGCAGGTTCACACGAAATAGACTTCAATGCATCAAACATCAATAGTGGTGTATACTTCTATAGAATAGATGCAGCAGGAGTTGATGGAACTAACTTTACATCAGTTAAGAAGATGATCTTAACTAAGTAAACTATAGTTAGTTTAGTTTTGTAAAAGCCGGCTCTGAACCTGCACTGCCTACCGGCAGGGAGGTAAGAGTCGGTTTTTTTATTTTAAACTTAGAATTCTTTATAAATCTTTTAAAAGGATTTTTAAAATTGTGTTCAATGGTATTTGTTTTGATAATTTGAACAATACTTGACAAAAATTGTATAATTTTGAGAAATTATTATAGTTGTTGGTCGCTATTAATTTTTAAAATTAGTCTATTAATAGTTGCATTATTAGATTTTTTTTAACATTTTAATTACTGAAAATTCACACTCATAGAAAGAATTTTATGCATATCATCAAAATAGATTTTACTTTTATATTATTAAGTAAAAGAATATTTCAGCTCATCTTAATTAAAATTATTTATTAACAACAATTGAAGGAGGAACTATGCGGACAAAACTACTTACAATCTTTTTAGCTCCAATGTTACTGTTTAGTTTTACTACAGTTTTTGGGCAGTCACTCAATAACACAATTGATATGAATGCTCCCTTTACTGTGAATACTGAAGTACACAGTGTTCAAAATACATTAGAAGGTGGTCCGATTACAGAAGTATTCGGATTGAATGAGAATATGTTTGGTCCATCAGGATTGCGCGGACGTGGTAACATTTTTCTTTGTACGACTCCCCGTAAATTGATTGAGCATCTTTTTTACTTGAATCTTACTGCAGCGGCAAATATGTGGTTTGTTGTTTATGAAGGTGCAACACCACAGGGTAATTACAATCTTGTTCATTCAATAAATGTTCCTAACCAGGGACCTGGTGAAGCGTGGTACAGTTCCGGTGCGATTGATTTCGATTTTCAAGCCGGTATGTATTATGCTATTTATGCGCAATGGGATGCTAATGCAAATTATTGGAATCAGCAGAATATTTCTCCATATCCAATAGCTGCTTCCTTTGGTGAATTGCAATCAGGTGTTGGCTGGAACTGGGCTCCAATTTATGGAGATCCGCCTCCGGCTACTCAGGATGTTCAGGAAGGTTTTATAGATCCGGTAGCATATTATCAGACTATTGTAACAGATGATATTGGTGGCGGAACAGTATCTATCGCCTATGCAATAGAGGACTTAGACGGTGATTTTATCCCCGATCATCTCGGTGAGACCGTAACGGTTGAGGGAGTTGTATTCTCACCAAATTTCCAAACTACTAATAATTCATTCTACATTTGGGATGAGGTAACTACTTCTAGTTCTGGAGCATCAAGAGGAACAGATATTTTTATGTTTGGTCCTCCTGTCTTTGATTGGCAACCTGGTGATCTGCTCCAAATTACAGGTGAAGTTGATCAGTTTAACGGTATGACTGAAATTATTCCTGCAGATTCATCAGGATGGGTATTAGTTAGTTCAGGAAATCCCACACCAGATCTAATAGAACTAACTTTAGCACAATATAAAGCAGATCCTGAAGCTTATGAAGGCTCTCTTGTTGGATTCATTTCATTAACTTTGGTTGGTGGAACCTGGCCAACAGGCGGCAGCAGCGTGAACCTTGATTTCAGTGACGGAATAGATACTTGTGTATTCCGCATAGATTCTGATACGGATATCGGCGGACAGCCTGAACCAGTCTGGCCACGAGATATTCTAGGTGTTGGAAGTCAGTTCGACAATAGTCCTCCATTTGACGGAGGTTACCAGATATTCCCAAGATACTACGCTACTGATTTCTTACCTCCTAATACAATACCTGTTGAGTTAACCTCATTTACTGCACAAGCAAATGATGGAGCTGTTTATTTGAATTGGACTACAGCTACGGAACAAAACAACCAGGGTTTTGAAGTTCAACGCAGTACTAACAACCAATTCACAACTATTGGATTTGTTAGCGGTTCAGGAACAACTACAGAAATTCATAATTATTCGTTCACGGATACAGATGTTCAGACAGGAACATATTATTATCGTTTAAAACAAGTTGATTACAATGGTGTATATGATTATTCAGATGTTATACAGGTTGAAGTAGCACCTGTTAATTTTGCTCTCGAGCAGAATTATCCAAATCCTTTCAATCCGAGCACAAAAATTACTTTCAGTCTTGCTGTAGATTCAAAAGTAAGCTTAAAAGTTTTTGATGTATTGGGACAGGAAGTAACCAAATTAATTACAACGAATATGACTGCCGGAGTGCACGAAGTAATCTTTGATGCTTCAAGTTTAAATAGTGGAGTTTATTTCTATCAGCTTGAAGCTACTGCAAGTGACGGAACTAATTTTACTTCAGTTAAAAAGATGATCTTAACTAAGTAAAAAAAAGTTCTAGTTATAATTAAAGAAAGCCGACTTTGAAAAAGGTCGGCTTTTTTAATGGAGTATTATATGCGTTGTAAATTCGGTAATCAATTCATAAATTTATTATTCTTGTTAAACAAATTATTATGAGAAATGAAAACAATTATTAGTACTCTTTCTTTCTTTATTCTGCTTTTAGCTGGATGCAGCGATAAAAAAACGGCTGGTGAATTACGAACCGAAGGTGAAAAATTTACAATCGAAGAAAATTTTCCCGAAGCAGTATTATCGTATGAAACACTTATAAAAGAATATCCGGATGATGTATTAGCTCCGGAAGCTACTGTGCTGTTAGCAACAATATATCAGAATAAACTTGTTAAAAATATTTCTGAAAACGAATCACTTCTAAAATCAGTAGAGCTTTTCAAGAACATTTATGAAAAATATCCCGGTAGCGAACAAGCGCCAATGGGGCTTTTTATGGCAGGGTTTGTTCAGGCAAATGAATTACACGATTATGATGGAGCAACTGAAACTTACAGCTTGTTCCTTAAAGTTTTTCCTGATCATGATTTAGCTACTTCTGCAAATGAAGAACTGAATAATATGGGTTTAACTCCTGAAGAAATTCTTCAGAAAAATCTTGCAGGGCAGGAATAGTGGCTCAAGCAAATCTTGAGTATAAAAACCTGTTAGATCCATCAATTATTCCAAAAATCCATTCACTTGAATTACGTGCCAGATTGGTTGTTGAGGGCTTTATGGTAGGGCTGCATAAAAGCCCTTACCATGGCTTTAGCGTTGAGTTCATACAACACCGACCGTACATGCAAGGGGATAGTCTTAAAGATGTTGATTGGAAAGTTTATGGTAAAACCGAAAAGTATTACATTAAGCAGTATGAAGAAGAAACAAACCTGAGAAGTTATATTCTTCTTGACGTAAGCAAATCCATGCAATTTTCTTCAGGCAATAATGTATCAAAGCTTGAGTATGCTTCTACTTTGGCTGCAGCATTAAGTTATCTGATGATGAAACAGCAGGATGCATTTGGATTAACTCTTTACTCCGATAGGATAGTACAGTACTTACCACCGAAAGCAACAAAATCTTATCTAAGGCAAATACTAAAAAGTTTAGTCTCGGTTAAAGCAGCAGATACTACCAATACTGCTACTTGCCTTAACTCTGTTGCAGAAAAAATAAAAAGGCGAGGGTTGGTTATAATTATTTCCGATCTTTTTGATGATATTGAATCTGTAATCTCAGCATTTAAACATTTCAGTTATCAAAAAAATGAAATTATAGTTTTTCAAATATTAGATCCTATTGAAAGAAATTTTGCATTTGGGAGAGATGCAATATTTAAAGATATGGAGTCGGAGGAAGAACTAACAACTCAGCCCTATCAGATACAAAAGGCATATAAACTTGCTATGGAAGAATTTATTGGCAAAATTAAAAGTGAGTGCCTTAATTCAAAAATTGATTTTAATCTCATCGAAACATCCACTCCCTTTGATAAAGCATTAATGAGCTATATTCAGAAAAGAAGAAGACTTTATTAATTATTTCATCGATGTTAATTCCTTTAGAAATTTCGAAGCATACTTTTCTGCTTCTTCAACTGATTTTGCCTCTGTAATTATTCGTATTATCGGTTCGGTATTCGATTTTCTCAAGTGCACCCAAAAATCTTCAAAGTCTATACGTAAACCATCTTCAGTATTTATTTTTTCCTGATTGTATCTGTTTTTCATTCTATCTATCACATCATCAGGCTCAATACTTAATAGTTCAACTTTCTTTTTACAAATTGAATAGTTTGGAAGAGCATCTTTTAATTGAGTCATTGTTCCGTCAAACTCCAATAGATGCTGTAAGGTAATAGCTATACCGATCAATGCATCTCTTCCGTAATGTATAGCCGGATAAATTATACCACCGCTTCCTTCTCCGCCAATTACTGCATTTACTTCTTTCATTTTCTTAACCACATTTGCCTCACCTACCTTTGAACGAAATACATCACATCCATATTCCTTTACTACATCTTCTACACCTCGTGTGGTTGACAAATTTACAACTACGCTTCCTTTCTCTTTTGAGAGAATAAATTTAACTGCCTGTGTAATAGTGTTTTCTTCTCCGAATGGAATTCCATTGTTTGCAATGAGTACCAAACGGTCAACATCCGGGTCAACAACAATTCCAAAATCTGCTTTGGAATCTTTTACTGCTTTAAATGTTTCCGTTAAGTTTTCCGGTAACGGTTCAGGTAAGCGGGGGAAGATTCCTGATTTTTCGCAGTTCATTTCAATAACTTCGCAGCCAAATTCTTTTAACAATTGTGGAATTACATAAGCACCGGCACCATTTACACAATCAACAAGAACCTTAAATTTTCTTTTCCGAATTGCTTTAAGATCAATATATTTCATACTTAGAACAGCGTTAACATGTTTCTGTATTGCTTCATTATAAAAACTGTTTTTGCCAATTTCATCCCACCGTTTATAATTACTATCTGCTTCACCCAATTTTTCTAACATTGTTTTATTTTCTTCTGGAGTCATAAACTGTCCAGTAGAGTTTAAAAGTTTCAGTGCGTTCCAATTATTCGGATTATGACTTGCAGATATTGCAATGCCTCCATCGGCATTTAATTCTTTAACAGTGAATTGAACAGTCGGTGTCGGACAAATTCCAATATTTATTACATCCAATCCCTTTGCCAAAAGAGTTCCGGTAACTAATTGATTGAGCATATCTCCAGTAATTCTTGCATCTCTTCCAACAACAACTTTTCCTTTTTCAATAATTTCGGCATAAGCACTTGTATATTTTATAATTATATTTGGATCAAGTCCATCACCAACAATACCTCTTATTCCTGAAATACTAACCATCAAAGTGCTCATTATTCCTCCACTGTGCTTATTATATAGTTTAGAAAATTGAACCGAAAAATATAACAAAAATATTTATCTTACTATTCAAACTAATTACTTAATATATATTTATGTTTTAATGAAAAAGAAAATTAATAAAATTAATAATTTACTTATTCAATTTTTCGGAATTCCAAAAAAGAATAAGAAGAATCCCGATCCTGTAGATATGCTGATAGGAACTATTCTATCTCAAAATACAAATGATAAAAATTCATATCGTGCATATCAAAATCTAAAACAAAAATATAAAACCTGGGATGAAGTAGCTAAGTTAACACCATCAAGTATTGAAAAGATAATCAGAGTAGCAGGATTAGGTAAACAAAAAGCTAAGGCAATTAATAATGTATTAAAGGGTTTGAAGAAAAAGAATGGAAAGATTAAACTCAAATTTCTTGATAAAAAAGATGATAATATTGTGATTGATAAATTAACCGAATTTAATGGAGTGGGAGTAAAAACCGCAAGCTGTGTGCTGTTATTTTCGTTGAACAGGAATGTTTGTCCTGTTGATACTCATGTTCATCGAACGTTGAATAGAATTGGGTTAGTGAATACAAAAACTCCGGACAAAACCTTTAATGAAATATTCGGACAAATTCCCGCTGGCACCGCACATTCTTTTCACACTAATCTTATCAGATTAGGAAGAGAGATTTGTAAGCCAACAAAACCAAATTGTATAATCTGCCCCCTGGAAAAATATTGCAATTATGATTTAAAAAATTTTGATAAAAATGTAGTTCATACTAAAAATGATTTTATGCTGTTGGATAATATAAGTTGAAAGCTATAACATATTATAATTAAATTAGTTAGTTACTTCATACAAACTATTTTAGAAGTATTATAAACTGTATTGATACAATAATCATGCATTTGGAGTTTGTATATAGATTTCGGATATAATCTATTTTTAATTATTTTACTATTCCTGTATTTTATCTATATTATTTGAATAAACAAGCATTATTAAAAATATTTCTGGAGAAATAAAATGTCTGACAAATTAGGAATTCTTGGCTACGATTATGTTGAATTTTTTGTAGGATCTGCAAAAATGTGGGCATACTGGCATGCTAAAACACTTGGTATGGATATAGTTGGATACAGCGGATCCGAAACAGGAGTAAAAGGAAGAACATCATACTTTCTTGTAAAAAATAATTTCAAATTGGTTATAACCGCTGCCTCAAAACCATCGGAATATGAAATTACTTCCTTTGTGTCCAAACATGGAGATGGTGTTAAAAGATGGTCGTTAAAAGTTAAAGATGTGAATACGGCTTTCGAAAATGCGATTTCAAATGGAGCAATTCCGGAAAGAGCCCCTCAAAAATCTGAAGACGAAAAAGGATGGGTTGAAGAAGCTGCGATAAAACTTTATGATGATGCAGAGATTGTGTTTGTTAACAGGGAAAACTATAACGGAATTTTTATGCCTGGTTTCGGTAAACCAATTCAGGATATTCAATTAAAAGCCGAAGAGACCGGCTTAATGGCAATTGACCACATTGTAGGAAACGTGAGAATTAATGAAATGAATTTATGGGCAAACTATTTAAATAAAAGTTTGAACTTTGAAACTTTTATTGATTTTGGTCCGGGAGACATATCAACAAAATATTCCGCACTCCTTTCAAAAGTTGTAAGATCGAAAGAAGGTGCATCAGTAAAAAATCCAATCAACGAACCTTATGAAGGAATAAAAAAATCGCAGATTGAAGAATACATTGATGTATATTTAGGATCAGGAATTCAACACATTGCAGTCGCGACTCCCGATATAATAAAAACCATTGCTGCATTGCGTGCTAACGGAGCAGAGTTTTTATCAGTGCCTGATACTTATTATGATGGCTTGAAAGAAAGAGGAATGGATGTAACCGAAGATATTGATGAGTTGAAAAAAAATGGAATTTTGTGTGACACAGAAGGTGATGGATATTTATTACAGTTATTTACCAAACCGATTAGCGATCGTCCGAGTTTCTTCTATGAAATAATTCAGCGAAGAAAGGGTGCGCAGGGATTTGGACAAGGAAATTTCCAGGCTTTATTCGAGTCGATTGAAAAAGATCAGGATTTGAGAGGATCTCTTGAAAAAAATAAATAATAGAATAAAATTCATTCATCCATTCGATTATTCATCCAACCATGTTGAGTATGGTTGCAAGAATGTTTGATTGAGTGGTAATATAATCATATCTAACAATGGTTAAAGGAGTTTTACATGTCATTTTATGTTAAAGTTGGTAAAGTACCACCTAAGCGGCATATTACATTTTTTAAAGATGATGGTAAATCGCTTTATCGTGAAGAGTTGTTCAGTACTTTAGGATTTTCAGGCATCTATTCAATTAAATATCACATCAATATGCCAACACAGGTAAAGAAAATTGGAGAGATTCCACAAAACAATTCAATCGATTGGCCGGATGCTCCTCTTCAATATTACCATTTCTTTACTGAAAATAAGAAAACCGGGGGAGATATTTTAAAGGCTCGTAATGAGTTTTTAAAAAACGATAATTGTGTAATCTCAACAGCAAATGTATCTGAAGATTCGGATTTCTTTTTCAGGAATAGTTATGCGCACGAATTAATTTTTGTTCATCATGGTAAAGGTGAATTTTTATCAGAATATGGTTGTTTGAATTTTGAACAATGGGATTATATCGTTGTTCCAAAAGGAACAACCTATCAGATAAAGTTCGATAGTTATGATGATAACAAACTTATGATTATTGAGTCATCAACTCCTTTTGACATACCACGTCATTTCAGAAATGAATACGGACAATTAACTGAAGATGCACCATACTATGAAAGAGATTTCAAAGTGCCGCAGTTTACAGAACCGATTGATAAACAGGGTGATTTCGAATTGATACTAAAACTAAGAGATAGATATTACAAATATTCATTAGCAAATTATCCTTTTGATGTTGTTGGCTGGGATGGTTTTCTATATCCATATACATTTAACTTAAAAGAATATGCACCGAAGGTTGGAAAAATACATCTCCCACCACCAATTCATTTAATGTTTACAACAAAGCATTTTGTAGTATGTAATTTTGTTCCGAGATTATTCGATTTTCATCCCCAGTCAATTCCTGCACCATACAATCATTCAAATGTTGATAGTGATGAAGTTCTTTATTACGTATATGGGGATTTTATGTCGAGAAAAGGGATTCAGGAAGGTTCAATAACTCTTCATCCGATGGGAATTCCCCACGGACCACAACCGGGTAAAACAGAAGCTTCGATTGGTGTAAAGGAAACCAATGAATATGCAGTAATGATCGATACTTTCCAGCCGCTTAGAGTAACAAAGAATGTTAAAGATACGATGGTTGAAGATTACAGTCAGTCTTGGTTGAATGAATAAGATAAATTTTTAAATTAATTATAGTTTGAACTCAAGGAAAAAAGAATGAAATTAGTTTCATATACGCTGAAGAAAAAAGATCGTTTAGGAATTTACTATAACGAAAAAGTTTTTGATTTACAGGAATGTGCCCAAGGTCTTGGCATTGAATTACCATCAAGGATGAGAAGATTTTTGCTTGGTGGTGAAGAGATGATAGCAAAAGCAAAGCAGGTAAATGACGCTATAACTGAAGGAAAAATAGTTTCAAATATTGATGATCAGAAAATGAAATTATTAGCACCGGTTCCTAAACCGACATCCTGCAGAGATGCCTATGCATTTAGGCAGCACGTTGCAACTGCACGAAGAAACCGTGGAGTTCCAATGATAGAAGAATTCGATCAATTCCCGGTTTTCTATTTTACAAACCATAATGCAATTGTTGGTCCGGGAGATGTAAAATTCGAATCAGATCATTTTCTTAAACTCGATTTTGAATTAGAAGCAGCAATAGTGATTGGCAAAAGAGGGAAAAATATTTCTGTTAAAGATGCTGATTCATACATAGCAGGATATACTATTATGAATGATATTTCTGCACGAGTGTTACAAATGGAAGAAATGAAATTGAATCTTGGTCCGGCTAAGGGAAAGGATTTTGCTACGGCAATTGGTCCATGGTTAGTTACACCCGATGAACTTGAACAATACAAAATAGAAACCGAATTTGGAAACAAATATGATTTACGAATGACGGCAAAACATAACGATAAATTAATTTCTGATGGTAATGTGAAAGACATGGATTGGACATTTGCAGAAATAATTGAACGTGCGTCTTACGGTGTAGAACTTTTTCCTGGTGATGTTATTGGTTCAGGAACTGTTGGAACCGGCTGCTATCTTGAATTGAACGGAACGTGGGCATTGGAGGCAAAAGAAAAAGGTAAAGAGTTCACTCCTATTTGGATAAATGAGGGTGATACTATGGAGTTGGAAATTACAGGACTAGGAGTATTGAAAAATAGATTCTTAAAAAGAAAAACCAATCGTTCGATTCTCGAAAAAAAGAAAAATCAATAATGCTCCACTATAAACCTAATGATATTTCGGTTCCCGAATTTCATAAGCTGCTTTTAGGAGGAGTTGGTCCTCGTCCCATAGCTTTAGTTTCCACTCTTTCGGCGGAGGGTAAAAAAAACCTATCACCATTCTCGTTTTTTAACGCTTTTGGTGTAAATCCTCCTATAATAGTTTTTTCTCCGGCAAGGCGGGGTAAGGACGCAAGTTTAAAGGACACGTATAACAATCTTATTGCAACTAAAGAATGTGTTGTTCAGTCAGTTACTTTTTCTATGGTCGAACAAATTAGTTTAGCGTCAACAGAATACCCAAATGAAGTTAGTGAATTCAAAAAGAGTGGTTTAACTCCTATTGATTCTGATATTGTAAAACCTAAAAGAGTTAAAGAATCTCCATTTCAAATGGAATGTAAACTAATTGAAATGAAAAGTTATGGTGAAAGCGGCGGCTCTGCGAATATGGCGATTTGTGAGGTGTTGAAGATTCACGTTGCTGAAGATATTTTCACTAACGGATTAATTGATCCTAAAAAAATAGATCTGGTTGGTAGAATGTCCGGTAATTTTTATTGCAGAGCAAACGGAGAAGCAATTTTTGAAGTCGAGAAACCAATAGCTAAGAAGGGAATTGGTTATGATCAACTTCCCGATTTCATAAAACATTCTCATGTTTTCACTGCCAATAACCTTGCTAAATTTGCAAGTGTAGAAAGCATTCCGAGTGAAAAATCTGTAAGAGATTTTATAACAGAAATTGCGAAAGAAAAATTTGAAGGATTTGAACTAAGCGAGGAAGCATTTTACAGGTATCAAAGATTATCCGATTATAAATTTATGATGAAAACAGCTATACAATTTGTAGATAAAAACCATCCTAAAGCAAAAAACTTTACTGAGCTTACAGCAAAATGCGCGTTGGAATATAATGATACTGATTATGCGTGGAAAGTGATATTGACGATTGCAAATTTTAGTAACCAATCTTAAAACCAGACCAATTAAAAACTAAGTGGCAAAGAAATCCAAAAATACTTTACTTTGGAATCCAAACAAAAAAAAAGTTAGTGAAGCTAACATCACAAAGTTTATTGAATTTGTAAATGGAGAATTTGGAACATCAGTTTCAGATTATTCTGGATTATATAATTGGTCTGTTACCGAAATTGAAAAGTTTTGGGAAACTTTGTGGAAATATTCCGGAATAATACACTCGAAAACTTACGATAAAATTCTTGATGAAAGAAAAATGCCAGGGGCAAAATGGTTTGAAGGTGCCGAGTTAAACTTTGCAGAAAACCTTCTGCGTTACCGTGATGATGAAATTGCACTTATAAGTTACCGCGAAGATCATCCGGTTATAAGATTAACATATAAAGAACTTTACAAGAAAGTTGCAGCTTGTGCAGCCGGATTAAAAAAATTGAATGTTGTAAAGGGTGATAGAGTAGTTGGTTTTGTAACTAATATTCCAGAAACTGTTATTGCAATGTTAGCTGCTACAAGCTTGGGAGCAGTTTGGTCTTCTTGCTCCCCCGATTTTGGGATACAGGGTTTATTCGATAGGTTTAATCAAATCCAGCCAAAAATTTTGTTTGCAATTGAAAGCTATCAGTACAATGGAAAAATCGTTGATTGTACTGAAAAGATTGAACAAATTACTGCTAAAATATCTTCAATTGAAAGAGTTATCAAGATAACTCATTTTGATAATCTTTCCACTGAAGGTATCTATGAAGTAAGAGGGGAAAAATATCTATATTTTAATCAGTTACTAGACTTTAGTGTAACTAAAATATACTTTGAACAATTACCTTTCGATCATCCAATTTATATTATGTATTCAAGCGGTACGACAGGTTTACCAAAATGTATGGTTCACGGAACTGGCGGTACTTTATTGCAACATTATAAGGAGCATGTATTCCACACAAATCTAAAAAGAGGGGATGTAATTTCATATTTTACTACTTGCGGCTGGATGATGTGGAATTGGCTGATTAGTACACTACAGGTGGGAGCATCTATTTTTCTGTTTGATGGCAATCCTGGTTATCCTGATCTTGAAATACTTTGGAAACAGATCGAAGCTGAAAAAATAAACGTGTTTGGAACAAGCCCCAAGTTTCTTTCAACTTGCCAAAAAGCTGATATTATTCCAAAAGATAAACTTAATCTATCATCTCTCAGTGTCCTTCTATCAACCGGTTCTCCTCTGTCTGATCAGAATTTTGATTGGGTTTATAAAAATGTGAAAAAGAACGTACAACTTTCATCAATTTCAGGTGGAACTGATATAATATCTTGTTTTATGTTGGGCAATCCTATTTTACCTGTATATAAAGAAGAAATTCAGTGCAGAGGATTAGGAATGAAAGTTGAGGCGTTAAGCGAAGATGGTAAACAACTAATTGATGAAAAAGGTGAGATGGTTTGCACTGAACCTTTTCCTGCAATGCCAATATATTTTTGGAATGATGAAAAGGGAGAAAAGTATAAAAAAGCATATTTTTGTAAATTTAAAGATGTATGGACTCACGGCGATTATATCAGGATAACAAAAACAGGTGGAGTTATTGTTTATGGCAGATCGGATGCTACACTTAATCCTGGCGGAGTAAGAATTGGAACCGCTGAGATTTACCGAATTGTTGAAACAATGGATGAAATTGCCGATAGTATTGTTGTAGGACAAAAATGGAATAATGATATCAATGTGGTATTATTTGTCGTTCTTAACGAAGGAATAAAACTTGATACTGAATTAATTGGTAAGATTAAAGCAAGTATTCGAAATAATGCTACGGCAAGACATGTTCCTGCTCAAATACATCAGGTTAACGAAATACCTAGAACGATTAGCGGTAAAAAAGTTGAAATTGCTGTCACAAAAATCATAAATGGCGAACTAATTGAAAATAAAGATGTGCTGGCGAATCCTGCATCTCTTGAACAGTATAAAAAAATTGCAAGGCAAAATAATTAATTTAGAAAGTTACAGCTAGAATGGATAATTTTTTAACTATTGATAAAGGGGAGGTAATAATTGAAGTTGTTAATCTGGTAAAAGCAACAAGGGAACAAGCAGAAGAATTCAAATTAATTTTATTAAAGCATATTGATGATAGTAATATAAAACTTATTGTCGATTTACATCAATGTGTTTTTGTTGATTCAACTTTCCTTTCTACCTTACTCATAGCATTAAAAGCTACGATAAAAAAAGGAGGGAATTTAATACTCGCATCTCCAAAACACGATGTTGCTGAAGTGCTTGAAGCAACAGGCATGAACAGAGTGTTCGATGTTTATTCAAATATTTCAGATGCAATTAGTAGTTTTAAAAAATCTTATGATTAAATATACAACGCACTTCCTAAATCTTTTCTATGTTTTTATGTGATATTGTTTTCTTCACAAAGATATTTAAAGATTGCAATGCAAACTTTCCTGGCTCCGTCATTATCATATTGCCTTTCAGTTCTAATAACGTTTATAAATTTTTCCAAAGATTATTTAAAATTAAATGTTAACGGCAAAAATTTTAGTAATCTCCTTTGATTAGTTATCTTTAATTTTTTATTAGATTAACTTTTAAACATTATCGTGGAATATAAAGAACACGTTAAACTCACACTTCAGTTATCATATCCCGTTATTATAGGGCAGTTAGGATTTATAATGATGGGAGTGGTCGACAGCTTAATGGTCGGTACGTTAGGTTCTGCACCATTAGCAGCCGCTGCATTAGGAAACAGCATAACTTTATTGATTTTTATAGTTGGCATTGGCGTATCATTTGCAGTTACTCCTCTTGTTGCTATATCAGTCGGTGCAAATAAATATTCTGATTGCGGTATATATTTCAGACAATCATTATTAGTTAATCTCACCTTTGGTTTTGTACTTATGGCGGTAACTTTAATTTGTTCGGAGTTATTAATTTATCTTGACCAACCCGCAGAAGTTTTGGCACCAGCCAAATCATATACAAGGATTTTAGGTTTAGGTGCATTACCTGTTATGCTTTTCCAAACTTATAAACAGTTTATTGAGGGCTTATCGGTAATGAAGCCGGCTATGGTGATTACAATCCTGGCTAATATTATTAATGCCTTTACTAACTGGACACTCATTTTTGGAAACCTTGGTTTTCCTGCATTAGGTTTAGATGGTGCCGGCTGGGCAACATTTACTTCAAGATCATTCATGGCAATATCACTTATGCTCTATGTGATGAATAAAAAATTTTTCAAACAGTACGACGTAACATTTCATTTTAAAAACATCAACCTGCCGGTAATTAAAAAAATTCTTTCATTAGGATTACCAAGCGGTATTCAATACTTTTTTGAGATTGGAGCTTTTTCTTTTGCGGTAATAATGATCGGCTGGCTTGGAACGGAGCAGCTTGCAGCACATCAGATCGCCATAAATCTCGCATCAATTTCATTTATGGTTGTGCTTGGTCTTTCAATTGCCGGCGGAATAAGAGTTGGAAATGCAGTTGGCGAAAAAAATGTTACCCGCGTAAGAAGAGCAGGGTTCACATCAATTTTCTTAGCACTTTGTGTTATGGCTGTATCAGGTTTAATATTTATTATTTTCCGGAACTACCTTCCAGCTTTATATATTGATGATGAAACTGTAATATCGATAGCTTCCTCGTTATTAATCATAGCTGCATTATTTCAGTTATCCGATGGTGTGCAGGCAGTCGGTATCGGAATTTTAAGAGGGTTAACTGATGTAAAAATCCCAACAGTTATTACTTTTGTTGCCTATTGGATAGTAGGACTTCCAATTGGTTATTTTTTAGCATTTGAATTGGGTTGGGATGTTCAGGGCGTCTGGATTGGTTTGTTAGCTGGTTTAACAACTTCAGCAATATTGCTTACGCTGCGGTTTAATATGAAGAGTAAGCATATCATTAATATTTGATTGGAGGAAAGTTTCGGTGTCGCGCTCTTTCTCGGTAAACCTGCCTGCCGGCAGGATTATACTTATCGTTTAACCCGCCAACTGTGTAGCTCCTCAATATTTCTCCCCTCCATCGGCGGGCAGGCTTAGCGTAGCGAAGGTAACGCCCCAAAACAAGGTTAGTTGCTAAATGTTAATTGACCTTGCACCCAATTTAACTTAAGTTGCATATGCACAGTTGAGATACCCCACAATTTAACTGCAATACTGGCTGGGGCAGATTCTGATATATGGTGGTGAAGGAATAGCCGAAGATGAATAACCTGAGATTTGATATCCTGCAAAGATGATGTTTTATATATCCAGCAAATTATGCAAGATATCAGTAATGTACAAATGAAGGATAATTGTTAGATAGTGCGTTTTATGTTAATAATTTAAGTAATTAATAAAATAATGAAAATATTAATAAATTTTAAAATCAATATTTTTGCAGGATAACAGGAAATATTAAACGGAAATCTTGCAGGTTAATAATATGTTAGGGTGATAGGAGAATTGTGTGGCTATTATTAAAGATTTATGGTTTGGTCAAAATGATATAAAAAAACTATTTGATTCTCATTCCAAATTGAAGGATCAGTGGACTATAGTTTATGAAAAAAGAATGAGTGCAAATGAGCATTTTGTATATTTATCAATTCCAATTGCAAAACATCATAATAGCATTATTAATGATTATAACTGGGGTTCTGACGATAAATTCACAAAAAAAAGGGTTTTGCATTTGAATGGCAAACACTTTTTGTCAGTCAGTCTTAGGAGACCATATGATTTATATCTATTTGGGAATGAATATAGACAAAAAAATAATCCCAAAGTTTATGCAATAATTGAAAAATCTGATCTTGGAGAAACGGAAATTGTAAAGTGTTCGATTCTAACAGATGTATTAGTTGAATATCTCAAAAACACAAAACAAGTTCTTTTATATGGTATACGCTCTCATAGATATTCCGAAAGATATTTAAAAGAATACGGTCTTAGAAAACACCAAAAAGATTTTACATCAAATCGCAAAAATTATATTTACTTAGTACAACAATTATCTAAAAGAGAAAAAGAGCAACGATTTCGAGCTAATTCTATGAGTATGACTTTTGGGAAATATATTGTTCATATTTAACAACACCCTAACCAGCCGCTCAAGCCGACCGCCGATGCGATTTGGTTTTGTGCTGTTTTTAGGTTTTCGTCTTTCGTGTAGCATTGTTGTTTTAAGTTGTACTGTTAAGTTAATTTAGGTCGCCGTCCGTGTAGAGAAATTTACGAACGGCTACAAATTATAAATATTCGTTGTTAATAAGTCATTGCTACTTTAGGGCGGACGGCTTATCGGCAATGCCGTTACTAATGCAAAAAATCCAACATCATAATATTTTAACTGCCACAACCGGGATTGATTAAACTTTTTGTCTGCTGTCACGATTGTAATGTAAAACAGGATTATTGCTGCTCGGATGAATGCAGAAATTCGACAAATAAACGAAATACATATCACGGATAGTTTCCTGCCGGAATGCAACTTCTGTGTTATTTTTATTAAGAAGAATTAAAAACTGTTTTTCTATTTCTAAATGTATTTTTTTCATAATTTTTATATATGGTAAGGATATTCAGAAACATTCTTTGAATTTAAAATTTTAGTTTGTAGTTTTATATAAAACTACCTAATCATATGGTTAGGCGATTTGCTTAACCGAACTCTGAAGGAAGAAAGGAGACCAAACAGAGTTTATCATCTAATTATCTATATAACATTAAAAAAGGAGGAAGAATCATGAGTGAACATACTAACGTAGCGTTACATCGAAAGGTCCACGAGGCTTTTTCCAGAGGCGATATGGATACGTTGACCGAGATGATCGCCGAGGACGTAGTCTGGCACAGCCCTGGCAAGAGCCAGATCTCTGGTGACTTTCGTGGCCGTGAGGCAGTTGAGTGAGGGTCGTCAAAAAGGGTTTTTAACGTTGTCGATGTCTACCCGGTTTGTGATGAGGAATTGTACCGGTATATTGCGGCGATGGTAAATGGCCCTGAACCGAAAACAGGCGGGGAGCGATTTCTGCCATCGCTCAATTGTAAAAATGAAGCAATAAAATCTGCCCTTGGCTGGAAACCTGCTTTTCCTTCCTTTCGCTCAGGCCTTGCTGAATGAGGAAGGCTTCTGCCAAATAAACACTAAGATTTTCAAATAAGGAGAAAACTATGACAAACCAAAACTTACCTGATCAAAAAGATGAGAGGAGGAGATCAGCATGTTAAAAACTCTACGACAGGACCAGATGTGGTTAGTCACCCAACCCGATCACGCACAGGTCTCAGGATATTTGGCCGCTCATTGGGGGAATGACGACTTTGCACGTCCAGGGTACTTCGCCAGTTCACCGGATTCCGAGAGACTTCGGGCCGAAACGGTTTTTGGCATCGCTGAACACGACAACGGCTGGTGGGAATGGGATGCCACCCCTGAACTTGCGGACGTAGATGGTTTCCCATCAGGCCTTTCGGATGTGCTCAAGAACCAGCAGGAGGGCATGAACCGGTGGCGACTGGGGGTCCGCCGCTTCAGCTCAAACCACGCCTACGCGAGCCTCCTCATCAGCAGCCATGCCTACTGGTTATATGCTGCCAAAATTCAAGCTGATACGGATCCTGTGTTCGCTCATCCCCTTTTCTGGAGAGGCGCAGCGGACAAGTTGCTTCCCGGGAATCTGGACGAGGTTCGTGCTTTCGTTGCCGAGATTAAGGGTCTGCAAGACGATTGGATCGAGGAAATTCGGAAAGACCCTGCTCGCACTTATTGGGTTGATGAGGAGCACTTATACCCAAATGTCCGGCTCCTCCAGCTCGCGGATGGGCTGTCGCTGTCACTGTGCTCCGCTCTCATCCCACCCCGTACTGGCGACGCTAAGGGCCTTGGAAACGATCAGTTTGATCTGCTTGAAGTTCCTCGTAAAAATTGGGAGGACCGAGTTTCGATCGCACTTAAACCCCTCGGTGACCGGCGGATCGTTTGCGACCCATACCCATTCGACGAGGACCCTCTACCGATTGTGGTACGTTCTCGCATCTTTGACCTGCGAGCAGAAGACTCACCCCAGTTTCAGACTTGGTGGCAGGCACAGGCCCCACAACTGATCCGGTTCGAGTACTGCTCTACATAGAGGGTTTCTACTGCTAAAGTAGTTCATCATGAGAGATCAATAAGTAATCTTAAATTAATTTAATGGAGAGCAATTATGACTGATAAGAAAGCATCGATAGATTATCCGATTCACGAACTTCTTGCGGAACGGTGGAGCCCCTACGGCTTCGAAGACCGGCCGGTTGCGCAGGCCGACCTCCGTTCTTTGTTTGAGGCGGCTCGCTGGGCAGCGTCCTCCTATAACGAACAGCCTTGGAACTTTTTTGTTGCGACCAGGGAAAATCCTGAGGAGTTCGCACGACTCCTCTCCTGTCTCGTAGAGGCAAATCAAGGGTGGGCGAAGGCTGCACCGGTGCTTGTGTTGGGTGTCGTTAGTCTGAGATTTTCGCGGAACAACAAGGACAATCGGGCCGCCGTTCACGACCTTGGCCTTGCCGCCGGAAATTTGGTGGTCGAGGCGACGGCCCGAGGCCTGTGTGTCCATCAGATGATCGGCATACTTCCCGACAAGGCGCGTGAGGTATACCAGATACCGGAGCATTCTGAGGCGTGGACGGCTATGGCGATCGGATACAAGGCAGACCCGGCCAAACTGCCAGATGCTCTGAAAGAGCGCGATCTAACACCGAGGCAGCGAAAGCCGCTGAGTCAGTTCGTGTTCACCGGCAAGTGGGGACAACCGTCTCCGCTGGTGCTGAAGCGCGACTTCTAACCATGCGGTCGAGCGAATTGCAAGCCGCTAGCGCGGCGTCGATAGCTGTTTTGCGGTCAA
>JADFLR010000045.1 GCA_022564295.1 Bacteroidota bacterium | reverse complement strand
TCAGCAAATATTTCCGCTTCTTTTTGTGCGGTTATAATTGCATTCTCGATACCCATTCTTTTAGCCTCTTCCTCATGAGTCGTTGAGAAGGCACTTCTAAATACATATACTCCATTTTGAAGTAGCCCAATTTGAACATCTTCATATTTCTCTAAATCAAATAAAACGAATCTTACATTTTGACTGGTCTTAAATACAATTTTATCCTTTTTTGATTTATTTGACTTAGTAATACTTAATAATGAGTAAGTGATATTGGAGTCCGGTATACTTAAATAATTTAAAAAATCAATCAATTTTTGCTCTACTATTTTATGATTATCATATACTGTTTGCGGATTTTCGTTCTCTTCAGTTAGAGATATAGTAAATACTATTTTATCAGCAGGTACTGTAATAGCACCTTGAACGTCAATAGAATATATCAATTCATTTTTGTTTTGAGCGAGAGATGTTGGTAATGTTATTAATAGTATTGCAAAAAAAACGCTATAAGATTTCATTATTTTTACTCCCTATACTTTGTTTGTATAACGGCGTGGCCGATAAGCCGTCCGCCCCAATCTACAACGACTAATTAACAACGCCATGTTTATAATGTTAAGCCGTTTTTATATTTTTTAACAAACACGGCGACTAACTTTTATTTACTGCACTACATTAAAATACAAACTAAAACGAACAACGTAACCTTTAAAATAGCACCAACGTCTAACCGTTGTACGCGGTCGGCTTGATGCGCTTGGTTAGGCAAAATATGTTTTACTTTTTCAACAGATTCGTTAGGCATCTTTCATAGTGCCAAATAATCTTCTCTTGTCTATGGATCACTTAAAAGCTCATTATGCAACTGGATGGCTTTTTTCAAAAACTTAGATACAATCCACAGTGGGATAACACCCAGCAAATTACGTGGATACAGTTCAAATGTACGCTCAATTCGTGTCGTAGATTCTCCTACCTCAAATTTCCATTTCTCGATGAAATGGGATGCTAGCTTATTAAGTGGTACCGAAAAACTATCCATGCGAAACGTTAATTTCTTATCTGCTACATATTCGATTACTGTTTCTTGGTGAGATGAACCGTCCGTGTTTATCACGCTAAAACACATCCCTACTTTCGATTCGCTGGAATGAATTATCCTTGCTTGTGTTATTCCTGGTATAGGTCCGTAACCGACAAAGCTCATCCAATTTGATACATCAAAAATCTCTTCGCATATAGCTTGCGGAGAAAGGGGAGTAATTGTCGTCACTGTTAATGTAATCATATTAAGTTGTAGCCCAACATTTTTTTTAACTGGCAAAATACGATCTGAGAAAACTACTACTAGTTATCCATTGATGCCTAACGGCAATGCAACTAAAGCGCCGCCCAGAACAAGAGCGACAAATTAAAACGCACTGCCATAAATTTAGCCGAAGGTGCGTAAATTTCCTCGTACGCACCGAAGGCAGTTTATTTAATTAACTTTACAATCTTTAACTACAATGCCGAACGAATACCTAAATGCCTAAAACATTAGTTGCGCCACACCGGTTCGGCGGTCGGTCTTGATTGGCTGGTTATATTTACACTTTAGAAATGTTATAAAATATTTCAACTTTATCTGGAGTTAAATTTTTGTAAAATTCGTCATTTAATTGATGAATTTTTTTATCAACAAAATCTGAAATAAACTCGCAAATTTTTACAAAATCTTGAAGAAATTTATTTGTAAAGGCATTCGGTTGATCCATTGTCCTGACTATTAAAGGACGAGTATTCCTCTCCTTTAAAGAATCTAAAATTAAAGACACTTGAACAGATTCAATTTTTTGGTTACCACTATGTGCTGATAAATTATGTCTAAAAACCATGAGTTCATCATGGATTCTTAAAAATTCATTGTCTTCCTTAAAAATTGATTTTTGCAATTTGATTTTTCTACCTGGAGCTTTGGTAAATATTTTACCATAAAACGTAAATGCAGCAATCATAAATGCTTTTATTAAATCAAAATTGTCACGTAAATTCTCAGGTGTGTTTTTTAACCTAGATTGTTTGGTTTTATCTATACCAATTTTTTTATGTTCATTTATTACAAAATTTAACCATTTTAAAATCATATTAACATCATGATAAATTAATGTATACCCAGCCATTTCTTCAGCGATTTTACCTTCCAAAATAACCTTTGATGCCCTTTTCCCTTTATAATAATATTTGTTGCCAATACTTCCATCTATATTGATTATTTCATCAACTTTCCAATCTAAATCGGGTATACATTTTTTCAGGTTTTTCTTACTCATTTTTTGTAAATATAACCTGGGCTTATACTGCTTTAAAGTTACTATATAAACCCGTTTTAATTGAGTAATATTGTAACATTAAAGTAACAATATTACATTATTTTATTTTTCATAGTATAACTAATCACATCTCTTTTTCAGCGGCAAGAATTTTTCCTTCAATAAACTGGCTTTGTTTGGTGTGCTCATCGTTTACGTGAACGATTCCCTCCTCATCGTGCGGCTCGCCGTAAACGGAGTGAATTGATTTTAATCCGCCCAACCATTTGCGTGCATCTGTTAAGTAAACTAAATCTCCCACATCTGCCTGCATCTTATCCATATCGGATTTTGAAAAGTTGATGGTGTCTTCATCACCAGGTTTTAATTTCCAGTTAACTTTTACAGGTTCACCTTCGCGGTCATTTACTTTTCCGCCTTTAAAAAATTCTTTTGCCGCATTAATTGACCACGCAGTTAAACCTAACGTTTGTGCTTCTTCATCATACTTAACAAAATATGTAACCGATATTGCAACACAAAGGATAAGAATAATTGCAAGTAAAAGTAAAACAGTTGTTTCAACAACAGAACCGGGATGAAGAGTTATAAACGAAGAGCTGAATATTAAACCGAAAAACAATACTCCGGCTAAACCGGCAATAAAGTAAAAAACTTGTTTATAATTTTCTTTGGATTTAATATTTGCAACAATACTTTTAAGCCGCGGCGCCGCAAGTGCAACAATAACACCAACTGCTGCGCATACAAAAATATTATAGAAAGCCCGTATGTAAGAGTAGGGGTGAGAAGGATTCATTTCAATTCCATGATCGAAAGGAGCAATTAAAATACCGGGGTGATTAGCGCCCATTAGCATTAAAGCAACTCCGCCGAGGAAGGTTGTAATTACAGCGGCAGGCGTAAATTTCCTCCAAAATATTCCGAGGAAGATTGCAACAACCAAAGGTGGTGTTAAAGTTGAATGAAAATACCCGTGAGCCTCATAAACAGTGGGGAAGTTTTTAAAAACAAGAACAGCAAGCACACCAAGTATTGTAATTGCCACCGATGACAATCTGGCAGCAAAAAGTTCGCGCTTATCCTTCATTTTCTGGCTTACTTCTTTACCTTTAAACCATTTTTTTACCGGTCGGTAAACATCATTTATATAAATAGCAGCAGTTGCATTTATCAAAGTATCGACTGTGGACATTAACGCTGCAGTAAGTGCAGCCATAATAAACCCAAAAACGCCGGGCATTGCTACAATATTGGCAACAACAACAAATATCTGATCGGGTGAAGTATTCGGAGGAACAACATCGGGGTTTGCTACTGAGATTGCTTTACCAATCCAGCCGGCTCCGCCAACAACAACTGCAGAAATTGGCAGCATAAAAAGAATATTGAACGTTGCTGCTTTTCTTCCTTCGTTAACACTCTTTGTTGCCATAAAGCGCATAATTAACCCCATGTTCATAAACAGGAATCCAATTGAACCGGCAACACCATCCTGCCAGAATATTCCCACGAAATTAAAATCGGGAGGGGAGTTGAATTTTGCAAGAGGCATTTTCCATTCGGTTGGCAGCAAATTCCAGAAAACATCGAACCCGCCGAGATAGTTCATTCCCAAAACAAAAAGTAATAAACCTGCAAATATTAAAATACCGCCTTGCAGCAAATCCGTAAAGATAACTGCAGTTTGCCCTCCAAATGTAATATAGATTCCTGTAATTATTGCAATAACTATAACGGCGCCCATTAATGTTACGTCGAAGGTCATTCCTAATAAAGCAAAACTTTCCGGGAGCATTGGAATAACAGCTTTCCCAAGTGTTAAAAATCCAATGCCTATGTAACCTATCATATAAACGAGTAAAAGGATGGTTGCAAGGAATCTGGCTGAAGGACTAAATCGTTTTTCAAAATATTCAGGGATCGATCTTATTTTTGAATAAACTATAATTGGCAGCCATCCGAACAAAAAGAAAGGAATGAAAAACCAATCGTTTATATAAGTCATTGTAGATGAGAAGCCATGCTCAAAACCTTTTGCAGAATATTTTACAAAGCTATGGCTGCCTACGCCTGTAGCAACTATTGAAAAAGCAATTAACCACCAGGCAAATCTTCTTCCGCCAAAAAAGAAATCTTTTGTACTGCGGTTATATCTTCCAAAATAACTTCCGAATAGCATGATAGCAATAAAATAAACGACCATTACTATCCAGTCAGTTGAAGTTCCTATGCTGTGAAAGGTTTCCTGGTTCATATCAGAAGTATAGGGCTGCGATAGTTAGAATTACATGCATAAGTACAAAGTAAAAAAATCCGAAGAACATAACTCTAAACCAGAAACGATGGCGTTTTATCGTAAGGTCAATTGCACCGCTGCGCTTGATGATGTACATACCGAAAAAAAAGAATACACCCCCTAAACCGTAAAGGTAAATTAAAGGAAACCACGAATCGAAAAATGAAAGCATAAAGTTAAAAGTAATTTGCTAATCTTCAGAATTATTTTGGGTTAAATTAACTAAGGTGTTTATTACTTGCAAACGATTTCTCAATAGGGATTGGTTAAAATTTATTTTAGTCCGATTGATAAAGTAATTCTCTTGCTGTAGTTTCAAAAAAAAAGTTAACATTAATTTAACATTGGATATAGTGCGTCTTCGTATTCTTTTATTATCTTTAAAGTAAGATGATTAATAAAATAATCTAAACGTGATTAATAATTCATTATTTAATAATGTTGGTGTATGCAAAGAATAAAAGATTTTTATAAGCAGTATCCAAACCTGTTTGCTTCTCTTCAACTTCTACTGTTCCTCTATTTGTTTTTTCTCAGTCTGGGGATGATGGGCGGTTCGCTTAAATTATTTGGTAAAGATTTTTCCGAAACTTTAATTGCAACTACAACAAATCCTTTTATCGGGCTTTTTATAGGAATACTTGCAACATCAATAATTCAGAGTTCTTCATCAACTACATCAATAGTTGTTGGAATGGTTGCCGCAAGTGCATTAACAATAGAAAGTGCAATCCCTATAGTAATGGGTGCGAATATTGGTACATCAATCACAAATATTATTGCATCATTACCGCAAATAAAAAGAAATAATGAATTCAGAAGAGCATTTTCTGCTGCAATCGTTCACGATTTTTTCAATGTATTATCTGTTCTCGTACTTTTCCCTCTCCAACTTGCTACAAACTTTTTAGGAATATTAGCAATTGATATGGCAGATTTATTTGCCGGTGTTGGCGGACTCAAATTTCTAAGCCCTGTTAAAGCAATCACTGAGCCGGTTGTAGAAATTATTAAAGTTTACTTTATAGACATTCCGTGGCTAATGCTTGTTCTGGCAATTCTTTTACTCTTTGTTGCATTAAAATATATGGTTACTTCGTTAAAGGTAATTGTTGTATCCAGAGCAAAAGACTGGTTTGATAATTATCTTTTTAAAACGGCTGCACGTGCATTTGTACTTGGTATATTATTAACTATGCTTGTTCAAAGCAGTTCCATAACAACATCGTTAATCGTTCCGATGGCTGGGGCAGGTTTATTAACATTGGAGCAAATCTTTCCATATACTTTGGGCTCAAACATTGGAACAACAATTACGGCAATTCTTGCTGCTTTAATCACCGGAAATATAGCTGCGGTTACAGTGGCATTTTCACATACTATTTTCAATATTTGCGGGATTATTCTCTGGTGGCCGTTAAAAATAGTGCCTATAACAATGGCAAGAAAATTTGCAGAACTTTCTATAAAGAATAAATTTATTCCACTTGCATACGTACTTATTGTGTTTTTTATAATACCTTTATTAGTAATTTATATAACAAATTAATGGTTTTAAAATGATTAGAGAAATATTATCAGTATTTAAAGCAAACACCCTAATGGACAGGGCATTCCAGCGTTCTTACGATATGCTTGATTTAACATATAAAATGTATATTCAGGCAAAAGAAGTGCTGAGAAAAACTGAGCACCATCTGGAGGAAGTTGATATTTCTGATGAAGATATTGAAGTCAATAAATACCAGCGTGAGGTTCGGAAGGATGTTTTTAATCATCTCGTGCTTACAGATGGTGAACAATTATCATCCGGTTTGGTACTTGTAAGTATTGTGATAGATGTTGAGCGAATAGGTGATTACACAAAAAATATTGTTGAGATCGCACAAAATCATCCACAGCGTCTGCACGGCGGAAAGTTTGAAGATGAGTTGATTAGAATTGAAGATTCAGTCGAAGAAAATTTCCGTCGGACTATTGAAGTATTTAAAAATTCGGATGAGGAAGCTGCGAGGCAGTTAATCAAAGATTTCAAGTGGATAAGCAAGGTAAGTGATGAAAGCCAGATGGCTCTTGTAAAACAAGCCGATCCTTCAATTACAAGCGGTAGTGCTGTGGCTCTGGCACTTTATTTTAGATCGTTAAAAAGAATAAATTCTCATCTTAGAAATGTAACAACAAGTGTTGTCAATCCCTTCCATCGAATCGGTTATAAACCGAAGAAGAAAAAGCAATTATAGTAGTATCCGCAGCTAATTTATTTTGTTGTATTACTAATTCTTTTTAGAGAGGAATTTTGGGAGAAACTTTCCTTTAAGCGCAATTACTAACTTAATATATTTTCAAGACTCTTAAACATAAAGTCCCGTGTGTTCAAAACTCTGTCAGGATGGGAGATATGATTGATTCGGTTTCCGAAAAAAGCTCCCCAACTTGAAGTAACTATAAAGTTTGGTAAAGATTCGTTCATACCTTCTAAACGGCTGCTGTAGATTGAACTTAATACAAGTTTAACTATTTCTTCTTCTCTGTTTAACATGTTCTTCATTATCTCTTTTTCCTTTTCAAAAGAATCATCTTCAACCAACTTAAGTATAAGATCGAATAAAAGTTTGTAATGCTTATCAATATTCTCTTTATAACTTATATATTCCAGCAATCTTGCACCGACTGCCAATTCTTCATTATTAAAAATTGCCTTAATATCTTCAATGAACTGATCCGTTTCCCATTTAAGAGATGCAAAAAAAAGTTCATCCTTCGATTCGAAGTAGTGGTAGATGGTTGCTTTGCCTATTCTAATATCACGGGCAATTTCTTCAAGAGTTGTCTTGCTGTGTCCATGTCTTGCAAAGCGTTTTACAGCCGCACGAATAATTTGTTGTTTTCTTTCGTTTGCCATATCCCATTAAAAATTTTAATGTACTAAAGTTAAGAATATTAATGTTTATTGGGTAACGTGAAATGAATTCAAATGAAGAAATGGCTTGAATAATAATTCGTGGTAATTGGTGTAATTAGTGGCAAATACTTTAGCCGCGAATTGCACGAATCGCACAAATTTTCACGAATCAGTTTTTAAACACAAACTCCAATTATTTTATTAACGATATCTTAGTTCCTATAAATAAAAATACTACTAAAAATAGCAATATTTTTTTTTTAGTAATTATACTTCAGCTTTCTTTGGTAAAAAGGGATTAAGAATAAAAGCGAGAATTATTACTGATAAACATCCTATCACATTGTACCATAAGAATGGTATGTTTGTAAAAAGATAGCAGTAAAGAACTACTAATTCTGCGATAAGTGCAGCGTAAAAGCTGGCGTTTCCGCCAATCCTCTTGAAATAGAATGCAACGAGAAAAATTCCGAGGATTGTTCCATACACAAGTGAGCCAAGTATATTCACCGCTTCAACCAAAGAACCAAGCTGGCTGGCAAACAAAGCAAAAACGATTGCATAAATACCCCATAGTATTGTTGAGAGTTTTGATACTTTAAGATAATGAGAATCTGCAGCATCCTTTTTTATCATTCGTTTATAGATATCAATAACAGTTGTTGAAGCAAGCGCATTTAATTCAGCGGAAGTGGAAGACATTGATGCCGAAAGTATAGCTGCCAGTACTAACCCGATCAATCCTATTGGAAGAAAAGTTGTGATGTAGGTTATAAAAATAAAATTTGTGTCGTTTGTATCTGCATCTGGATTTGTTTCTTTTATTAAATCAATTGCCTTCTCTCTAACAATGGTTGCTTCTTCCTGTTTGGCTAAAACATCGTTTGTCTTTTCAGTTATCTCAATTTCACTGCCGCTCTCAATCGCACTGAGCATCTCTCTTATTTTCACTTGTTTTTCTTTAAATATTCTGTCGTAATCCTTTTCTAATTCGATGTACTCTTCGGAATAAATACTATTCTTAACATTTTGTTCTTCAACAGGATTAAAAAAGAGCGGGGGAGTGACAAACTGGTAGAGAACAAATACCATCGCACCGATAAATAAAATTATAAACTGCATCGGAACTTTTACCAAACCGTTTACCAGTAATCCCATCCTGCTTTCTTTAATGGAACTTCCTGCAAGATAACGCTGTACCTGTGATTGATCGGTGCCGAAATATGATAGCATTAAAAATGTACCGCCGATTATTCCTGACCAAAAAGTATACCTGTTGCTCAAATCAAAAGAGAAATCTATTGCATTGAGTTTGCCTAATTTTCCTGCAACATAAGCCGCATCAATTACAGAAATATCATCGGGTAAAAGAAAATAAATTATAACGAATGAAGAAAACATTCCCA
Organism: Bacteroidota bacterium; assembly: GCA_022564295.1. GTDB lineage: Bacteria > Bacteroidota > Ignavibacteria > Ignavibacteriales > Ignavibacteriaceae > BMS3ABIN03. Next base: position 12,192 of record JADFLR010000045.1, on the reverse strand, counting down.
CAGTTATGATGATCATCTGAAGAATATGAGTTTTATTAACTGCAACCGTTCCACCGACGGTTGTGTAAAGTATTACGGTAAATCCTATAATCAATATTGTTAAATCCAATTGCCAGCCAAGGATAACAGAAAGTATTAACGCCGGAGCATAAATTGTAAAGCCAGCGGCTAAACCTCTTTGAGATAAAAATAAAATACTGCCTAAGGTTCTGTTTTTTAAATCAAATCTTGTTTCAAGGTATTCATAAGCTGTGTAAACATTTAATTTGTTGTAGAGAGGTACTGCTGTGATGGATAAAATTATCATTGCAATTGGGAGCCCGAGATAGAATTGTACAAAACGCATTCCATCTACATAAGCTTGCCCGGGCGTTGAAAGAAAAGTAATAGCGCTCGCTTGAGTTGCCATAATGGAAAGTGTTATTGTCCACCACGGAGTTTTTCTGCCGGCACGAATATATGAATCCACATCTTTTGTTCCGCGGGTTTTCATAATGCCGTAAATAACAACAAAGGCAAGAAAGCCAAGCATTACGATCCAATCAACGTAGTTCACTCAAATACCTTTGTGAAAAGGTAAAACATTAAGATGAGAAAAATAAGGTTTCCAAAAACTAATGCGTAAACTTTAGTCCAGGATCCTAAAATTGGAGGAGTGGATTCATCTGCATCAATTATTTCTTTCTCTTTACTTTGCATTTTTACCTGCGGAGATTAAATTTATGAAAAGTCTGTAAGCACCCGGTACTCCTGCAGGCAATTCTCTAAAGAAAGATAATCCTGTGTAAATAAAAATTCCGTCGCCGTATTCTGCATATAAAAGTGAACCAAGCTTTGGCGACTCACTAAAATCGTTCATCTCAAGCAATGGTTCGTATTCATCATCCCATTCATTCGGAAAATATAAACCTCTTTCCTGAATCCAGCCATCAAAATCTTTATTAGTAATTTTATTTGGGAAGTTTATCAATGGATGATCGGGATTTAAAATGATAACCACAGCATCTTCTTCCGTTACCCGGTCTCTGGAAATCTTCAATTCATAAGGCCCGGGGTTTGCATATCTTTTTCCCAGAGTATTATACTGTACGATATACGTTCCGCCGTTATTAACATACTCAAGTATTTTGTGCTGATAAACTTCCATCCGTTTGTTGGTGTTGTATGCGCGAATTCCCGAAATAATTACATCATACTGTGAAAGGTTTCCGTTTGAAAGATCATCATCTGTCAATATTATTATGTCGAATCCTAACTCACGAAGGTAATGGGGTATCTTATCTCCTGAACCGTGTAAGTAACCAATTTTATTAACTACTTTTTCACCGATATCGAATCTAACAAAATTTACTTTTGCATTTGGAAACACTGTTTGGAGAGGTAAATGATCATAAATTATTGAAACAAAACTTTTAGAATATTTTTTATCATCGATCACTAATTCGGCTGTAATTTCATCGTGGCTTTCTTTATCTGGCGGAAAGATATAAAAGCTGAATTGTTCTTCTTCGTTCCTGTTTTCAAAATCAAAATCGATTTTCGAAGGTTCAATTTTCCAATTACCAGGTGCATTTAATCTTACTATTCCCGAAATATTATCTTTGTGGTTTCTTAATGTAACCCGCAACTCTCTTTTATTGTTTGAGGGAAATAAATACAAATCACTTTCAAAATTCACAGTAACTGGCGGAGCGATTGCTACCGGACTGTAAACTTCCCCACGTGTAGGATCGGTTTCACGGTAAAGAAGAGGGGTGCTAAAAACTAACTTCGTTTCATTAAATGATAATCTGAAATGAGCTAAAAGAGGAGGTCTCTTTGCCGGAATTCCAATTAAGGATTGATCTGCAACATTATAAATCGCTCCTTTGCGTTCATTCTCTAACCAATATGGTTGTGTAATATCAATACTCTCAGGCAAATGAATTTCTTTTTCGACTTCAGTAAAATCACCTTTCATTAATATTTTGTCCATCAACGAATCTGCAACCTGGTGGGTTATATGAATACCTTCCAGCTTAAATGGTAAATCCGAACGATTAACCACACCTGCTTTAACAAAGAATTTACTGCCCGGTGTAAGTATTCTTTCTTCAGTAACTGCTTCAATCCATATTCCCGCACAAGCCCTAATTAATTTTAAAATCTCTCTGCCTTTTATCTGTGGCCAAAATTCATCTGATAGATTATTTACCTTATTATAAGCTTTCAGAAGAAGGGGGATGATCCTTGAAGGATTTTCAGCATCAAAAGTTTCATAAGTTTCGTTTAGCAGACTACTTACTTCATCACTGTTCTTTACTCTGTTCCATGTAATATCAATACCAGAGAATAAATCATTCGTTGCAAAGTCGCCATCCATATAAATAAAATAATTCAGGTAATTTCCTCTCCAACCCGAATCTCCAAAGCCCTGACTTTTATGCATACTTCTGCCTTCTGCAGAAATTTCTGTATAAGATTTGCCGAGCAAAGTGTTATAGCTTCCTAAATTAATTTTGATAAGAGTATCCGGTTCAACATCCATTCTTTTGAATGCCGGTGTCCACCCATTCCAGTATATTCTTTTTGGAGTCCAAACATCTACAAATTTTAATTGATCTGGAAATGCATTTGGATCACCTGTGAGTTTGAAAGCTTCCAGAGCCAAAATTGCCGATGCTGTGTGTTGCCCGTGCATTCCTTCACCGGTTGTGGGAAATCTTGTTACGATTACGTCTGGTCTGAATTTCCTTATTACCCATACAACATCGGAAAGGATTTTTTCTTTATTCCAAAACTTAAAGGTTTCTTCGAAAGATTTAGTGTAGCCAAAATCAACTGCGCGTGAAAAAAACTGTTCGGCGCCATCCATTTCTCTTGCCTTCAGCAATTCCTGTGTACGTATAACTCCAAGTAAATCTCCTTGTTCATTGCCGATTAGGTTTTGTCCACCGTCACCTCTTGTAATAGATAGGTAACCGGTCCTTAGCAATTTTCCCGATGAAAAATAGGATAAAAATGCTGTGTTTTCATCATCGGGATGAGCCCCAACATACAATACACTACCGAGAGTGTTTAGTTTTTTTAATGCAAGTTTAATTTGTGATGCATCGTAAGTTTTTACAGGTTGGGGTTTTAATATGAAAGGAATGAATATTAAAAAACAAATTGCTAAACGTTTGATGGTAAAATGATATTTTCTTCTCAATTTAACTTTTCTTTAATATATAATGACGAGTGACTTATTTGATTTTAAAATCGGATTGATAATAAAATATATTTTCTATAAATACAATATATTTATGATGAATGTTTGAATAAATTTCTCAACGGTGATATCAAATAAACTTATTGTTTGCTCTATTAAAATTCCACCTATTTTAAATTCCTTTATTTCTTATATTTACAAATTACATTAATCTATAACAGCAATTGATGGTTGAAGTAAATAAAATAAAAATCGGTGATGGTAATCCATTTGTATTAATTGCCGGTCCTTGCGTTGTTGAAAATGAAGAAATGATAATACAGACGGCTGATGAAATCCATCAGATAACATCTAAACTGAATATTCCTTACATTTTCAAATCAAGTTATAGAAAGGCAAACAGAACTAATCTCAATTCATTTTCAGGAATTGGTGATGATGAAGCAATAATGATTTTGAATAAAGTTAAAGAAAAATTCAACCTTCCAATATTAACAGATGTACATACAAAAGATGAAATAGATAAAGCTGCGGATGTTGCAGATATTTTACAAATACCTGCATTTTTATCAAGACAAACGGAATTGCTAATCGAAGCAGGCAATAGCAGTAAAGTTGTTAATATTAAAAAAGGACAGTTTCTTGCTCCCTATGATATGAAATATATAATTGAAAAAGTTGAATCGACAGGAAACAAAAAAATATTGTTAACAGAAAGAGGGAGCACTTTTGGCTACCACGACCTTGTAGTTGATATGCGCTCGTTGGTTATTATGCGGGAATTTGGCTATCCGGTTGTTATGGATGCTACTCATTCTGTTCAATTGCCTAGCAAAGATGCAACAAGCGGAGGTGAACCGAAATTCATCAAACCATTAGCACGCGCAGCAGCAGCAGTTGGAATTGATGCGCTCTTTTTAGAGGTTCATCCTGATCCCAAAAATGCACTCAGCGATGCAGCAAGCCAGCTGCCGATTGACCAATTAGAGGAGCTGCTGATTCAGGTAAATGAAATAGATAAAAGAGTAAAAAAATTTTAGGAGTGAAAGTAATTGACCAGAGAAAAGATAATTGAGAAGGGGAAAGAAGTAATCCGAATTGAAGCGGAATCTGTAGCGAATCTTATAGATAGGATTGGTAAAGATTTTGCAGAAGCTGTTGAGATAATTTATAAAAGTAAAGGCAGAGTTATTCTAACCGGAATGGGAAAATCTGGTTTAATAGCCAGAAAAATTGTGGCGACAATGAACTCTACCGGAACAGCGGCAATCTATCTTCATCCGACAGATGCTTTGCATGGTGATTTGGGAATGGTAAGAAAAGAAGATGTTATAATTATTATTTCAAAAAGCGGAACTACCGATGAGTTAGCACGCCTGTTTCCAATGTTCAAACGGCTGGGAGTTAAAATAATTGCTATGTCAGGCAATATAGATTCTGACTTAGCAGTTGAGAGTGATATTTTTCTTGATATAAGTGTTAAGGAAGAAGCTTGTCCTCACGACCTCGCACCAACATCATCCACTACCGCCACGTTGGCAATGGGCGATGCTCTTTCGGTTGCATTGCTTGAAAAAAGAGATTTTACTGTAGATGATTTTGCATTTCTTCATCCGGGCGGAAGTCTTGGCAAACGTCTTTCACTTAAAATTAAAGAGATAATGATAAGCGGTGATGATGTTCCGATTGTTAAGGAAAATGCAGAATTAAAAGATGTTATTTTTGAAATGACCTCCAAGCGATTGGGTACAACTTCTGTTGTTGATACTGAAGGTAACCTAAAAGGAGTAATTACTGACGGAGATTTAAGGCGTCTGTTAGAACGAACAATGGATATAAACGGGATAACTGCAAAAGATGTGATGAGCAAAAATCCTAAAGTGTTGCAGGCGGAATATCTTGCGTCATTTGCGCTTCAGCAAATGGAAAACTATAATATCACAACGCTCATCATTATTGATGAAAAAAATAAGCCATCCGGCATAGTTCATCTTCACGACTTAATTAAACTTGGTTTGCAAAGCAGGTGAAGTATATAATATTTCCAATAATAATCTGGTTATTTATTTACGGCTGTACGAAAGAAAAAGTTGAACCAACCGTAAATGTGAAATTTACTTCGGAAGAAATACCGGATCAGGAAAGTTGGAACTCAACAATATTTTTTACTGATTCAGGAAGAACGAGAGCCATCTTAAACGCCGGTCATCTAAGAGTGTTTTCAAAAAACAGAGAAACATTACTCGATAGCAATATAAGAATTGATTTTTATAATAATGAAGAAATACACACCACTACTTTAACTGCCAAAAGAGGAAGGGTTGATGAAAAAACCAACAACCTTTATGCAATCGACAGTGTAGTGGCAGTTAACGACAGCGGAATTGTTATAACGAGCGATGAGATGATGTGGAGAAATAAGGACAGAAAAATTGTTTCCGATAAATATGTTACAATCGTTTCGCCAAATGAAATAATAGAGGGATACGGATTTGAATCTGACCAGAATTTGCGTAACTACATTATATATAACATAACTTACATTACAACTCCCGATAGTCTTTAGAAATGTTATTTGCAAAAAAAATAATGCTATGCCTGATTATAATTTCTCCAATTATATTTGCCCAGGCAAGAACTAACATGATTAAAGTTGTGGGAGATAGTCTTATAGGTAAAGTTATTGATGGCGAAACTGTTAGGGAAATATACAGTAATGTTGTGCTTACTCAGGGCAACGTGGTTATTACGTGCGATAAAGCTGTACAGTTTTTAGCGCGAAATAATGCAATTTTAAAAGGGAATGTAATTGCTAAACAAGACTCTCTAACTATAATAACTGATGAAGGATTTTATTTCGGAAACGAGAGAAGGACAAAAAGTACCGTGGGAATTATGTTGAATGACCGGAAAGTTATTTTGCAAGCAGACAGCGGTGAATATTTTTTTGATGAAGACAGAGCATTCTTTCAAACAAATGTTTACTTGTTCGATTCGGTGATGACTCTTTTTGCAGATGAACTTACTTACTTCCAGAATGAAGACAGAGCTGTAGCAATTGGTAATGTAAAAATTGTAGATGCAAGTAACGAAATAATGGCAGATAAACTGGAGCACTTTAGAAATACAAAAATTAGTTTTGCGGATAAGAATGTTAGAATAAGAAGTTTAGAAAATAATACAACCATTTTCGGTGATCATCTTGAAGATTATCCTGAAAGAAAATATACCCTGATAAATAAAAACCCTATTTTAATACAGGTCGATACATCCTATGTTTCTGAGAATGAATTTAAGATTGATACGCTTATCATCAAAGCTGGCAGAATGGAAGCTTTCAGAGATACTTCAAATATTTTTAAAGCAGTTGATTCAGTAAAAATTATCAAAGGCGGATTTGCATCAGTAAACGATTTCACTCTTTATCTTCGGGATAGCGAAACAATTATTACGCAAAAGTTATCCGAAGACGCTGGTCAGCCGATTCTATGGTATGAAAATTCTCAGTTAACCGGCGATTCAATCACCATTTATATTGAAGATAAAAACATAAAACAGCTTGATGTAATTGGTAAAGCATTTATGCTTTCTCAAAACGATAGGTATAAAGATAGATTTGATCAGACATCATCCAAAAATATAAAGTTATTCTTTGCAGACAATAATTTGTTAAAAGCTGAGTTTGAAGAAAATGTTTTAAGTATCTATTATCTTTACGAAGAGGAAGAAGCTAACGGGCTTACAAAATCGAGTGCAAAGAATGTAACCATTATTTTTGAAGATAATGAAGTAACTGAAGTGCGATTATACGGATCACCTTTGAGTGAATATCATCCTGAAAAACAGGTAGTTGGAAATGAACGGGCATTAACCTTACCGAAATTTATTTTTTATCAGAATCGTCCGAATAAATCAGATTTATTGAAAAACATACAATAGAAAATTTTTATGGCAAAAACACTGCGCTGCGAAGATTTAGTAAAGATATATAAAAAACGAAAGGTGGTTAATAAAGCATCCGTACAGGTATCGAAGGGTGAAATTGTAGGGTTGCTTGGACCAAACGGCGCAGGAAAAACCACTACATTTTACATGATAATGGGAATGATAAAACCTGAGGGGGGAAAAGTGTTTTTAGATGATAATGAAATCACAAAGGTACCGATGTATAAAAGAGCAAAAATGGGGATTGGATATTTACCACAGGAAAACTCCATATTTCGTGGATTATCGGTTGAAGATAATCTTATGGCTGTTTTGGAAATGACTAAGTTAAATTCTGAGCAAAGAAAAGAAAAGGTTGAACAACTGCTTGAGGAATTATCAATTGCTAATATAAGGAAGAGCAAGGGATTTCAATTGAGCGGTGGTGAAAGAAGAAGAACTGAAATTGCACGCGCACTCGCAACCGATCCGAGTTTTATATTGTTGGATGAACCATTTGCCGGTGTTGATCCCATTGCAGTTGAAGATATTATGATCATAGTTGCAAACCTAAAGGACAGGGGAATAGGTATATTAATAACTGATCATAATGTGCACGAAACTTTGAGCATTGTTGATAATGCGTACATTTTAATTGAGGGTGTAATATTCAAACAAGGCAGCGCCAATGAACTGGCAAACGATGAAGAAGTTAAAAAATTGTACCTTGGTGAAAAGTTTAAGTTGGATAGATACACCTGATCTAACTTATTTATTTAGCAGATAAAAAGATTTTGAATTACAGTATCAATATTTATCAGCTAAGGTGTTCGTTTCGCATATAGTTTTTAAACAAATTTGTATATCATCCAAAAAATGGAAAAACTTCCAGCCATTATAAAAAGATGAAATATTTCATGAAAACCAAATACATTCGGCAGGGGATCGGGCTTTTTAATTGCATAAATTACAGCACCTGCAGAATAAAAAACTCCACCTAAAGCCAGCCACAATAATCCTTGTGAAGGCATTACTTTTGATAGTGGCAAAATAGCTGCAATAATTATCCAGCCCATTAATAAATAAATTGAAGTATAAAGAAAACGCGGCGCCTTAAGCCAAAATAATTTTAGAAAAAATCCGGCAAGAGTTAATCCCCAAACTATGCCAAAAATAACCCAGCCCCAGCTTTCACGTAATGTTATAAGACACACGGGAGTATATGAAGCAGCAATAAAAACAAAGATCATTATATGATCAATTTTTCTGAAAATAATTAATTTCTTTTCAGAAAGAGGTAACCAATGATATAATGTGCTGATTGTATATAGAAGGGTCATAGAAAAACCAAAGATGAAAAAAGAAGTTGCATGATAAACAGTAAACGTCTCGCCATTGCGCGTAAGAAGAGCAATTGTTCCTATCACTGATAATATAATTCCGATAAAGTGAGTAAAACCACTAATACGATCCCTAAAACTTTTTACCATAATTAAATTACTTTTTCCTGAGATGATAAGTAATTAAATAACTAAAACCCTCCTAGCAATACTTTAACTTATAATTTTATAATAAGGGCAAGTACAATATATTTATATTCCAATATGAGGATTTATAAAAATATTTCCAAGTTGTAAAGTAAAATTAAAAGACGGCGAAACCTTCCCGTCAAGTATTGATTTTGTTGATGGCGGCGGTTTCTTTGCAATGGCTGTACTAACGGTAGGAATACCTTTTAATTAAATTTATTCTTAAGTTAAAACATCCATATTCCATTTTCTGATATGCTTAAGAAAAATTACTTTTATACAGTAATCATTATCTCTGTTGTGTTATTCAACACGAATATCAAATCACAAACATTTGGTTTTGGCTGCCTAGGATTTTTTGGTGGTTATGGAGGAGTAGTATATCAATCTTATAAAGCAGACGGGTTAAACCAATTCGTTAAATACTTTAATGAGATGAAATCCACTACACTTGATGATCCATTACAGGATTATTACGGAGCAGTTGGTTACCGTGTTGGAATTAATTTTTTCAGAGCAACATGGGAAAGTGGTTTTATCTTAACTGCAAAAGGTTATTATCAATCGTTATCAAGAACCAGGGAAGCATCCGAATCTCTAATTGATGGCAACACTAATTATACATTTGAACTTGATCTGAAAAACTGGGCTGTGGGAATAGATTTCGGTTATGCAATAACGAGTTTTTTAAGCTGGAAAATAGTTGATGGTTCCGTAAATTTTAATAATGTATCGCTTACTGCTACAATTAATTCTCTGGAAGGTACTGAGGTTAGCAAGTATAAAAGCGATCCGGGTGTGTTAGGTTATTCGGTTGGAACAGGGATAATAATTTCTATTATTAAAGATTATATCAGTCTGGAAGGTTTGGCGGGTTTCACAAGAATAACAATAGAAAAACTAAATTTTGAAGAAGGGGATCCCTATTTGGATGATGTTTTAAGTGGAGAAGAAAATATCAACTTTATTGAATCAGGCGGATTCACTGCTGTCATTCAGCTTAATATAGGATTTCCTCTTTAATAGTTTACATCAAATTATATGTCAATAACTATATTATGAATAAACAAACACCCTTGGATAAAGCCTGCATAACAGCGATAAAAGATTGTATGGGGGCAAAGAAAAATGAAAAAATACTCATCATCACAGATGAATTTAAACACGAAATAGGTTACGCACTTTTTGAAAATGCAAAGGCGCTCGGGCATAATGCATTATTTGTGGAGATGAAATCCGGAAAGATAAATGGGGCAGAACCGCCGGGAGAAATTGCAGAGCTTATGAAAAAATTTGATGTTGTTCTTGTCCCAACGGCAAAATCAATTACACATACGGATGCAAGAAGGGCTGCATCAGCAAATGGGGTTCGTGTTGCAACTTTTCCCGGGATAACAAAAGAGATAATGATTCGCGGAATGAACGCCGATTATAAAGCTATTGCAAAAAGATCTATAAAACTGAAAAGGATTTTGGAAAAAGCTAAACATGTAAGAGTCACTGCACCAGCGGGAACTGATCTTTCATTTGATATCGGCGGAAGAACTGCAATTGCAAGTAAAGGTCTTTTCCAAAAGAACGGCGAGAGTGGAAATCTTCCTACTGGAGAAACATTTTTGGCCCCTGTTGAAGGCACGGCTGAAGGTGTGTTTGTCGTGGATGGTTCAATGGCAGGATTAGGACTGATTGGAAATGTAAATATTAAAATAGAAGTTGAGAAAGGTTTTGCCACAAAAATAACTGGTGGTAGATCAGCTAAAAAATTGAGTGAGATGCTTGATAAAGTTGGTAAAGGCGCCCGCAACATTGCAGAGTTTGGAATAGGAACAAACGACAGTGCTCGTTTAAGTGGAATACTTTTGGAAGATGAAAAAGTAATGGGAACAATTCATATTGCTGTGGGAAACAACATTACAATGGGAGGCACTTTTCACGTACCAATTCACCTTGATGGAGTTATTAAAAAACCAACGGTTTATCTAGATGAAAAGTTATTGATGAAAGATGGAAAATTGCTAATCTAATAATTAATGAAAAATAGTGTAAACTTGCCTAACGCCTGCCTGCGGTATGCAAGGCAGTCATGTTAGTCGCGAATTATTTTATTGCATACGTAAACACCGCATAAAACCTAAAGTAATTCTTACTTTATTCTTCCATCCCTTTTAATTATTTTTGTTTCGAAAATCATTTATTAAAATCATAGGAAAATAAGTGGCGATATTACCGATCACAATGTTTGGAGATAAAATTCTTCGAAAAAAAGTTAATAAAGTTAAAATAGTTGATAACGAAATTATTGAGTTAATTACAAATATGTTCGATACTAAGCGTAATGCAAACGGAATTGGATTGGCTGCAAACCAGGTTGGTGCGGACAGATCAATTTTTATTGTAGATCTTTCAAACGTTGAAGAATATGAAGAATTTAAACCGTTAGTGTTTATTAATCCAAAAATTGTCAAATACTCTGAGGAGCAAACAGTTTTCGAGGAAGGATGTTTGAGCATTCCGGATATAAGATCCGATGTGGAAAGACCCGAAGCAATTACAATCGAATATCAGGACGCTGAACTTAAAGAGCAAACAATGAATGCAGATAATTTACTTGCAAGGGTTATTCAACATGAATATGACCATCTTCTTGGAATATTATTTACAGATCTTGTGGATGATGAAATGAAAAAACGATTAAAAAAACCTTTGCATAGAATAAGAAAAAGAAAAATTGATATTGCATACCCTATCAGCAAAACAATTGATTACCAATTAACATTATAAGCAGCTACGTATGAACATAATTTTCATGGGCACTCCCGATTTTTCCATCCCTTCTTTAAAAACTTTGATTGAAAGTAAACACAATGTTTTAGCCGTTGTTACAGCACCCGATAAACAGCGGGGAAGGGGACGGAAGGTTTCATTTACTCCGGTTAAAGAATTTGCAATTAAAAATAATTTACCCGTGCTTCAGCCGGAAAGATTAAAAAATAATTCGTCATTTGTAGATGAGCTAAAACAATTTGATGCAGATTTATACGTAGTAGTTGCATTCAGAATTCTTCCTTCCCATGTATTTGAAATTCCGAAATACGGTTCTTTTAATCTTCATGCTTCTTATCTTCCCAAATACAGAGGTGCTGCGCCGATTCAATGGGCATTAATTAACGGTGAAACAGAAACCGGATTAACTACATTTAAACTTGCTGAAAAGGTTGATACGGGAAATATTTATTTGCATATGAAAATTGAAATAAAACCTGATGATAATCTTGAAACTTTGCACGACAAACTGAGTGCAGAAGGTGCAAAGATTGTATTGGATACTGTGAACCTGATTGAATCCGGAGATTATGTTTTACAGGAGCAGGATAACTCTCTCGCAACACCGGCACCCAAAATAACTAAAGAGGTTGCTAAGATTGATTGGAATAAACCCGCGTATCAAGTTCATAATTTGATAAGAGGATTATCGCCAATTCCGGGAGCGTTTTTTGAGTTCGAAGGGAAATTGATAAAAATTTACAAAACGGAATTAGTTGAGCGGGA
>JADFLR010000025.1 GCA_022564295.1 Bacteroidota bacterium | reverse complement strand
GAGAATTCATATGCACCGTCATTATCAATTTGTTTTAATCTGTAATAATATATTCCTGAAGAATTTACTTCAGCATCTGTAAAACTATATTCTTTTTGTGAGTTACTGTTACCGTGTCCCTCAACAAACCCAATCTTCTCCCAATTGCCTACTGCCAACTGCTTACTGCTTACTTTTCTTTCTACATCAAATCCATAATTATTAACTTCCGTTGCTGTACTCCATTTAAGATATACTTTCTGATCCTTCACTTTTCCAGTAAAGCTTACCAGCTCAACAGGTAACGGTGAACCGCTGCTGCCTATTGTGAATTGTCCTAATGTGCTCACTCCATTAAATGTTACAGTTGTTGATGTCATACTCGCTGCACCGCTTATCAACAATGTCCAGCTACCGTCATTATTGCCGCTCCGGTTATATAAATTCAGGTTTGCTTCATCACCTAAGTCCAGGTATCCCGATGGCAATGTGAATGTTAAATTTGCTGTATATGTGCCGGGTGTTCCAAATACATCTACTACCCAGTATCGGTCATCTAATGGATTTGCTATTGATGGCAGTATGTTCGGTGCGTTCAATATCTCAGTTGAGGTTATGTCTACCGGGTTATCAAATGAATTTGTTGTTGTTAACGAAAACGTACCCAAGTTTGCAGTTCCGCTTGTGAAACTTGTTGTGCTGTTCGCTATTCCCCCTCCAAAGGGTGCAGTCGATGCTGCCCAATCACCATCAGTCATATTGAATAGTGTTCCCGTGTTACTTCCCTTCGAATCCGGAGCTGAAGTTCCCGAGCTTTGGTTTAACTTCCAGTAAGCTACTAAATTTGTCTCTGATCCCGGCGTTACTATTCTATGCATATTCTCTCTTATCTCCTGCTGTGTCCTTACGTCATTCCATATCCTTATTTCATCCATCTTTCCTAATAATCCTACCATATCTCCAAGCAGCAGATTATTGTTGTTTGTTGATATTGCCGTCGAATAATCTCCTGTTGCACTCTGCGTTCCGTTGATATAGAGTTTCATTTCATCCGTACCGCCTGCGTCCTTATTGTAGGTTAAGCAGATGTGATTCCACTCACTGGCGGTAATACTGCCGGAAACACTCTGGTTATTTATTGTACCATAAGCTTTTAAGTTATTGGTACTAATGCCGTAGGCACCAGATTTACTAACGGTTGCAGCAGTCTGGTTGCTGAAACTCATAAACGTGCCGGGAGAGTTTTGGTTTCTGTATTCCGTTCCAATCCAGCTTGAATCCCGGGCGGTGTTGGAGATGCGGACTTCGTCTATCAGGCCATCCATCTCGTTTGCATTACTGCTTTGGCGGCCGATGCTGAACTGCGATGCCCCATCATATATTCCGGTGGAGTGACTTGAGGGATTGTCACCGCTAGCATCGAAAGACCCATTCAAGTATACCCGTTGGTCGGTACTATTGTAAACTGCGGTCAGGTAATACCAGGTAGCAGCCGACAGTTCAGTGTCACCATCAGCATCACGGTGACTGCTGTTGTTATCAGTTAGCTTGAATCTGCCAACATTGTCGGCACCATTCTCTGGACCGTCATCGATGTAAAGATCGTACGACAAGTTACCACTTTCCCACTTCGACGCGATGCCCATCTGATCACCCACCACTGAAGGTAAGCTTTCCAGTTTTGTCCAGCCCGAAATGGTCAAATTGCCGGTGATGCTCAGACTTACATTATCTGCAATAACGAGCGACCCTTCATCAGTGACTTCGAAATCAGCCGCACCAACAAATTTTCCGTTACTTGAATAAGAAACTGTGCCGGATTCGGATAAATCATTATCATTGATGGTGCTATCAAACCTTAATCCCGAACTCTCCCCTAGATGCCAAACGCCCTTGTAATTAGCATCCCAAACATTTGTTGCATCCTGCTGTGATGAACAACTTGAATTGCCGTAATACAGACCAAACTCTGTATCTGTACTTGACGATAACGACGGTATCTTTACCCACGCTACTAATTGACCTGTCGAGCCGTCATACTTTTCTATCTCGTGTGATAATTTTGTTCCATCAGTCTGTATAAATAATATATCATCTCCATCCGGTTGTATCGGTCCACCATTTTCGGAATCCTTCAAATCTGCATCCGTTACAGATACTAATACCGGGAAATCAGTCAGCGTAGCGGAAACTTTGGTAAAGTCTATTGTTATTAACTTTTTATATGCCCAGGAACTCGAGGAGGGTTTAAACCACGCCTCTATTGTTATTTGGTTTGTAATATCTAATGCTGTGGCGTCAGGAACTGATATATAATCATTACTTCCATCAAAATCTAATGCATTCCCGGGATTTTGAGCAAAGGTATAATCCGTAAATAAAAGAATTGAGAGAAGCCCAATTATATTTAGTAAGCTAATTTTAGAAAATATATTTTTCATATCTCAAATACCATCTAGTATTACTATAATAATTTTGGGAAGAACATAATAATGCTCCACCGGTTGAATGTTTGCCGAAATTCTTATGAAATATTATTTATATTGTGGAGTGCTTTTCCTTCCATTATACCATATTGGAAGGTTTTAGCCTCTAACTGTTAAACCTTTACTATTTTTTGCAAATTTTATGCCTTGAGACGCATTGTCCAAAACAGAGATGTATCACAAAAAAGATTAAAAAATATTCTAAAATCATTGTTTTTTCAAATCATTTTGTAAGATTGTAAGTAAATTTTACCATTGAGATTATCAAAAATGAAAGGTGCTCAAAGCCACATTATCAGCCAATCCTGATTGATTAAAAGGAAATATTTTAGTCATAAAAAAAGCTCGATTCATTAAAAATCGAGCTCATTAAAATCAATATTTATTACGATTATTTCATGATTATCATTTTCTTCACAGCAGTAAACGACTGACTTTCAAATCTGTAAAAGTAAACACCCGATGGAAGAGAAGATGCATTTCCGCCGGAGGCGGATCCGCCTATGGCGGAAAACACAACTTCGTGATATCCTTCCTCAAGTTCACCTTTAAATGCTTCAGCAACCTTTTCTCCAAGAGAATTATAAACAGCAATTACCAAATCAGTTTTTTCGGGTAAAGCAAATTTTATTGTTGTTGATGGGTTGAATGGATTTGAATAATTTTGGAATAATGAAAACTTTATCGGCTCGTACATATCAAATTCAATTTCCGGGCTGTAGTTTAATGTGTCAGAAAATCTCATTCTCAAAATTTAAATTAAGAATATCGATTAACGATTTGGGATATTAGAAGTAATAACTCCCTAGCCAACTCCCTCATAATCTTTTTTAAACTCAGCCATACTTTTCGGATCACCTATGATAGTTAATCTATCTCCTTCCAATATAACCGTACTTCCTTTGGGAATAATTGTTTGTCCATTCCTTCGCAGCATTGCAATCAAACAACCTTCCGGGAATCGAATTTCTTTTAACGGTTTATTAATTAAAACCTTTGTAGCAGTCTCCATACTTATAACAATTGATAAACAACGATCTTCGTGAATAAGTGCTTCTTTTATTTCCTGTTCGTCTTTCGCTTCACGCCATTCTGATTCAAAAGATTCTTCTTCAACTCTGCCTGCAATTTGTGCTAATATTCTTAGATGCTGTGTGGGGTCTGCTTGGGGACTAACCAAAAAATAAACTGCAAGAACATCTTGTTCGTCTTCTTCGAAATCAGTTAAAGGGTTTTTAAATTTTATATGAATTCCTTCATTACCTCTAACGATTACCATCTCCGCTTGTTTTAATCCGTTCAATCTTAAATGAGGAAGCGCAATATTATGAGTAACAGGAGTTGCGCCCATTCTTGTTCCCTCTAAAAATTGTTTTTCTATTTCCGCCGAAGATTTATCTACAAATTGAGATATCCATTCCGAAGCTTCTTTCACAATCTCTTCAAATTCTTTTTTTTCTTTGAGATCGATGACCAAACTTCGTGTAACAATTTCATCAAACGGATCAGCTTCTCTTAAACCTTTTTCTTTTAAAATGCCTCGCAATTCTGTATCCAAACCATCATAACGTAACCGCCCTATTCGTTCGAACAAATGATAGATTGCCCCTGTACGCACAACTCTGCTTTTACCGTAAAACCAATACCATGCAATACCAACAGTCATCAGCCCAAGACTGAACAATAAAGGCATTAAGCCCATCTCAACGATTAGGAAGAACGGAAGCACTACTCCTGATATCTGCATCCACGGGTATAAGGGAGATTTAAAACCGGGATCGTACGCATCAATTTTACTTTCTCTAATAATAATTACTGCTAAACAAATAAGCGCAAAAACCATCAACTGAAATGCACTTGCAAGTTTGGCTATACCGGTTGGGTCTAAAAGTAAAAGGATAACAACTATAGTTCCTACGGTAACCATAATTGCAAAGATTGGTGTGTTCCATTTACTCATCTTTAAAAAATATCGGGGAAGAAGATGATCGCGGCTAAGTGCAAGCGGATATCTTGATGCACTTAGCATCCCGCCGTTCGCAACAGCGATGAATGCGAACAGAGCTGCAATTGAAAAAAAGATTAATCCAACTTCGCCGAACAAATATTCCCCGGCAGTTGCAACGGGCGTTAAGTCACCAACAAATCTTTCCAAAGGAATTACTCCTGTCATTACCATCGTACCTAATATATAAATAATTAGTGCGGTACCGAGTGCTAAAAATATTCCGAGTGGTAAATTACGTTCGGGATTTTTAACTTCTTCGGATAAGCTTGCAATGTTTGTTAATCCCACATAGCTTATATAAACTAATCCTGAAGCAGATAAAATTGATGACCATCCGGATGATAAAAAATTATCGAAGTGGGTTATATTTATTTGCGGCAAACCACCGCCAATAAATATCAACAAACAAAAAAGAAGTACGGTTACTAAAATAACCTGTAGTTTCCCAGTCCTCTTTGAACCAAATAAACTGAGCAATCCAAGCACAAGTGCAATGATTACAGCAACCGGAACAATCTGAACCGTTGGGAAAAAAAGTTTTATATAAGCACCCATACCAATAAGAGCAAAAGCAACTTTTAAAACCAGCGCAGACCATGTACCAAATCCTCCCACCGTTCCCACCATTGGTCCCATTGTTCTATCTAAAAAATAATAAACACCACCGGCTCTTGGCATTGCAGTTGCCAATTCAATAATGGAAAACATTGCAGGCACCAATGGGATTACCGCAATAAGATATACAAGGGGAACAGCGGGACCTGCTTCAAGTGCAGCTAATCCCGGCAAAAGAAAAAAACCAGCACTTAAGGTTGTGCCTGTTGCAATAGCATAAACGTGAAACAGGTTTAGTTCTTTTTTAAGAGTCTTATGCCGTTTTTGATTCATAAAATAAATCTAATTAAAAAAATACTATTTTCGTAATTTTATTATCCTATTTCATTTCCAAAATTTATTTAAAGTATCCACCATCTAAGAAGGTGGAAGTCAACATTTCATTAAATTTTTACGCATATCAAAATTTTTACAAAACTATTACGGTCATTTTCAACTTGTTATTTTAATCCAATATTATTACTTCTGTTATGAAAAAAATGTAATCCGACCATAAAACCCAAATAGTCGATATTTTTGCATATTCTACTTTAAGTCCCTTAGCGTAACTCTTTTATTGTCTTTGGATTACAGCATTCCTAACTTTATAAGGTAAAAGAAATTATTAATTAACTAAGAGGTGATTCTTGAAGTCAATAAGCAAAATGATAATGATTCTTGCTGTGATTGGATTAGTTGGTTTCACTATAGCTACGAATGATAAGGTACCTTCCGAAACCGCATTTCTTACAGAGGAATTTGCATCGGTTCAGGAGGAGAGCATTATCAATACTTCAATTATCCGGTATATTGATCGTGGAACAATGAGAGCGTCATGGTACGGTCCAAGGTTTCACGGAAGATTAACTGCTAACGGAGAGATTTATGATCAGAATGCATTTACTGCTGCTCATAAATCTTTAAGATTCGGTACTCTTCTTAGGGTAACGAATACAAGAACAAATAAATCTGTAATTGTTAGAATCAATGATCGAGGTCCTTACATCCCCGGTCGCCAGATTGATCTTTCAAAAGCTGCTGCCGAAGAACTTGATGTGATTAGCAGCGGTGTTAAAAAACTAAAGATTGAAGAAATATTTATCGAAGGAATTGATAACCCATTAGTTTCGTTGAACTAATCTATAATCATAAACTGTATTAAAAGCCCGACTCATTTGAGCCGGGCTTTTTTATTTATTTAAAATAATTATTTAATTCACTTCATTTTTATAAATTTGGATTATGCTTTGCTTAAAATGCGATACAAGTCCGGGCAGGAAAATGTCGGTGCTTGCCGATCTAAACTCCGTATTTATTGATCATACACATTAAAGGAATTAAAATTCTTGAAAAAGAAATCCTACCAAATAATTATTGATATTCTATTCGGAAAATCTAAAAAGACAGATATAAAATCTGATGAGGAACAATCGCAAGAAAATATCAATAAATATAAATTTTATTTTCCTTATTTTATTAAAGATGCAATGCTCATTTTGTTTGCCATTGCATCTGCCGGTTTCGGGTTAAAAGGGTTCTTGCTTCCAAATTCTTTTATTGATGGTGGAGTAACAGGTATATCGTTATTAGTACAACAGATTACTGGTGTCTCCCTATCGGTTCTGCTTATAGTAATAAATTTTCCTTTCCTGGTTGTTGGTTTTTCGCAAATAGGTAAAACATTCGCAATGAAAAGTTTCATAGCCATAATAGGGCTTGCTCTTACAGTCTATTTTATTCCATACCCGGTTGTTACAGCAGATAAATTACTTGTTGCTATATTCGGTGGTTTTTTTCTGGGTCTTGGTATTGGATTATCAATTAGGGGTGGGGCTGTAATTGACGGTACAGAAGTACTTGCGATTTATTTAAGTAAACGAATTGGTCTAACTATTGGTGACATTATTTTGATATTCAATACGATTATATTTTTATTTGGTGCTTATGTTTTATCTGTCGAGATAGCATTATATGCAATTTTAACATACCTTGCGGCCTCAAGAACAGTAGATTTTGTAATTGAAGGTGTTGAAGAATATACAGGTGTTTCCGTTATCTCTAATAAAAGTGAAGAAATAAGATTAGCAATTATAGAAAACTTAGGAAGGGGTGTTACGCTGTATTCCGGTAAACGTGGATTTGGCAAACAAGGAGACGAATTACAAAAGGTTGATATTGTTTATACAGTAGTTACAAGGCTTGAACTTACTAAACTAAAAAGGGAAATCGATAAAATCGATCCGGATGCCTTTATTTTTATGAACAGTATAAAGGATGCGCACGGTGGAGTAATTAAAAAAAGAGCATTAAGAAAATAAAGAGAAAATTTTCTGATGAAACTAAATCTCGGCTGCGGTAAAGACATTAAGGAAGGATATGTTAATCTTGACGTTGTTGATTATGGCGGAAATCAAATTCACGATTTGAATAAATTTCCATATCCGTTTGATGATAATACTTTTGATGAAGTTTTTGCTTCACACATTTTAGAGCATTTAAATATTTTTCACGATTATATTTCAGAGATATACAGAATACTTAAGCCTAATGGATTGCTAATTGTTTATGCTCCTTTCTTCCTCAACACAAAATACTTTGGCGAGCCCGATCATAAAATTCCTTTTTCCATCCGCACCTTCGATAATTATGAATACATAGGTAACCGAAAGCTTAGGTTTTATGAAAAATGGAAATTGGATCATCGCACAAACTATAAAGGTAAAGCACAGTTTGAAGTTGTTGAAAAGAAGTTTATTACATCACATTTTGCTGCATTAAAGTGGATGGATTTTATTGTTAACATTGAGCCGGTAATTTATGAAAGATTTTTCGCTGGAATTTTTTCTCCGGAAGAAGTTTATTTTAAATTACGAGCGATTAAGTAATCCAACTATAAAACATTTCACTTGAGACTTGATCACCCAGTCTGGGTGCGCCAAAAGTACTTAAAGCCACCCTGCTAAACTAATTGATCCGGCAGCGGCTATCCATATTTTCTGATTGTTCATAATATTCCTTATTCAGAGTTACTAAAATTTCATTTTTACTACTAATAAAAATAACTAAATTTGCCTTTCACTTAGTAAGGAAACAAGATTATGAAACATTTACAGAAATTAATTTTACCGTTACTTGTAATAATTATCATAGCGCTTGTTTATTTTATTTATTTCTCCAAAGAAGGTCTTGGCTCATTCTCGGATTTTGACACAAATAACAGTGCAGTGAAAGATATAAAAGTAGAGATTCTTCAGGACAAAGGAATAAACAATAACGAATTCTTCGCAGTTGATAAAACAGGAAAAGTTGTCCTGGTTCATGCAGATCGTATTCCATTGGGACTTGAATCGGCAAAAATAATAGTGCTGCGGGGACATCTTAATAAAGATTCTTTTCATGCACACGATGTGCTGCTTGATTAAAGCAAATGAATAAATTTGAACTTGTATCAAATTATAGTCCCACCGGCGATCAACCGCAAGCAATAGAACAACTTGTAGAAGGATTAAACCGCGGTGATAAATTTCAAACTCTTCTTGGTGTTACAGGAAGCGGGAAAACTTTTACCATCTCAAATGTAATTAAAGAAGTTAACAAACCATCTCTTATAATATCCCACAACAAAACTCTTGCTGCACAGCTTTACTCTGAATTCAAAGGGTTCTTTCCTAACAATGCAGTAGAGTTTTTCATCAGCTATTACGATTACTATCAACCCGAAGCTTATGTTGTTAAAAGTGATCTCTATATAGAAAAAGATTTTTCAATAAATGAAGAGATTGACCGCCTTCGTTTAAAAGCAACCACTTCGTTAATTGAAGGAAGATCCGATGTAATTGTTGTTGCAAGTGTTAGCTGTATTTACGGAATCGGGGCACCTCAGGACTATGCAGATCAAATAATTTTTATAAGAAAAGGTGAACGAGTTGAAAGGAAAAAACTTTTACGTAATTTAATTGATATTCATTTTGTAAGAAATGATGTTGATTTTACGCGAGGCACTTTTCGGGCAAGGGGCGATGTTATTGAGATAATTCCTGCATACCAGTATGAAGAAGCTTTGCGCATTGAGTTTTGGGATGATGAAATAGAACGGCTTTCGATTATTGATTCACAAACCGGTAAAGTTATTAGGGAAGTTGAATCGGCTCCTGTGTATCCAGCGAAGTATTTTGTGACAGACAGAGACAAATTACAGAAAGCAATGTACAGTATCGAAGAGGAACTGAAAGAACGGTTGGACTATTTCAGGAAAGAAGAGAAGTACGTTGAAGCACAACGCATCGAGCAGCGCACGCGTTTTGATATCGAGATGATAAAGGAAATAGGATACTGTTCCGGTATTGAAAATTACTCGCGTCATATGGATGGCAGAGAACCCGGCTCAAGACCATACACAATTCTCGATTATTTCCCGGATGATTTTCTGTTGGTGATTGATGAATCTCATGTTACTATACCTCAGCTAAGAGCAATGTATAAAGGAGACAGAAAAAGAAAAGAGAATCTCGTTGACTATGGATTTCGTCTTCCATCCGCATTAGATAACAGACCGATGAAATTTGAAGAATTTAATGCAAAGTTAAACCAGTTGGTCTTCATTAGCGCAACACCCTCCGATTACGAATTGGAAAAAAGTGATGGTGTTATAGTTGAGCAGATAATTCGTCCCACCGGTCTTCTCGATCCGCCAATTGAAGTAAGACCTATTACCGGGCAGATCGATGATCTTATTGGAGAGATACGCGAAAGAGTTACACGGAAAGAGAGAACACTTGTAACAACTCTCACAAAAAAGATGGCGGAAGACCTCGCAGACTATTTGGATAAAATTGGAATACTTGTTCGCTACATCCACAGCGATATTGATTCTTTGGAAAGAGTTGAGATACTTCGTGATCTGCGGCTTGGTGAATTTGATGTTTTGGTTGGTGTTAATTTGTTACGTGAAGGATTGGATCTGCCGGAAGTTTCCCTTGTAGCAATTATTGATGCTGATAAGGAAGGATTCTTAAGAAGTGAAAGATCGTTAATGCAAACTGCGGGGAGAACAGCACGAAATGTAAACGGCATAGTTATAATGTATGCCGATGTAATTACACAATCGATGCAGAAGACAATAATAGAAACAAACAGGCGAAGAAAACTGCAAAAAGAGTATAATGAGAAGAATAACATTGTACCTGCAACAATTTATAAAAGTGTTGAAGAGATAATGAATTCAACTTCCATTGCAGATGTTAGAAAGAGGGATGGAAAAGAAGATTACGGGTTTACAAAAGTAGCAGAACCCATTCTTAAATATATGGATAAAGATCAGAAGCAGGATTTGATTGAACAATTACGCGATCAAATGCACGAGGCTGCTAAAGATCTTGAATTTGAAAAAGCAGCTTCGCTTAGGGATGAGATTGCTAAGTTGGAGAAGATGGTGAAGTGAATTGTAGTCTTATAATTTCAATGAATTCTTTGTATGAAAATTAGTGTTAATTCGTAGCCACACAAACTTCAGCATAATCCTCTGAAGTTTCATAAACTCTGACTCTCACATTTTCTATATTATCAGGTAACTTACTTTTAATTATTTTTTCTGAAATATATTTGCAAATGTTTTCTACGGTAGTAAAGAAATTAACCACAACTTTTTTTGAGTTTAGTTTTTCTAAAAAATCAAGTGTTAATTTATCATCATTTTTTACCATAAATGCGTGATCAAGTTCATCAATGATTGGGGATATCATCTTCTCCACATCATAAAAATCGATTACCATTCCCTGTTCATCCAGCTTGCCTTCAAACTCAATTATCATTTTATATGAGTGCCCGTGAATATTTTTACATAAGCCAAAATGTTCGGGTAAACGATGACCCATTTCCCAGTGGAATTCTTTTGCAATCTTCATCATACACTTTTTGTTTCCGGATGCCAGATATATTTATGCATTTGCAATTGATATCGCACATCAAGTTTATCTTCAATTATCCAGTTAACCAAAGCTACTGGTTCAAGTTCACCAAACACTACTGAAAATAAAATTTTACTTTTATTTTTTAAATAATATTTAGAAATAATTTCCTTCGACCAATTGTAATCTTCCCTGTTACCTATCACAAATTTCAGTTCATCTGCCGGTTTAAGAAAATTGATGTTCTCATACAGATTTTTCTTTTCCATTTTGCTCGAAGGACATTTTAAATCCATTATTATCAAAACTCTTTCATCAATATCTTTTATTGGCAAGCTCCCTCCTGTTTCCAGCATTACTTCAAATCCTTCATCACACAATCTTTTCATTAATTCCAGAGACTCATCCTGAACGAGCGGTTCTCCACCCGTTATCTCTACCAATTTACAATTGTATTTCTTAACCTCATTGATGATTTCCCTTATGGTTTTGTCTTCACCCTCATAAAAGGCGTACTCTGTGTCGCAATAAGTACACCTTAAATTGCAATAAGTTAAACGCACAAAAACGCAAGGCAGCCCTGATTTTGAGCTTTCTCCTTGGATTGAATGATATATTTCGTTTACTTTTAGCACAAAACTGATTTTTTAGTTAATTTTAGCATAATGGTATTTGAAATTACTAAACTCTAATTTGACATGAAATTTACAAATCTTTATATTTTGAGACTAATTTTTAAAGAATTTTAAGAAAAAGGTAAGAATGGCAAATCATAAATCTGCAAAGAAAAGAATTCGAACGAATGAAAAGAAAAGAGTGAGAAATAAAATAACTTCTACAAGAATTAAATCTACTATGAAGAAGGTTTTAGGCGCCGAAAAAATTGAAGACGCCGAAAAGAATTATAAAGAAGCTATTGCTTTATTAGATAAGAGTACAACTCGCGGAAGAATTCACAGGAACAATGCTGCACGTAAAAAATCTCGGCTTACAAAGCACTTAAACAGTTTACAACCAACTGAAAAGGAGACTAAAGAGTAAGTTGCAATCAAAATTTTATTTTTAAAGAAAAGGCTCTTCAGAAATGGAGAGTTTTTTTTATGATGATACTTACAAATTTCCTGTCAAGGTGATATAAAGCTATCAATCATCAATAGATTCGTAGGTGGTTAAAATTAATAACATCAACTTTTTTGTTACTCAGGTAATGATATAATTCTAAATCATCTGTTAATACTAGATATGAACCTTTTGATACTTCAAATATTGAAAGATCGGTAAGCCCAAATTTTGAAAACAAATTATTAGATGAAACTTTATTACTTTTTATAAAATTTTCATTCATTTTTCTTATAAACGTATCAAAGTATTGATAGTATAATAATTTCTCGCGTTGATCTAAATGGTTCAATAGATTGCTTACTTCTGTCAATATATTGGGAGTTGTGATAAGGATATTAAAGTTTGAAACTATACCACTCAGAATTTTATAATCTTCAATTAAATATCGGCTTGTTCTCTTGAATGATTCGATGCGATTCTGATTTGCAGTTCCAATAACTAATAGTAAAAATAAATTTGTATCAATAATTAATCCCTTATTTGAATATTTTACTATTATACTTTCAAAGTAGTCTATCATTAGACTTTTCTTATCTTCATTGATACTACTTCCTCGGTTCCAATATTAATTTCAAATATTTTATACTTTCTTTCAGTTCTTGGCGTGAGACCCGGAAGTGGAAGCGTTTCCTCAATTTTAACGTCATATCCAAGCGTAATATACCATGAACCGCCTCCTTCGGAGCGCTCAACTTCCTCTAATGCTAAATTGGTATATCTTCCGTCATATAATTCAGTAAAATAATTTGTAGCAATTATTACTGCTTCTTTTATAGTCATGATTATTTACCTCGAATAAATTTTAGAAATTAAATTTTAATGATTGTCATTTAAAA
Organism: Bacteroidota bacterium; assembly: GCA_022564295.1. GTDB lineage: Bacteria > Bacteroidota > Ignavibacteria > Ignavibacteriales > Ignavibacteriaceae > BMS3ABIN03. Next base: position 49,070 of record JADFLR010000025.1, on the reverse strand, counting down.
CTATTCTAGCGAAGTATGCCCCTCTGTTTTCAGCACAAAATACATTGCGGCTGTAATTCATTATTTTTCATAAATTTTTCTTGCAATCTCATTCATCTCTTTCAGCACTTCCTGTGTGTTAAAGCCCATTACAACATAATTCTTTTCCGGGCTCGCAGCAGCAACAGTGTAACCCTTTTCATTAAATAATGCAATAAGGTCTGTCAGGTAAATTTCACTTTGCACGTTATTGCTTTTTAGGTTGCCAATCATCTCTGCAAGTTTGCCGTACTTAAAAGCAAACACACCGGAGTTGTACTCGTTATTGTTTATAAGCTCTTCTTTTGTGTAAGAGTATTCCTTCCCTTTGTAAGAAGTTGTAAAAGGATTATCATCATGCAGAGCAAGTATATCTTTGTGTTCCATTATCTGTATTACGTTTCTGCTGTTATCTTTTGCCCTAATTATTCTTCCGTAATAGTTATCTTCGGGCTTTCCTTCGTACAAACCTGTAAGCACAATCATATCAGCTTTAGATTTTATAAACTCTTCACGGAACTTCTTTATGGTTCCCCCATCTATTAAACCCATATCACCGGGAAGGATATAAACTATCGCATCATCGGGGATATTCTTCAATCCTTCTAATGCAACCTGCACAGCATGCCCTGTTCCGTGCTGCACTTGTTGGTAAGCATAGGATGTTTTTTCTCTTTTGCCAAGATGTTCCATTACATTTTCTGCTTTTATACCGACAACAATAATTATGTAAATACCTTCAACACCTTTTTTGCAGGCGTTGTAAACTCTTTCAACTGTCGGTACTCCTAAAATTGCATGCAGCATTTTAGATTTTTCGGATTTTAATCTTTTGCCATGCCCTGCAGCAAGGATGATTGCAAGTTCGTTGGAGATTTTATTCGTACCGGAAGAAATCTCATTAACTATTTTAATTATTTGATCATTGTTATCCATAGGTGTAAGATCGATCTTCTTTTAATAATTGTTTAATAATATATTGGGTAAAAATTAATCAAAGGCAGGGCATTATACAAATATGCTTTGGCTGAAATACATGATTAAAGTATCTTTGTAATCAATTATTTGAATATTTAATTGTTAAAAAGGAATTATGAAAAAAACGCATATATTATTAGTTATTGTATCATTATTCATTATCTCAAATTTGAATCATGCACAACAAAAGGGATTTGGGTTAGGAGTTGTGCTCGGTGAACCAACAGGAATAAGTGCAAAGTTTTGGCTTACTTCCGGAACTGCGCTCGATTTTGGTTTGGGTTATTCATTTACTTCTTCAAACAGTTTGTTTGATTTTTATGCTGATTATGTTTTTCATAATTCAGATATGATTCATTCGGAGGAAAATTTTGTGGTTTATTACGGTCCCGGCGCACGACTAAAAATAAAGGAAAGTACCAGCCGCTTAGGAGTTAGGGGTGTTATTGGAATATTATGGCTTCCCCGCGGAACAAACTTCGATGTTTTTGTAGAGATTGCACCAATACTGGATATAATCCCGGCAACTAAATTTGATTTTTCTGGTGGAATCGGAGGGAGATATTTTTTTAATTAGAGATTGTTTACCAAATTATTTTTAACCGGATAAACAATTACTGAAATAGTTGTAATAAAGAATACAAAAAGTACTGAAAGAACAGGTGAGTTTACAAATCCCGCCGTTAGTGCAGAAAGAACCAGCCCTACTAAACCTAACACTGCCCCGATTAAAATATATTTCCTTTCCTCTGAAAGACGACAGTCCTTTAAACATTTTAATGCTTTAATTAATGGTAAGAATATAATAACTAAAAATGCGGCTAAGCCCAGGAATCCGCTCTCAAAATAAACCTGAATAAAATCGTTATGCCAGCTTCCAACACCTTTATCGGATATCTGCTTTCTGTTTGTAAAAACATCATGAAATGTTCGCGGCCCATAACCAATTATTGGTTTCTCAAATTTCATGAAGAGTTCTTTTGCTGTTCCAAACAGTACATCTCTGTCAGAAAGCTGAGCGGGTGTTTCAATTCGTTTGTTGATTTCTTTTACATTTAACTGAAATGAAAACCAGCTAATTCCAATTGTCAAAAGTAATAAGACAATGGCATATCTTATTTTAATTTTAATTGCGACAATTCCAACAATTAAAATTAATATTGCTATCACAATATTTGTTCTTCCAAGCGAAGTAACAATTCCGCTTAATATTAAAACAATTCCTGTCGCCAAAAGGAACTTTTGTTGTTTAGTTTTAATTAATCTGAAAAATATTAATGCAAACCCGATTAAGGAAACAAGGTACGATGAAAAAGTAGCGTAACCCGATGTGAAAGATTCCGCGCGTTCTGCATTACCGGTTAAAAATTTAGTCAGACCTACACATGCAACAATAATTGCTGCAATTATAAAGGCATAATAAATAGTTCTAAGTTTGCTTTCATCAAATACTTTTAAATAATAGCCAAATGCGAAAAAGCTTAAAAAGAATAGCAAATCTTTATAATAAATTTGATTACTCGAATCAGGATAATCCGAAAAAAGAGCAGATAAAATTCTTATAAGCACAAACACAATAAATATATAGCTTATTGTATCAATCGCTTTAAATTTATTTTTATTCGCTTCGAACAGCCATGCTAATACGAGCAGACCGGCAAACAATTGCAATAAAAAAAGAGAAAGTAGAAAACTTGAAATTGTAGCAATGGTTAAATAAAAAGGAAGCCGGGTATCATAACGTGTATTAAGCATCAACTATTATTGTTGCAAATGTTGAATATTATTTGTCACATTTCTAAATTGTAGTTCATATAGTTTTTTGTACAGTCCTTTTCCATCTTTAATGAGTTCGTTATGAGTGCCCTTCTGAACTATTCGCCCATTATCAATCACAATAATTTTTGAGGCGTTCCGAATTGTGCTTAACCTATGAGCAATTACGAAGGTTGTTCTATTCGCCATCAATCTTTCTACTGCTTCCTGCACAAGAATTTCAGATTCATTATCGAGCGCTGATGTTGCTTCATCAAATATCATTATTTCAGGATTTTTTAACAGTGCGCGCGCAATTGTTAACCTTTGTTTTTGTCCGCCGGAAAGTTTAACTCCTCGTTCACCCACAATAGAATCATAACCATATGGTATCTCTAAAATAAAGTTATGTGCGTTTGCAGTTTTTGCTGCTTCAACGATTTTCTCAAACGGATAATCATCCAATCCATACGCAATATTCTGCTTAATCGTACCGTTAAATAAAAATGTGTCCTGCGTAACAATACCCATTTTACCTCGCAGCGAATTTAATTTAAAATCTCTAATATCAATACCATCAATTAAAATCTTTCCTTCAGTGGGATCATAAAATCTGGGAATAAGATCTACCAAAGTAGATTTGCCTCCACCGCTCGGACCGACGAGGGCAAGTATCTCACCACGATTTACTGTAAAATTAATATCATCGAGTATTGTTTCATTCGAATCATCAAAAACAAAACTTACATTCTCAAACTCGATTTTATTATTAAATTCAGAAAGCTTAATCGAGCCATCCTTACTTTTGATCAGTGGTTCGGTATCCATAATTACGAAAATTCTATCGGCGGCAGCACTTGCTTCCTGTATCCTGTTATTAACCCCGCCAAGTTCTTTAATGGGCGGCATCATTTGAAATATAGCAAACAGAAACCCCATAAACTGGCTCGCAGAAAGTGTACCTTCTTTCAATACCAGCAACCCACCATAATAAATAATAATAGCCCCAATAATTACACTTATTATTTCTGTAATAGGCGATGATGAATTTCTTGTTCTTACAATTTTTAATGCCATCTTAAAATAGTTGTTGGTTTCCGTCATAAATTTTCTGTTTTCAAATCGTTCCATCGCGAAAGCTTTAACAACTTTAACTCCGGAAATAGATTCCTGCAGAACGCTTGTTATATCTGCCAATTTTGATTGCAGAATTGTAGTTTGCTTTCTTAATTTTTTGCCAATCCACACAATTATCAAAGTTGAAACAGGCACAATAATTATCGCCAGTATTGTGAGCTGCCAGCTTATACTAAATGCAATTCCAAAGAAGACTAAAATTGTTAATGGCTCTTTTATAAGATTTGAAAATGTTGCTGATATACTTGCCTGCACAATGTTCACATCATTTGTAAACTTTGATATTAAATTCCCCACTCTCTCTTTTTTAAAGTAACTTAATGGCAATTTGTTAAGATGGATATAGGCTTTATCTCGTAAGTCGCGCATAGCACCGAACTCAACATAAGCCATAAAATATGATTGCATATAACCGAATATATTTTTTAACAGAAATGCAATGACAATAAGTACACATATATTTATTAGAACATCAATCTTATCTCCGCCTAAAATATAATTGTTAAACGAATTTGATATTTCTTCTTTTATATTTTGAATCCATTCGGGCAGCAAGCCAGATGAATTCTCAACAACATTAGATCGGGTTGTAACCTGCTGATTGTTTGATTCCTGAAACAACGTAGAGAGCAATGGAATTGTTAGATAAATTGATGCCCCACTAAGCAGAGCATATAATATTGTAAAGACAAAGGTTGTTAATACATGCTTCCAGTAAGGTTTTACAAAGCTTAATATTCTTAAATAAGTGTTCAATAGAGTTAATATATTTTAATTGTTTGGTAAGTAAATCAATCCGCAGCCGCCTCTTATTTGAATTCTACTAACATCCTCATTCTTTTTATAATTATACACACCTATTGCAGACTGATTTTTAAAACTTGTATCAAATATCAGTAATTCATTCGCGATAATAAAGTTCATTTTATCTTCATCATCCCACTTCTTTACTATTTTCTGATTAACAATATCGTAAACATAAATTGTTGATGGTATTTTCTTCAATTTATTTTCAATAACTGAAATTGTTTTGAAAAAAACATAACTCTCGTCGGAGTTCCATTTTACTTTATTAATTTCGCCGGATATAGAATCGATAAACACTTTACCATCAACTCCTGCGATACTTAGAAAAACCGAATCTGCCGATTGCGTAATTCCGAAATTGCCGGAATGTGAAATTAACGATGTACTTTTGATTTCAAACTGTGGATAACCATCTTTGATGAAATCGAATTTCTCTATATCTCCTTTTATAAGCTTTCCAAACGGACTATAGATTTGATTGATCTTATTTATATGCGATGCGATTTTCATATCGAACCGTGTTAGCTGTATCTTATAATTATTATCAATCCAGTATGCAAACAACTGCACCGCATCACCAATTTCTGTAATCAGTTCAACTGAAGAGTTGCTCAAGTCTAAACTATACAGCTTAATACTTCTGATAAATGAAACACCACGCTTAATACCAAGCTTTTTTGCAGTTATAAAAAAAGCATATTCGAGATTATTACTATACGAAAGCTGAACTACGGTTTCCTTTGGAACTGACCAGGAAAGTTCATACTTATTATCATTCAAATTATATTTATACAAACCTGTTTCTCTTCCAACTTTACCAACAAAAAAGAAATGCTCTATATCTTTTGATCCGGTTGTTTCAACAGTTGATTGATAATCCCTTAATTTTTCATCATCGTATGATTCTTTGTTACACGTGATGAAAATCATCAAACAGCAGGATAAGAACAAAAATAATGTTGCCGACCGTTTAAACATATCCGCCAATCTTTATAAATAAGTGTAGAATGAAGTTAACGATTTTCATAAAAATTCCCCATAGCGGACTGTAGATGAAAACCAGCAAAAGCAAGGATCCATACAGACCAAGATTCAAATACTTCGCGGTTAATTTATTTGGGAAAAGATCGAATAATATATGTGAGCCGTCCAGAGGCGGAATCGGCAATAAGTTAAATGCAAATAAAAACACATTCAGAAATACACCGTACCAAAGCAAATTACTTATAATTAAGTTTTGCTCTTCGAAGATATTTACCGAAATAAGAAATAAAACAAATAACAAAACGGAAAAAATAAAATTTGAAAGCGGTCCGGCAAATGAAACTACGGCATCATCCCTCAAAGGATCACTGAAATTTCTCCTGTCAACCGGAACAGGTTTAGCCCAGCCAATTAATGCAAACCCAGATGCAAAAGCAGCAAGCGGCATAATTATACTTCCAACGAGATCTATATGTTTAAAAGGATTTAATGTTAACCTTCCTAAATTTTTTGCAGTAGCATCCCCGTATTTATTTGCAAAAAATGCATGCGAATATTCGTGAACCGAAATTGAAAGAAGAAATACCGGCAAAAACATTAAAAAATTTATCAGTCTTTCGCTTATTTGAAGATCGGGCAATGTTAACCTCTTGGATGAAACTCTTTATGAACCTGCTTAATAAAATCTCTGTCGATATGAGTGTATATCTGAGTTGTGGAAATATCAACGTGACCAAGCATTTCCTGCACGGCGCGTAAATCCGCTCCGCCTTCCAATAGATGAGTTGCAAACGAATGCCTGAAAGTGTGTGGATGGACTTCCTTTTTAATTCCCGCTTCTTTAGTATACCTGTCAATTATTTTCCACAAGCCCATTCTTGAAAGTTTTGTTCCACGGTTGTTCAGGAATAAAACGTTTTCACTTTTTAATCTCTTTTCTAATAAAGGTCTGCTCATTAAAAGATATTCTTCAACCCATCGAATTGCAGAACTACCTATTGGAACTATCCTTTCTTTCGAACCCTTTCCAAACACTCTAATCACTTCTTCCTTCAAAAACAGATCAGATATTGTCAGACCGATAATTTCCGAAACACGAGTTCCGCAGGCATATAAAAGCTCTAGCAATGCTTTATCTCTTAACCCCAGCTTAGTGCTGAAATCCGGTGAAGATAAGATTAAATCTATTTCTTCAATGTTAAGTACAATTGGTAAATTTTTGGATAGTTTAGGCGAACTAAGTCTTTCAACTGGATTTTCAACAATATAATTGCTCGTATGCAAATAACTAAAAAAACTTTTAATAGAGGAGAAATAACGTGCGGCTGTAGTGCTTGTTAATCCGATTTTATTCAGCACCTTAAAAAAATCTACTAAATCAGAAAATTTTATTTCCGATAGATCGTTGATTTTCTTCTCTTCTAAAAAACGCAAAAGAGAACTTATATCATTCTTATACGATGTAATAGTATTGTTAGAGAGGTTTCGTTCAAGTTTTAAAACGGAAAGATATTCTTTCAGGAAAGTTTCCATTATTATGTTTTTTCTTCATTCAAACCTTTTTCCATCTCTTCCTGTTTAGGATAGCGAATTCTTCGGTGATGCTGACCTAAAAGTATGCTTAAGAATGCTTCCTTCATTTTGGTTATATCGTTATAAGTTACAGGTGAATCGTTTAATTGTCCATCATCAGTACGCGAGTTAAAAATACCATCGATAACATTTTCAACTTTTTCGCTATCCGGTTCTTCAATGGACCTTACGGCTGATTCACATCCATCCGCAAGCATAATAATTGCTGTTTCCCTGCTGTTGGGTTTTGGTCCGGGGTACCTGTAATCATTAATTTTTACTTTGTCTTCGCCGTAAAGTGTTTTTGCTCTTTCATAAAAATATGTCATCACAGTTGTACCATGATGCATTGGAATAAAATCGAGTATCTCCTGAGGCAAATTACTATCCTTACCAAGTTGAATACCTTCCTGAACATGGCTTACAATTAATTGAGCACTTTCCTCGGGTGTTAGATTTTCATGCACGTTTTGATTATCCAACTGATTTTCAACATAGTTTTGCGGTGTTATGGTTTTACCTATATCATGATAATATGCACCGACCCTTGCAAGCAGCGGATTTGCACCAATTCTTTCAGCGGCAGTTTCGCCCAGTGTTCCCATTGTCATCGAATGATTAAACGTTCCGGGTGCTTTCCGTGCAAGGTCCTTCAGCAGCGGTCGGTCATAGTTGGATAATTCAAGTAGCGTTAAGTCGGTGGTAATGTGGAACATCTTTTCAAAGAAAATAAGTAAGCCGTAAGTGAGTACAGGACTAATAAGTGCATTAGAACCAGCAAAAGCAAATTCAACAAGCATCAAATCAACTGGAGCGAATCTTTCCAATCCGAAAGCAATTATTGAAACAGTATACCCCAATAAAATTATAAGGAATGACCGGAAAATTTGTGACCGGTTTTTAATATCTCTAACAGTATAAACTGAAAGACCACCGGCAATCATATTCATTGTCGCAAAAGTATAATCATTTCCACGGAGAGCCCCTGCTATTAACGCTAAAATAACTGTACAGTAAAATCCCATCCTCGAATCAAAAATAATTGTAAAGAGCATCGACGCTGCGGGTAAGAAAATTAAAAAGTGTATCGGCGCCTGAACCTCAATTTGATTCACAAGGAATGTAATGAACGATACGAACACAAAGATGAGTGAAATAAGTATAAGTTTATTGTTATCATAAAAAATTCTTTTTCCGAAAAGCATAAGGTATACGGTAAGCAAAGAAAGAAGTAAACTAATGTGAATGAATTTTCCTATAAATTGAAGGAACAGCCCTTCATTTGCAACTGTATCACCTTTAGCTTCTTTATAAGAATCGATCTTTAATATTATTTCCTTCGAAATTCTTTCATGTTTTGCAATTATCCTCTCGTTCTCATTTACAATACCAGAATATCTTGAAACATTATTTTTTTCCTGCTCAATTTCTTCGTTTGTTAATTCTTCGTTATAAACAAGATTCGGGAAAAGAAAATGTACTGTGTATTCAGTTAAAGCTTCTTCTAACTCATCAGGATAGTTAAACCGTTTTATTTCCCTGGCTACTTTTTCCCGTGCACGGTTAAAAAATAAAAATTTATCTATCGGGGCTATATCATCAACATTACCAATTCTTATCGCAATGCTGTCTTTTGTTTCCTCCCCGTCGTTGATATTGAGAACACCTTTTTTATAAACCTTATTTAATACAAACCCTGAGGCAATAAATAAATTTCTAAGTTTATATACACCGCTTTTAATCAGATTTCTCTCTTTCAATCTTATAGACTGAAATATTATAAATGCAGAAGTGCTTAGGAATGTAGAATTTAGTAATTCAAGCGAATCATTGTTTGCTGAATAGTCTAAAACTTCAATAAGAAAATTGCTGTGGCTTCTTAGTGAATCAATGCTTTTCGTTACCATTCCAGAATTGCTAATAAAAATGGGATAGACTTTTTTTTCAGCGGCTCTCAACTCGCTTTTGTAAATCTCTTCGCTCTTGATAATAGGAAAGCTGAATTCTGCAATCAGGTCATCGTTAAGCCAAACAGCCCCTTCGGTTACTTCAGATTCAATTGATTCACCCTTTGGAAACATCAGAGCAATTAGTGCTACGGTTACAAACCCTATTGCAATTTTATAAAATAAATTTCGGGGTGTTAATTTTTCAGATAACATTGCCATTGATCAATCTTTTTTTGCCCTGAGAATCATCTCTAAAAACTCTGCCGGTCCTTCATTGTTATTCGATCTTTCAGTTACGTGATCAGCATTTCTAATTAATTCCGGAATTGAATTTGCCACTGCTACTTTTATTGCATCTGATTCAAACATACTTATATCGTTATACCAATCACCCATTACAACAGATTGATGCGGCTTGATATGTAAATATTTAAGCAATCTTTTCAATCCCTTTCCTTTAGAAGATCCTGCTCTTCTAATATCTAAATAATACAATCCTCTCTTACTTTGCGAGCGGTAATAAGAAGCATTACAACCGAAGGCATATGGAAATGTAAATTTATCTTTAACAAACTCAATTGATTCCTTATTATCGCCGGCAAGCACAATCTCTAAAGTCTTATCCAGCAGATTATCGTAAGAAGAAACTTCTTTATACTTAGCGCCGAACTTATTTAACAGGTTTGGAATTACAGTATTAAATTCGGTAAAATAAATTGCATCCGCATGACAGAGTGCAACATTCAACAAATAATCATCTGCATACTTTACAGCTTTTTCAACATATTTTATTTTCAAGAAGGATTCGAAAATCGTTTCTCCGCTTGGAAAATCTTTGATAACACTCCCATCCAGCGAAATTATAGGATTTTTGATTTCCAGATCTTTTGCAATGTCTGTAACAGCAGAATGGAGTCTGCCTGTAGCAAATGAAAAAAGCACATCATAATTGTGCAATTCACGAATAAGTTTTTTAGTCTCTTCCCCAACCGAACCATCGTTTTTGAGCAAAGTTCCATCAAGATCGGATACTACAATTTTAATATTTTTTAATCTTTCTTTATCAGACATTGTTAGATTAATCTAATACCGCACCCAAATTCTTTAAAAGATTGGTTTTATCAATTTTATATGAATAAATTACAAATTCATCTAATTTGAGTAATAATTTACCAATTCTAAATGAATTGAGTAAATAGTTTTTAATCCGAGCGTAAATTATGACTTTCAAATCTAAACAAATGAACACAGGCAAAAAATGTTTAATATTTTGTAGCTATTAAACGAGTTTTTGTTAATGAATTAAATTTTTACTTGGCATAATATATGAAAATAATATCATTAACGATTTATTAATTTCTTAAAAAAACCATGGATATTTTAATTATTGCGGGAATAGTTCTAATAATCGTTTTTGTAGTTCTAATACTAAAAAAGCGAGGTAATAAAAAAATTAATTATAAAGACCGTATAAAGCTTGAATCCATTTTGGAAAATGAAGAATTTATTAAAAAAGATGGTGATAATGCTACCAAAAACCCTGCTTCAGATTCTACTAATGTTCTTCAGCCAACCGTGGATATCCAGGATGATACTATAATAAAAGTAACAGACAAAAGTATTAAATATTACAACAAGGGTGTTGCATTAGTTAAGGGAGAAAAATATGAGGAGTCTATCCCTTATCTCAATGAGGCAATTCGTCTTAATTCAAGTGAAGGCATTACATATTATTACAGAGGAATAGCGAAGAGCAAACTTAATTTATTCAGAGATGCAATAGATGATTTTACAGATGCAATGCTTCGTCAAATAAAAGTCGTTGACGCATTCTTTCAAAGAGGTTATGCAAGATTAAAAATTGAAGATAACGAAAATGCATTACTAGATTTTACACATTATATATCGATAGAAAAAAACAACCCCGAAGCTTTTTACCATAAAGGCATTTTAGAAAATGGGGAAAAAAATTACCAAATTGCAATAAATGATTTTAGTAATGCTGTAATTTTAAATCCCAATCACGGATCTGCATATTTTGAAAGAGGAATGACTAAGCAAATAACCGGGGATATCAGCGGGTGTTGTAAAGATTTAAAAACTGCTTTCGATAAAGGATACCTTGAGGCATATCATTACATGAAAAAGTTCTGTGATAAATAATTTATTTCTTAATTTTAATCAGGGATAGAAAGACGCCTGCAAAAATAGTTACAGTCACTCCAACTAATGTGTACCATGTCCACCCAATATTTGAAAATAAGATAACAATAATCATTGCAACAATAGCTGCAGCAAATGCAATAAGCGCATCTTTTTGTTTTACTTTATTAAATAACAATCCGAGTAAAAAAGTACCGAGTAAACCACCGTAAGTAAAAGCGGCAATGCTTAATGCAATTTCGACAACTGCCCGCGAGCTCTCCTTGAAAATCATTGCGGACAAAATTAAAAGAACTGCCCAAAACACAGTAAGCATTCTTGAAATTTTTAATTTCTGTTTGTCATCAAACTTTTCTCCATAAAAAGGGAGGAAAATATCCATCATAGAAGAAGACGATAGGGAACTCATAGAGCCGGCAAGTGTTGACATTGCTGCTGCAAATAATCCCGCAATTATAATTCCGGTTATACCAGGAGGAAGAACTTCAATTATAAACCGGGGAAATATTTCATCAGATTTAACATCCATCGGACCGTAATACGAATAGAGCATTACTCCCAAAACAAGAAAAATTGCAAACTGAGCTATTACAATAATTCCGCTTCCTATAATTGCTTTTTGGGCGCTCTTAAGATCCTTTGTTGCAAATAACCTCTGAACAATTAATTGATCAGTACCGTGAGATGCCATCGAAAGAAACGCCCCGCCTAATATCCCACCTATTAAAGTATAAGGATTGCTGAAGAAACCAGAGATCCCATTTTTAAATCCTAAATTAATAATAGATAATTTATCTCCTTCGGCTGCCTTTTGCAGAACAGTTGTCCATCCATTCGGCAGAAGATTGATTAAATAAATTGCTGCAAGCAACGCGCTCCCTATATAAAGAAACATCAAAATCACATCAACTTTTATTACACCTTTTAACCCGCCTGTATAAGTATAAACTAACGCCACAATGGCTATAAGGATAATTGCTATCATAGGATCAATTTTTAATATTAGATACAAAGGAATTGCAGTTGCAAACAGCCGTACACCATCAGCGGCTATCCGAGTAAACATAAATACAATGGAAGCAGTAGTTCGTGTTTTTCTTCCGAAACGATTTTCCAAATAACTGTAAGCGGTTTTCAATTCACCCTTATAATATGCAGGAAGAAAAAGTTTTGCAACTATTATTCTGCCCACCAGATAACCAAAAGTAACCTGTAAAAAATTGAGATTCGTAAGATATGCCAATCCTGGTATGGAAATAAAAGTAAGTGTGCTTGTTTCTGCGGCAACAATTGCAAAACATACTGACCACCACGAAACTTTTCTTGATCCAAGAAAATAATCGGAAACGGATTTTTGCTTCCCGCCCGATAAAGAACCAAATACAGCTATTCCTATAAGGAATGTAATTATGATTATATAGTCAATTGTATGGGCTTCCAAAAATATTCCGTTTTAATGCTATAAAATTTATGACTGCTGTAACGTAAAAAATTCTATATTTAAACCCCACATCCTGGAAGGATTTTGTTTAATAATCAATCATTTAAATAAAAAAGATTCTCTCTGAATAATTCTTCTTTTGCGAAAAGTGAGTTTATAACTATATAAAAAAAGCATCCTGATTATTGTGGATGCTTTTGTTCCCATTCACACGAACAATATTGTAATCCGGGTTAAATAGAAATTGAGCTTGTTCTAATCGATTTTCTGCAATTGTTCAACCGCCTCATCAACAGTATTGCACACAGGAAGCACTCTATCAAGCTGGGTAATTTGTATTAACGAATAAACTTTTTCCGATGGAGCGGCTAATCTCATATGTCCTTCATTAACATTCAGTATTCTGTTTGCAACAAGTATTGCGCTCAACCCGGAACTATCGCAGCTTTCAACTTCGCTTAAATCAAGAATAAACTTATTGGCTCCTTCAACTTTTAGCAAGAGCGTAAACTCTCCTTTTAACAAACCGGAAATGTTAGTGTCGAGACGTTTTTCATTTAACTTAAAAATGGTAATACTGTTTTTTCGTTTTATTTCGAAATCCATTCTAAAAATCCTATAACATTTTAAGGCAATTTAATAAATTCTCATAAGAAATTTTGGAATTTGTTTCACTATTTGCAATTTGAATATTATAAGCTTTATCTGCAAAACTCTTAGTAAAACCTATACTCACAGCAGCATTCATAATGCCTGACACATAAGTATAAAACAGTTGTTCTTTTCTGTTTAGATCCAACAAGGCATCATATTTTTTCTTTGTTAAATTTGATATCAATCGTCTTGAAGGCAGGTCAATTTTATTTATATCTTTTATTCCGTGCCCATGTGCTCTCTCCCGAAACCGTAGTGGTAAAAGACTTACCCGATAATCGAATGTAAGTATAGAAAAATCTTTCTTTAACTCTTCAAGATAATCTAAAATATTAACGGCATATTGAAAATCTTTATTGTCTGCAGGCATAAGAACAAGAAATGAGTTAGAACTTTTAAATGCTGAAGAAAACGACTGGTTATAAAATTCACCCCTTTTAAGCTTTAGATTTACTAATATTTTTGCTGCTTTTTGTTTAATTATATTCATCTGTCAGTTGACTATTTCATTTAACTGTTTTTCCAATTCACCCTCGGTCATAATATTTATTCCCAGCTCATTTGCTTTATTTTTCTTTGATCCGGCTTTTTCTCCAGCTATGAGGTAATCAGTGCTTTTACTAATGCTGCCAGAAACCTTACCCCCTAAACTTATTATCTTTTCACCTGCTTCTTCTCTGGTGAAGGCATTCAATTTTCCCGTTAATACAAAAGTTTTACCCGTGAAGAAATTTTCTTTAACCAGGGGGAAATCCCTTTGGTTAAGTTCAAACTTTAATCCCGCTGCTTTTAATTTATTAATGATATTGAAATTAATTTTATTTTTGAAGAATTGTGTGATACTTTTTGCAATGCTTGGTCCGATTTCAGGAACGGAAATCAAATCTTCTTCCGAAGCATTTATTAGTCTATCAATCGAATTAAAATGGTCGGCAAGTTTACGCGCGACTCCTGCGCCCACATACCTTATTCCGATTGCAAATAAAACTTTATCAAAAGGTTTGATTTTACTTTCCTCAATTGCATCCAACAGATTATCAACACTCTTTTTGCCTAATCGATCTATTGAAATTAAATCCTCTCTTCTTTCTTTCAGATGATAAACATCAGCATAAGTTATTAAGAAACCTTTATCTACAAAAATATCAATAAGAGCTTCACCTAATCCTTCAATATCCATTGCAGTGCGTGAAGCAAAGTGTTCTATTATTTCTTTTATCTGGGCAGGGCATTCTGTGTTTTCACAATAGTAAGCTACTTCATCAGGAGGATTATACAAAGGTGATTTACAAACCGGACATTTTGCAGGCGGCTTTACAGGCTTGCTCTTTTTTTTTCTTTCACTAAGCACAACTGAAACAATTTTAGGAATCACATCGCCGCCTTTTTCAATTACTACGCGGTCTCCTTCACGAATATCTTTTCTTTTAATCTCATCATAGTTATGCAGCGTTGCTCTGCTAATTGTGGAGCCGGCAAGCAATACAGGTTCCAGCTCTGCTACAGGAGTAACAGCGCCAGTTCTACCAACTTGCCAAACGATTTTACTTACGTTTGTAAATGCCTGCTTTGCTTTGAATTTAAATGCAGCTGCCCAACGCGGTGATTTGGCTATATTCCCCAATATATTCTGCTGCGCGATTGAATTCACTTTTATAACCGCTCCGTCAATCTCGTATTCTAATTCATCACGCATTGATTCAAAATTATGACAAGTTTCTATTACCTCTTCCATGCTACTGCATTTTTTATACTCACCGTTCACTTTAAAACCAAGTTTATTTAGTGTCACAAGATTTTCTTCATGACTTTTTAAATCATCATCTATACTTATTAGACTATAAACAAAACTATTAAGCGGTCTTTTAGCAACTTCCTTTGGGTCCTGCATTTTCAATGTGCCTGCAGCAGAGTTCCTCGGATTTGCAAACAACTTCTCTTCTCTTTTCTCTCTTTCCTTGTTAAGATTTATAAAATCTTTTATGTTCATGAAGATTTCACCGCGAACTTCAATATCTTTTAATTTATACGGACCGGACTTAACTTCATTTAACTTGAGCGGAATTGTTCTCATTGTTCTTACATTGTTCGTTATCTCCTCGCCAACAACACCATCACCTCTTGTTGCTGCGGTTTTAAGAATTCCATCAACATAATTTAAACTAACCGAAGCCCCGTCTATCTTGAACTCAACAATATAGTCCACTTTTTCACTCTCCGGAAATGCATCTTTAACCCTTCGGTCAAAATCATAAAGCTCTTCTTCACTATAAGTATTTGCCAAACTTAGCATGGGTACTTTATGGCGAACAGGTTTAAAATCTTTTGTGAGGTCTTTTCCAACTCTTTGTGTTGGTGAATCCGGTGTAATAAGATCGGGATGTTCTGCCTCAAGTTTTTCAAGTTCCTTCACAAGCATATCATATTCTTCATCACTTACAGCAGGTTCTGCGAGAACATAATATTTATAATCATGTTTTCTTATCTTCTTGCGAAGGGATTCAATTTTTATTTTTATATCAGATGGCATCTATTCATTACTTAATTGAGGTGGGTTAAAAATTCTTTCCAGCCCATTTACATCAAGCTTAAAATACCTAACAGTGCCACGACTTCCATCAAAATCAACCACCTCACCATTTAATATCAGCGTTACAACACCTGAATTACCGAGCGTAAATTTAAAATTGTTATTCGCTTTTATTGTTTTTGAAATTTTAGGAAGAAGCAGGAAATCCTCTGCCCTTGTATCATCCACAATTACCAATACCCATGATGAATCTGTGGAATCAATGTTGGTAATAGTTAACGTTAGTTCCTCAATAATAGGCGTAATTGTTTCTTCCGTAATTTGATTGCTTTTTTCTTCAATGTAACGATTCGGAGTTTCCTGCAAAACTTCTTCGTACGGTTTTTCCTCCACAATAATGTCATCACTACCATTAATGAAGATATAGAACACAAGCAACATAAACAGAATAACACCTATTACTGTACCTCCAATAATTAGTTGTTTCTGTTTCCTTTTATCATCTTCAATGCTTTTCTTGCTTGTACCATCATCAGTAAAAATTTTAGCCGGTTTATTGAATTCTAGGTCAGAATTTGTTTTTTGCTCTTCAGTATCTTCTTTTTTTTCTCCGGTATCTTCCTGTTTTACTTTTTCAACCGCTTCTTCCTTGCCTTCTTTTGCCAGAATATATTTCTGTAAGATTTCTTCTTCATCAAGCTCAACAACTTTTGCATATTGTTTAATGAAAGCTTTTACATAAACCTCGGGTAAAAAATTAAAGTTGCCGTCTTCAAGTGCTTCTAAAAACTTAATATCTATTCGTGTTTTAGCTGCCATATTTTGTAAAGTTATTCCGGCTTTTTCCCGTTGTTCCTTTAGTTCTTCTGTAAATTTTTTAAGCATAATTAACTGTTCTTTTTTTATCTGTTAATATTCCACTTTAACTAACTTAGCCGCGAAAGCACCATCCATTTTATGCCTGTGTGGATACGTTTGGATGCATCCATGCTCATCTAAAACATCTTCGGGGAATTTACCTTTTGCACTCTCTAATTTGAAATTACTATTATCCGATAAGAATCTTTCCACGATTTCAAAATTCTCTTCAGGTTCAATCGAACAGGTGCTGTAGACAACGACTCCGCCCGGTTTAACCAACGATCCTGCTTTACATAACAAATTATACTGCAAGTCGTTTAATCCTCTTAAATCGAAAATATCTTTCTTCCATTTTATATCGGGCTTTTTCGAAAGTGTCCCTGACCCCATGCAAGGAACATCTGCAAGAACTCTGTCAAACGGTTCGTCATTATATTCTAACGCATCTGTTTCAATTGTATGAATGCTTTTCAATCCTAACCGCTGCATATTTTTTCTTAATATTTTCAACCGGCTGTCATACCTGTCGATAGCAACAATTTTTCCTTTATCGTGCATTAGTGCCGCTATGTATGCAGTCTTTCCTCCGGGAGCCGCACACAAATCAAGCACTCTCATATCATCACTAACTCTTAACAACCGGCAAGCCAAACCAGCGCTTTCATCCTGAATATTGAAATACCCTCTTGTAAAATATTCCCAGGCGGTTATGTTTGTAAGATTTTGAAGTTTAAAAAATTCAGCTAAATATCTTCCGACGTTATACCGTAAATGTACAGAATCAAGTAAAGACTTAAATTCATCGGGCTGAGACCGTATGGCATTTAGTCGCAAAGTGAGATATGGTTTTTCATTATTTGCGTTAAGGAGTTCTTCTGTTTCTACTCTGCCAAATCTTTCCACGTATCTTTTTACCATCCAGGATGGATGAGAATAATAGGCACTTAGATATCCAATAAGATCTTCATCAGGATTTGGATACCTGATACCATCTTTATTTCTTATAATGTTTCGTAAAACCGCATTTGTTAATCCGGCGGGTTTAACCCCCTGAAGTTTCTTTACAAATTCCACAGCTTCGTTTACAGCTGCATAATCAGGGACTCTATCTAAAAATAATATTTGATACAATGCAACCCTTAAACCATTTTTAAGGTTTGGAATTGCTTTAGAGAAAGTGCCTTTATAAAACCCGTTCAATATCCAATCAAGCCGTCCCATCCACCTGATAACACCATGTACAATTTCAAACAACAATGCTTTATCTGGACCTTCCAATTCAGTGTTTTTCATTTCATTATCAAGCAAACGGTTTAAATACGCATCTGTTCTCTCAACACGATTCAATATTTTTACTGCTAAACCACGTACGCCTTCATAAAGATTTTTCACAGAATGGTATTCTAATTTAAATTCAGTACTATCTTTTATTTCTTCACTCATTCCCGTTCTTCTTTCGTTAGATTAAAAACTGTTTCTAATAACTTTTCATCCTCAATCGTAAACTCTTTATTTCTCCTGCCAAAAACTATCTTTGCTGTTTGAATACTTTTATTTAGCTCATAAGTCGTCAGCCCATCTGCTCCTCCCCACGAGAAGGAAGGAATGTGTTTTTCGGGAAAACCGGCGCCAAAAATATTTGAAGATATTCCTATTATTGTGCCTGTATTAAACATTGTGTTAATTGCTGATTTAGAATGATCACCAATGATCACACCTAAAAACTGCGAGCCGGTGTCTATCGATTCGCCGTTTAATTTTACTTTGATTGTGCTGTAATTATTTTTAAGATCGCTGCAGTTAGTATCAGCACCAAGGTTTACCCAACTGCCAAGATAAGAATGACCAATAAAGCCAGCATGTTGTTTATTAGAGTAGGGGAGAATTACTGCATCCTCAACCTCGCCACCTATTTTACAATTGCTGCCGATGCTCACATTTTCATAAATTGCCGCTCCAATTTTTATCTTTGAATCTTTTCCGATATAAACAGGTCCTTCAACTACAGCATTTGGATAAATAAAAACATTATCATCTATATAAACAGCACCGTTAGCGGCATCAATTACTACACCGGGTTTTATAGTTACATTTTTTTTGATGAATATCTTTTCAGCATTTATAAAGCTAACACCTTCAAAATCTTTCGTGTTAGTAAAAGCAGAATTATCTTTTGATAATGCCTCTGCATCTTTAACAATTTCCGAACCGTTATCTGTAATCATTTCCCACAAATAATTGTAAAGTTTCACATCGACTTTTTTCATCGGTAATTCGGGGAAAGATTCAAAATTCAAAGTTTCAGTAAAGTTGTTTTTAATTTTAGTTAGATTTTCTTTTGATAATTTTACTGCGGCAATTTCATCACCGCTTTTGTATATACAATCTTCGGAATCTTCTGAAACTATTTCAGCAAGGTATCCGGAAGCAAGCACTCTGCCGTTTACAAATAAGCAGGAGTTATCATTTATAATATTCATATTCACATCAGGATATTGATTTTTAAGTGTCTCTTCAAGATACTTTCTGCAATGAAGAGAAACGTTAACACCGGAAATATCTCTGATTATTTTTTCTCTCAATGTGTTTATTCCGCAAACGAGTTCGTAAACCGGTCTTGTATAAGAAAGCGGATAAAAGTTAGAATGTTTTTCGTCTTCAAAAATGCAAATTTGCATCTATCTATCCCATTTAAATTTTAAATTGAAATTTAACGTTTTTTACTCTAAGAATCTTGAACATTATTCGGTATAATTTTTTATCTGCATTTAATTTAGGAAAAGGGAATTCGTCTTGAGGAATAATTTATTGATGATTTTTACTGACTTCTAAGTATTGAAAATTTTAATTTCATTCAAGAATCTTTTTTTGCCACTAAGACTCGAAGTCACAAAGGTTTCCCAAAGGACTTTTGATAATGCTTCCGTTTAAAACAAAAAAAGCCAGGTAAACTGGCTTTAAAATCTAGCTGTTAAAAAAAATTATTCTTCCCCTGCTTTTTTCTTTTTATATTTTCTGTTAAACTTCTCAACTCTTCCTGCAGTATCAAGAAGTTTTTGCTTACCTGTAAAGAACGGATGCGAACCGCTGGAAATTTCCAGCTTAACCAAAGGATAAGTGTTTCCATCAGTCCATTTAACTGTGTCTTTAGATTTAATAGTTGACTTAGACAGTATTGCAAAATCACAAGACGGATCCTGAAAAACCACTGCTCCGTATTCAGGATGAATACCTTTTTTCATAATAACTTTCCTACAATTTTTCAAATTTTAGAGCTATAAATATATAAATCCTACTTATAAAAAACAAAGAAAATGGCTGATTTATCGATAATTCTCACTCCAACTTTTCGTTTTTCTTGAGAATTCGCATTTTTTTCTTTAGCTCCAAAATCACTTCCTGCTCTTTTTGTGTTGGATTTACCTGCCTGAAATTCAATCCTGATTTCTCTATTGCAAGCCCTGTTGCAACCGGTTTGGTAAATTCTTCTGCGGAAATATCTTCGGTAGGGACACTTTCCATCTCGCGAATCATTGTAGTTTCTGTAAAAGCTAACTCGTTTCTCCCTGCAATTAAACTTTCATCCGAAGATCCTCCATCAACGAAGTTTTCTCTTCTCATCCCTTTATCTTTTTTATCCGCAATAACTTTTTCTTCAATCACTTCACTTTTCTTGCTCAAATTGTCTATAGGAATATTTAAATCGTCTGTGTCGGAAATTAATATCATATCCTCGCGTACTCTCGGTTCCATCAAAAACGGGTTATCTGCTTCTTCTGAATTTGCACTGACCATTAAGAATATAACTATTGCGGCGGAGGCTAATGCAAAAGAAGGAACTAACCGTGATGGGGCAAAAAATCTTTTGATTGTTCTTTTTTCTTCCTTCGCATACTTCTCCGCATTCAATCTTCTTTTTAGGTCGGCTTCAAAATTTGGAGGTGCTTTTACCTGCTGAAGACCTTTGAGTGTCTTGATTAGATCATCATATTTTTTTTCATCGTCAATCATTTAAATAACTATTCTTTATAAATATCCTTTAATAGTTCCTGTAATTTAGCTCTTCCGCGGTTAATTCTCGATTTTACCGTACCTTCGTTCAAACCGGTTATTTCTGCAATTTCCTCATAACTCATACCCTCTATATCTCTTAAAATAACAACCTCTCTAAAAGCTTCTTTCACTTTTAACAACGCCTTTTGAATTAATTCATCCTTAATTCCACTGTCGGTCATCACATCGGGGCGGTAGCTTTCATCGGGAATATCGAATACTTTGTGATCTTCTCCGTAATCGTTTATTGATAAAAAACTTCTGCGTTTCCGTCTTCTGTATTCCGTACGGGCTAAGTTGCCAGCGATAGTGTAAATCCAGGTGGAAAACTTTGCCACACTGCTGTAATTATCTTTATACCTGTAAAACTTAATCATTGTTTCCTGGACAACATCCATACAAGCATCAAAATCACCGAGAAAACGGAACACATAATTTGTTAACGGATTTTTGTAACGCTGTACAAGAATTTCAAATGCTCTTTCATTACCCGTTTGCTGTAACTCGGCAATCAGTTCTTCATCCGAAAGAGCGTTAAGATTTTTATCCATTAACTATATTTATACTATTATACTTGAATTTTGTTTCCTCTGCTACACAAATTAATTAAAAAAGGTGAAATAGAGAACTGTTTTTAGTGAATTCAGGAAAGTATTTCCGAAATTAAAATAGTGATAATATTTTTCCCATCTGCAGAGGTTGTTTTGATGGAAAGGTCTGCATGAAGTAATGCGCGGAAAACTCCTGCAAGATCAGAATCAGAATATAGTCTTCTTGCCTGCTGATAATCTTTATAATAATATGGATGAGTGCCAACGATCCTTGCCGCTTGCTGAAATGGTATGTTTTCCTTTGTTAGTTCACTAACACGGGAAACTCCAGTAAAATAACGCGTAAGCATTGCAACAATAAAAACCGGTTCAGCACTGTTTTCCAAAAGGTTAAAGGCAATGTCAATCGCTTTATCTTTTTCTTTTTTACCGATTGCATTTTGAAGATCGAAAATTGAAAATTGTTTTAACCTGGTTGAAAGCGATTGAATCTGATCAAAGGAAATTTCTTTGTCTTCACTCATAAAAGTGATGATCTTTTCAATCTGGTTTTCGAGCATACTTCTACTCTCACCGGAAATATCAACAAGCATCTGTGCATTTTCCTCTGATATGATCTTGCCTTTTTCTTCAATATGCCTTATCAGCCACTTAAGCAAGTTTTTACCCTTCAACTCTTTCGCTTCAAAGATGAAGTTATTTTTACTTAGGGTTTTGTATGGTTCAGTACTTAAGTTTGTAATGATCCCGTTGTGGATTAAAACCAAAACAGTAAAATCAGCTGGAGAAGCTGCATAATCTACCAGCGGTTTTTTATCCTTTACTTTTTCAAATTGCTTGAAGATAATTAATTTTTTTTCTGAACCGAATGGAAACGCTTTAGCAAAATCAAGCACTTCACCAAGTGGTTTTTTATCGCCGTAAAAAGTTTCTTTATCAAAATCTGAAGTTATAAGCGGTAACACTGCCTTGCTGATCATATCTAAAACATTTTGAAGGAGATAATAATCTTCACCAAAAAAATAATAAACGGGCTGCAAGGGTCCTTTATTAATAGCCGGGATTATATCGAGAATAGAAGGTGCTTTACTCTTTGCCATTTTTAAATTTCACTTTTTCATATTTAATTGCACGCACCAGGAAAAAAGCCAGCCCTCCCCATACAATTCCTAATACTAAAACCATCGTTATAATTGTGCTTATTTCCATCTTATACCTCTAATCCAAATTATTATTTAATGTTTTAGCAACGATATATTTGTTAAATACTATAAAAAATACAAGCACAATTGCCCACTGAAAAATTGCAGTGCCTGCATTCTCAACGTGTAACGGATTCCACCATTCAGGATCCCACGAAACTGAAGAAATCAGCCACCATAAAATTAATACAACTACCTGGATTGGAATTAATATGCCGATGATATAATTGTACCACTTACCAATTTTAATATCACTTCCGTAACCATTAATTAATTCTGTTCTGAATTTATCGATTCCATACTGCTTTACTGCAAATGCAATGAACGCTCCGCTAAGGATCAAACCAACACCCCAAACCCAATCCTGGTTTGCTAAAACTTTAAGATTGAGTGCGGAAGGGAATCCTAACAAAAATCCTATTACAACAATAATACCTACTGCACGTTTTCGTTTCAATCCAAAATCAATCATTGTCCGGGTTGAAAGCTCTATCATTGAAATTAAAGAAGTGAATGCAGCAAAAAAGAGCGCAAGGAAAAAGATAGAAGCAAAAAATAAATTGATTGTATCATTTCCCGTCATCTTGCTAAAAAGAAGCGGTAAATAAATAAACGTTAGTCCTGTGTTTGCCGGACCTGATTGTGATACCTGTGTCATTGCATCTACAGAACTTAATGCAAAGACCGTTGAAAATATTGTAATTCCCGCAATAATAGAAATCGCATTGTTACCAAAGCCAATGAGTGCAGCATTAAGCGGGATGTCCTCCTTCTTTTTCATATAAACTGCATAAACAAGAATCAATCCCCATCCTGCACCTGTATCCCAAGCATTTTGTGTTAGCGCGTTCAGCCATACTTTATGATCGAGGATAACATTTATATCCGGTGTGAAAAAATATTTAATTCCTTCAATGGCATTGGGAAGAGTGATTGCCCGAACAAAAAGAATAAATAAGATTATTAACAAAGAAGGAACTAAAAACTTAGTTACTGTTTCAATACCTTTTGTAACACCTCTTAGCACAACAAAAGCAACAAACGAAATTGCAATGAAATGAAAGAGAAGCGGTTCATAACCATTTGCAAAGTTATTCCAGTAAACATGGTAATCATCAACTTTAAACAAATTACCTGAAACGGAAGAGAAAAAATAGCGCAGGCACCATCCTGTAACAACAGAATAATAAAACATAATGGCAGTTGAAACGAAAACAATGAATGCCCCCATCCAGCCAAATTTTCTCCCTGCGGTTTTTGCCATCGCACCAACCGGTCCCATTCTTGTGGATTTACCAATTGCAAACTCCGCAATGATTAATGGGACTGACCAGATAAGCAGGAAAATTACCCATGGAATAAGAAAGGAACCTCCTCCGTTTTGGGCAACAATTCTAGAAAAACGCCATATATTTCCTGTGCCAACCGCTATACCAATGGTAGCAATTATAAGCGCCCATCTGGAGGAGAAAAATTCCTGTTGTTTCATCTGTTCATCATTTTCTTAATGGTCAGATAAAAATTAGTCTTCGGTGTTTGCACCTGCTCTTTTTTCGATTGTTACTTCTTCCATGACCACTGTATTAATTGGTTTGTCACCCGCTTCTGTTTTAACTTTGCCAATTGCATAAACTACATCCATGCCGTTAATTACTTTTCCAAACACAGTATGTTTACCATCTAACCATGGTGTGGCAACAAGTGTAATAAAAAACTGGCTGCCGTTTGTGTTAGGTCCTGCATTAGCCATTGAGAGTATTCCCGGCGTATTGTGATTTAAATCAGAAACAAATTCATCTTCAAACTTACCGCCCCAAAAGCTTGCACCGCCGCTACCTGTACCTGTGGGATCGCCAGCTTGTAACATAAAGTCTTTGATTACTCTATGAAAAATGACTCCATTATAATATCCTTTTTTAGCAAGCCCAACAAAGTTTTCAACAGTCTTTGGTGTTTTGTCTGCAAAAAGTTCTATTTCAATTGTGCCCATATTTGTTTTGATGATCGCTACCGTTATTGAATCACTCATAAAAAAATTCCCTTTATCTGAAATATTGGAATTAACATTATTTAGTTTCCCGTATGCGAATATAATCCCAAATGAAAGCATAACTAAAAACAGGGTGAAAATATTTTTTTTCATGTTGTCTCCTTATGGTTTGAAAGTGTTTGTTAATAATAAAACTATAATTAAAATACCCAAAACAATTCTATAAAAAATAAAAATATACGTTGAATGTTTTTTTAGGTATTTTATAAGAAAATCTATTGCGATATAACCACTTACAGCAGATGCTACAGTTGCCGCCGCAAAGTTGAGCATCATGGAAGCATCAATATATTTTAACGCACTATAAAGCTCTAATAAACCGCTTGCAAACACTGCGGGAATACTTAATAAAAAAGAGAAGCGTGCTGCATCGGAACGTTTTAACCCAACAAATAATCCACCGGTAATTGTTGTACCTGAGCGGGAGGCGCCGGGAATGAGTGCAAAAGATTGTGCAATGCCTATGATGAGCGAATCTTTAATTGTTAAATCTTTAATATCTCTTTTGTGTTCAGCTACTCGTTCTGAAATCGCTAAAATAATTGCAAATATAATTAAGCTTAATGAAATTACATATAAATTTTTTGTTAGAGAACCTTCAATAATATCTTTAAATCCTAAACCGATAATAACTATAGGAATGGTACCTATTGCTATCATCCAACCTAATCTGGAATAAAGACTTTGCTCTCGATATTTTAATTTCAACTTAATGTTATCCCTGAAAAAATCGTTTGTTATATTAATGATGTCCTTGCTAAAATAAATTAATATTGAAATTAAGGTGCCCAATTGAATAACCGCCACGAACGCCGTCCAAAATTCAGGATGATCTTTTGGAACAACATTCATTAATTTTCCGGCTAAAGTTAAATGTGCCGAACTGCTGATCGGGAGGAACTCGGATAATCCCTGTACTATTCCCAGAATAATTGATTCAAGTATGCTCAATTACTCCCCCCGATGATGTAAGTTATACCCAGTCTTACACCAACCGAGAAAGCATCAAAGTTTACATTTTCATTTTGAAGGTTGTTATGCAAAGGATTTCCGTTATTTTCAGGTTCACCATTTACATCATAACTAATATCTGCACCTATGTTTGCGTATATGCTGCTTCCTAAAAGAGTGTTACCTTCAATTCTTCCAACAATACCATAACCCACAGAATTATAAGTTGTTGTAAATCCGGAAGCCGGTAGTGATTCATCAACATTTACAAATCTTGGACCGAGCCCCCCGCCAAATTTAAAATTGTACCCTGTGCCCACTAATACATAGTAAGCAAAAACTGTAGGCATTAAGTTAGAGAAAGTTAGGTCGTATTGCCCACCGGGGCTTCCATTTGTATATGAATAAAGCTGATAAGCCAGTTCTAAAGATGTTTCAAAATTGGGGCTGATAAAAATTCCGGCTTCCCCGGCAAACATAACCGAAGAAACAAAACTACTGAGCTGATTATTTGAAGCTAATCCACTCTGATTGATATAATCCTGCATTGATGGAATACTTGTGAAGTAAATTCCCATCGTACCTTTTAACTCAACTTGTGCAAAGGTAAGAGTGTTTGATAATAAAATAATTGTAACAAATAAATGTTTTTTCATAAATCATCCAGTTTTGTTTCTACTACTTTTATAAGCCTGTTTTTTTGTTTGATAACAACAAAATAAACAAATAAAGCTGTGAAGATAAATAAAAAGTATGAGATGATATGTGTTAAAAACGCATAGGCAGCACTAACGGTTTCCCCAAATCCAAAGAGCAAAACAAGAGTGGATTTTGCAAGAGTGTGATATGAGCCGGTTGCACCGGGTGTGGGTATAATAACGCCAATTGCAGCAATACTCATCAATACCCAGCCCATCTCGTAGGTAACCGGCTTTAATTCTTGGAACATAAAAAATCCGATATATGAGCTTAGAGCATAAACAAGTAGGATAACTAAAGTTAGTAAAACTGTATAAATATAATTTCTTATCCCTTTTAAACTTGAGAATCCCTCGGTTAACATTTCAAAAATATATGCCAGTTTTGTTGCAAATTTTTCGGATAATTTACTGAACAACCTGATGATAAAACCGTAGAATTTATCTTTGTATTTTACTGTTAAATAAATCATTAAAATTACTATTAACATCATTATTCCTGCAAAATACAATGTGGTTTCAAGCCAGGGAAAACTATCGTATAGGTTTTCGCGCCACACAAATACTGAAACCAACACCGCCAATCCGAGAGAAATAATATCAATAACTCGTTCAACTATAACCGTTCCGAACATTGAGGAACGAGAAAGGTTTTCCCATTTGCCAAGCAGTACAGCACGCGTAATTTCTCCTAATTTTGGTGTTACACAATTAACGCCGTATCCAACCATCAATGCACTGAAAAGATGTTTAAATGAAGTATTTGGTTTTACTGAATTTAATATAACCTTCCATCGTAAAGCACGAATTAAGTGACCAAGAAAAAGAGTTACCGTAAACACAACCATCCATAAAACTGATGCGTTGGAAACAATGTCCATCACCTCGCTGATGTTAACGCCATGAAATGCAATGTAGAGGAAAATAACTGCTAATGACAGCGATATCCCATAACTTAAAAATGCTTTTAATATGGAAGAGTTTTTTATTCTATCTGATGTCAATAATTCTGCTTCCTTCGGGCGGTGTAAATGAAAATTCCGAATCTTTTAAATTTTGATTAAGCTGATAGTTCGAAAACTTTACCTTAACTATTCCTATTGCTGCATCATTTAGAACTACTTTACTTATCAAATTATCTTCATTAATCCAGAGTTTAGCACTATCGAAACTATAATTATAACTATTTGGAGTAAGCGTTAAAACATTTTGTCCGTTTTCATTACTTAACTCAATATCGCTCTCAGCAGGTAATTCATAAACAAGTTCTTTTATTGAAAAAACACCGGGATCATTTTCATCATAATTACTGATAATAACTTTATTCTCTTTTTTGTTATAATTCCAGGATGTTGTTCCATCAGTAACGATGATAAAATTTTTTGTTTCTATTCTCAATTTATTTTCTCTTTTTAAAAACAGCATACCTGCCAATTTATTTTTCCCGTTACCCGATTGTGTAAATTCAACAGAAAGGTCTTTTATTGTATCAAATTTTGTTTGCAGATCATTCAGCACTTTATCCGCATCGTTTTGTGAGAACGTTGTGGTGGCAAATATAAAAATTATCGCTATGAATATTCTAATTATATTTTTCACTTTAATTATCTTTTGTTTTTAATATTAACTACAGAGTCCTTAATAATGTTTCCAACTGCATTTCATTTTCAATCAATACATGTCTTGCCTTACTTCCGTCATTTGGACCAACAATTCCGGCTTCCTCAAGTTGATCGACAATTCGTGCAGCCCTGGAATATCCTAACTTTAATTTTCGCTGAAGTAAAGATACCGAGCCCTGTTGATGACGAACGATAACCTGCGCGGCTTCTTCAAACATCGGATCAAAATCTGCTGTAAACCCGCCGGCTCTAGAGCTTTTCTTTTCATAAATAGAAGGAAGAAAATAAGGTTTCGAGTAAGAATCCTGTGGATAAATAAAGTTTGTAATTCTCTCAACTTCATCAGTAGAGATGAATGCGTTTTGAATACGAAACGGCTTTGGTGAACCGGTTGGCAGGAACAACATATCGCCCTTACCAAGCAATTGTTCCGCCCCGTTCATATCGAGTATGGTTCTTGAATCGATTTTGGTTGCAACCTGGTATGCAATTCTCGCACTGAAATTTGCTTTTATAACACCGGTTATAACATTAACCGATGGACGTTGAGTTGCAAGAACAAGATGTATCCCAACCGCTCGTGCAAGCTGAGCAAGCCGTGTTATTGGCTCTTCAACTTCTTTACCTGCAGTTATCATTAAGTCGGCAAGCTCATCTATTATGACAACTAAATACGGCAGATGGTGATGTTTAATTGATTCTGTATTGTGTGGTTTTGTTTTAGGATCGGATACTTTTTTATTATAATCTACAATATTCCTCACACCGGCTTTTGCTAGTTTATCATAACGCTTTTCCATTTCGTTCTCAATCGATTTAAGCATGAGCACTGCATTTTGAGGAATGGTTATTATCTCCTCATCAAGATCGGGTGAAACTGCCAGGTAATGCCTTCTTAATTTATTGTAAAAGGACAATTCAATTTTTTTCGGATCAACAAGAATAAACTTGACCTCTGATGGATGTTTAGTAAAAAGCAAACTGCTTATGATCATGTTGATACCGACACTCTTGCCTGAACCTGTTGAACCGGCAATCAATAAATGCGGCATTTGAGAAAGATCAGTTATGAAGACATTTCCATCTATAGTTTTACCTAGTGCTAACGGCAGCTCGGCTTTGGACTCATATATTTTACCTAAAACTGATCTTGCTGTAACAAGCGTTGCATTTCTATTTGGTATTTCAACACCAATTGCACCTTTGCCAGGTATTGGTGCTATTATTCTTATTCCTCTTGCAGCCAATGCAAGCGCAATATCATTCTCTAGTGCAACTATCTTGCTAATCTTTACGCCCGGTGCAGGTACAATTTCATATAATGTAACAACAGGACCGGGAGTTACAGAAATATCCTTAATGTCAATATCAAAAAGTTTTAGTTTTTCTTTCAGCAGTTCGGCATTTCTTTTTAACTCCTCTTCTGCAACTTGAAAATTTTCTTCGGGGACAGCGTCAAGCAGATCTAATCCCACCATTTTATAATTAATGTTTTCTTCCCACGGATCAGGAAGTTTCTCCCCTTCTGTGCGGTCAATATCTTTTTTATGAATTTCTCCAGTTTTTTCCAAATCAACTTTTTTCCTTTGATCTTCAAGCAGTTTGTTATGAACGGGCAGCGGTGGTTGATCATCTTTACGAATGATCCTGATATTCGTCTTCACTTCTTCTTCAGTCATTAAATCTTCGGCAGTTATTTGAGTTTCATTTTCTTCTTTCTTTTTCTTCTTATCAGAACGAAGCTTTTTAATTTTTATTAAGTTAGTGTCATCTTCTTCAATATTCTCAGTTGAAGATTTTATTTTTTCTTTTGATCGTAAGGATTGAAACAGGTTTTTAATGTATAAAAATATTTTTTCAATTTTTATATCGAAGGCAAATATCAGCAATGCAATCATAGAAGTAATTAAAAGTAAGACGCTAATAACTCCTCCAAACAGATTGCTCAATAATCCGCCGAGGTAATCACCAACTAAACCCGAAAGTTCGTAGCTCCCTGTGAAAACGTTATAATACATTCTGAATACACCAAAAAAGGATGCGATTATTATCCCGCTTAAAAGAAGAAAATTTGAACTGTGAATTAAAATTCGAGTTGTTATTCTTTTAAAGGACGAAATACCAAAGGTAAAAAAGAGAAAAGGAAAGACAATGGAGAAATATCCAATGGTTGATTTTATAAAAAAGTTTGAAATATATGCGCCGAAGATTCCCGCCCAGTTGTGTACATCGGCACCATGCTCACTTGTTGAAAAAAATCCTGTTAAATTAGCTTCATCCCTTCTATCGTACGAGATAATGCTGAACAAGAGAAAAATTGAAAATAAGATAAGAATGATACCAAGTATTTTTTTTGTTTTATCAGATGAAAAACTGAAATAGTTTTCTTTGTTATTCTTCTTTAATTTATTATTTCTTTTTTTTTTAGCAGCCATTTTATTCTCGTTCTATAATTAATCAAGAACGCATTTTAGGTTTCTTCAAATCAAGTGATTTTAACTTAATTCCGTCGAAGTATGGTAATACAGAATTTATATTTAATTTGCTGCAAAATTCCAGGTCTTTATCAAACCCGTTTTCAAGAAGTTTTTTACCATGTTCGGTATTCTTTAACATTTCTAAAATATCATTACCGAATCTCTCATACAGTGTAAAAGCTGCAGCTGATGAATCAGATACTTCAATATGCTTCTTTTTCTTATTCATCTCTTCAATCAATTTGCCCGCACAAACTGAGTCTTCCAAAGAAAAATGATTGTTAGTGCCCGCACATAAAATTTCAACATCGTTTTTTAACTTAATAAGATGCTTTGCAACTGCTGATAAATTATTGAAAGAACATACTAATAAATTTTCCGAAAATTTAGCTTTTACAATTGCCTTTGATCCGTTGGTTGAGAAAAAAACAATGAATTTATCTTTAACAACCTCTTTGGAATATTCTGTTGGTGAATTGCCGATTGCAAATCCCTCAATTTTTTTTGTGTTTCTTTCACCACCGAGAAGAGTTTGTCCACCAAACATTCCGCCAGAAACTTTTACGGCAAACTCCACTGTAGCAACGGGAATTACTTCTTTAGCTCCATTTGAAAGAGCATTTATAATTGTAGAAGAGGCCCGAAGTACATCAATAACAACTGTGGTTTTATTAGCAAAATATAGTTCATCTGCATTAACCGGAGAAAAGAGAACATTAACTTTCATATGCTTATATTTCCAATCTCCACCCTGGTTGCGTATGAATGCATGACTGTATGCCTGCCCGGCGTTTGACTGAGATTGTATGTAATGAATCCAGAAGCTGTCGAATGGATAGATTTTGATAATCTTTTTGAACCATTCCTCATGCACTCATCCAACCATGCACCCATACATATTTCATTTTCACAATCATAATCATTCCCTTGTGTGTTTGAAGCAAACATGAGTTTTTCATCTGTTTGTCATTATTTATTTTTCTATAAAAGGAAGCTTTACTATTTCGGCAGGTACTTCCTTATTACGAATTACAATATTTACTTTTGTACCAACCGATTTATATTCGGCATCAATGTATCCAAGTGCAATTGGTTTCTCTAATACGGGGCTTACTGTACCGCTTGTTAAAGTTCCAATTTTCTTTCCATCAGAAAAAATATCGTAACCTTTGCGGGGGAATATCCTCTCGCCGGAAACCATTGCAGCAAGTCCTTTTTTAATTCCCTCTTCTTTAACTTTTTTAATCGCATCCTGACCTATAAATTTATCCTTTTTCAATTTAGTTATCCATCCTAGACCGGCTTCAATTGGGTTTGTTGTTTGGTCAATATCGTTTCCATATAGACAGAACCCCATTTCCAGTCTTAACGAATCGCGTGCTGCCAAACCTGCCGGCTTAATATCGTATTCCCTTCCGGCTTCAAATATTTTATTCCAAACTTTTTCAGCATCCGTTTCATCTCCGGTAAAATATAACTCGTATCCTAACTCGCCAGTGTAACCGGTTCGGGAAATAATCATATCTATATTTGCTAACCTGGTTTGTGTAAAATTATAAAACTCAAGATTGAGTTCATCATCTAAAAAATTTTGAATTACATTTTTTGAATTTGGACCTTGCACTGCCAATAATGAGTAAACATCACTTCTGTTTTTAATCTCAACAGAATACTCATTATTTTCAACCATCCAGTTAAAATCTTTTTCGATATTGGCAGCATTTACGACAAGCATAAAATTATCATCTGCAATTTTATACACCAAAAGGTCATCAACTATTCCGCCATCGGCGTAACACATTGCAGAATACTGCACCTTGCCGGGGTTAAGTTTGGAAGCATCGTTTACCGTAATAAGCTGCACAAAATTTAACGCCTTTTCACCCGAAATAAAAATTTCACCCATATGCGATACATCGAAAACACCGACAGAATTTCTTACTGCTTTGTGCTCTGAAATAATAGATGAATATTGAACAGGCATTTCATATCCTGCAAACTCAACCATCTTTGCACCAAGAGTGTGGTGAATTTTATTAAACCTGGTTTGTTTCATCTGTTGTTTTTTTTCTATTAATAATTATTATTTTTATTCTTTTGATGGAATTTTATCCCAATCAGCAAGAAATTTTCTCAATCCTATATCTGTCAACGGATGATTGAACAATTTATCAATCACACTAAACGGCATAGTACAAATATCGGCTCCTATTAAAGCAGCTTCAACAAGATGAAGCGGATGCCTAACACTTGCAACCAGAACCTGCGTTTCGTAACCGTAATTTCTATAAATCTGCACAATCTGTTCAATCAGTTCCATACCGTTTGTACTAGTATCATCTAACCTGCCAATAAAAGGACTAATATAAGTAGCGCCAGCTTTTGCCGCTAACAATGCCTGTGTTGGGGAAAAACAAAGAGTTACATTTGTGTTTATATTCTCATCGGAAAGAGTTTTAACTGCTTTTAACCCCTCTTTAATTAAAGGAACTTTTACAACAATATTTTTATGAATGGTGGCATATTCCCTCGCTTCTTTTAAAATCCCTTCATAATCGGTTGCAATTACTTCGGCACTTACAGGTCCGTCAACAATTTTCAGTATTTCATCTAAAAGTTTTCGAAAATCTTTTCCTTCTTTATAAACAAGTGAGGGGTTTGTTGTAACACCGTCTAAAATCCCCAAAGAAGCTGCTTCCCTTACTTCATTAATGTTTGCCGTATCGATAAAAAATTTCATTGTGTATCTCCAAAAGTTAAAGTTATAAAATGTAATAATTTATTATTGAAAACTAATCAACTAATTTTGTTAACTCTTCACCTGTTTTCGCTGAAAAGAATTTAAATCTGCCCGGAAGAATTTTATCATCTTCAGCTAATTTAAGACGCATAAAATACTTTAGTTGAAATTTAATAAGCGACTTAACTTTTCCTTCGCGCATTTTTGCAGCAACCGAAGGATGACACTTAATAATTAAGCTTCTTTCTTTAGATTGTTTTTTAAATTTCTTAAGCCACATTTCAATATCATATATTAAGTGCGATTCTTTCGTTACCAAACCAGTTCCCATACAAACAGGGCATACATCTTTCATCGTTTGCATTATGTTTTGTCTGATTCTTTGCCGTGTAATCTGCACCAAACCAAAATCGGACATTGGTAGAATTGAAACTTTTGCACGGTCTTTTCTGAATTCTTTTCTAAGCTCATCAAATATTTTTTTACGATTTTTTTCCTCTTCAAGATCAATAAAATCAACAACTATAATTCCGCCGATATCGCGAAGGCGCATTTGCCGAACAATCTCCCTTGCAGCTTCAAGATCGGTCTTCAACGAATTAAGTTCTTGCTCTTTACTCTTTGCATATCTGCCGCTGTTTACATCAATTACAACCATTGCTTCTGTATGTTCAATAACCAGGTAACCGCCGTTCGGAAGAGGAACTTTTCTACCCATAAGCGAACTTATTTGCTGCTCAATGTTAAAGTCATCAAAAATTCCGGCATTAGATTTATACTGTTCAATCTTATCGGCTACTGCCGGTTGAACAAGGTTTACATAATTTTTTATTTCCCGGTGAAGTTTTTTAGAATCGATAAATATTTTTGATACTTCAGAGTTGAACAAATCTCTGATTACACTTGAAGTTGTGTTTAGATCCTGGTGTAAAAGGAAAGGAGGATTTTCTGATTTTGCAGCTTCTTCAATGTCATGCCAATTTTTTATCAGTGCTTGAAGATCATCTTTTAATGCTTGTTCTGATTGATGTTTTGCTACGGTTCGAATAATCAAACCATAGTTTTCCGGCAGAATACTTCTTGCGATGTAACGTAATCTTCTTCTTTCTTTAAAATCAGTTATCTTTTTAGAAACCCCGATTTTATTATCATAGGGAAGCAAAACACAAAACCTGCCGGGAAGCGAAACCGAAGAAGTAACGCGAACACCTTTGTTGTTTACAGGTTCTTTTGTTATTTGAATTATTATTTCCTGACCTTTTCGCAGTTTGGGTACTGTGTATCCTCCATTTCTTCCAGAGGATTGATCGGTTTTTCCGTTACGGTTTGATTGTTCTTCATCCACCACCACAGGTATATCCTCACCAAGCATTTCCTGCAACTGATGAGTTCTGTCCCCGATATCCGAAAAATGAAGGAAGGCATCGTGTTTCATACCGATATCTATAAATGCAGCTCTTATGCCGGGAAGAACCCGGGCAACTCTGCCAAGATATATATCCCCCACCATCCTGCGGTTTTCAGGATAGTCGACAAAGAAGTCTACTAAATTTCCATCTTCCGTAATAGCAACGCGTGTTTGCGTAGAAGTGGAATTGATTATAATTTCTTTTACCATTGAATAAAAACTCTTCTAATGAAATTAAATGTTTCATTGTAAATTCTTGTAAATCTCGATAGCCCGCATTCATATCGCCTCCAATTTTCACCAAAATATATGATGAAAGAAAGAATGTAATTATAAAATTTATGTTGTTTACTTCAATCATAAATACAAGCTATGTGTTATTTGTTGTAAAAATCCTTTTTATGAAAATTTTTACATTATATGAAAAATATTTATTTAAAAGAATAAGGGAGTTTGTTAAACCACCTCTTTATTCTCTTCTTTTTTTGATTCTTCTTTTAAAAGCTCTTTACGGCTTAATGAAAATTTACCGTTTTCAATTTTTATCAGTTTAACAGTAACCTTATCCCCAACTTTAAAGTAATCCGATACTTTTTCAACTCTTTTATTGTCAATCTGAGAAATATGTAAAAGTCCGTCCTTGCCCGGAATAATTTCAACGAAAGCACCGAAGTCCATTATTTTTGTTACAACACCATCATACACTTCACCTACTTCGGGAGTGGCGGTAAGTTTTTTGATGTATTCTTTACACTTATTTGCATCCTCGCTATTAGGCGATGCTATGTTAATCGTGCCGTCATCATCAATGTTTATATCCACACCATAAAGTCTTTGAAGACCCTGAATGGTTTTGCCTCCCGGACCAATAACAAGACCAATCTGGTCGATTTCAACTTTCATTGTTATTAACCTTGGAGCGTAAGGAGAAAGTTGTTCACTTGGTTTTTGAATTGCCTCATTCATTATACCAAGTATATACAATCTTCCTTCTTTTGCCTGATGAAGAGCTTTTTCTATAATTTCAAACGATATACCTTGAATTTTAATATCCATCTGGAATGCAGTTATTCCTTCTTCGGTTCCGGCAACTTTAAAATCCATATCGCCTAGATGATCTTCATTACCAAGAATGTCCGAGAGAACAGCATATTTATCACCGTCTTTTACTAATCCCATTGCAATACCTGAAACAGCTTTTTTAATTGGTACTCCTGCAGCCATCATTGCAAGCGAACCGGCACAAACAGTTGCCATTGAAGAGGAACCGTTTGATTCAAGAATATCTGAGATGACACGTACTGTGTAAGGGAAAGCTGATTCCTCGGGGAAAACCATTTTTAATGCTCTCTCGGCAAGATTACCATGACCAATTTCTCTTCTGCTAACGCCAAACATTCTACCGACCTCTCCTACACTGAAAGGCGGAAAGTTATAATTGAGCATAAACTTCTTTCTGTACTCCTCGAATAAACCATCGACTATCTGTTCATCGCTTTTAGTCCCAAGAGTAACAGTTGTAAGACTTTGTGTTTCACCACGTGTAAATAAAGCCGAGCCATGCGTTCTTGGAAGTATACCAAGTTCAATACTAATTGGTCTTACTTGTTTCGTATCCCGCCCATCCAATCTTATACCTTCAGATAGTATCCGATCGCGCATCATATCTTTTTCCATATCATGCATAACTTCGCAAATAACTTTTTCCTGCTCGGTATATTTTTCTTCAAGAGCAGTCTTTACTTCTTCTAATATTTCATTATTAGCCGCCGATCTTCCATCTTTTGTCAAAGCAGACCAAACAACTTTTTTCTGTTTTTCTTCAGCTAAAGAATAAACATCATTCTTTAAAGCTTCATCAATTTCGTTCGTCGGAACTTCCCATTTTGTTTTACCAACTGCTTCTCTTAATTCATTTTGAAGATCAACAATTTTTTTTAACTCACTCTGCGCAAATTTCAATGCCCCCAGCAAATCTTCTTCTTTAACTTCGCTTGCTTCACCCTCAACCATTGTAATTGAATCTGCTGTTCCGGCAACAACCAATTCTAGGTCAGCAACTTTCAACTGGCTTCCAGTTGGGTTAACAACATATTCACCATCAACTCTGCCAATACGAATCTGTGCAATAGGACCATCAAACGGAATGTCGGAAATTGTTAATGCTGCCGATGCACCAATTGCACCCAACACATCCGAATCATTCTCTCCATCAAATGAAAGAACAGATGCTATGATCTGAGTTTCGTTTTTAAAATCTTTTGGGAAGAGCGGGCGGATCGGTCTGTCAATCAATCGTGAACTAAGTATTTCTTTTTCCGAAGGTCTTCCTTCTCTTTTTATAAATCCACCGGGGAATTTACCGGCAGCGGATGTTTTTTCTCTATATTCAACCTGAAGCGGAAAGAAACCCTGATCTTCTTTTGCTTCTGTTGCAGCTACAGCTGTAACCAAAACCATAGTGTCTCCATAACGAACCATTACCGAGCCGTTTGCTTGTTTTGCATACCTTCCGGTCTCAATGGATAATTTTTTCCCCCCAATTTCAACTTCTTTTTGTACTAACATTTATAATACCTTTACTTTCTAATATTCAATTCTTTAATTATCGTTCTGTATCTTTCAATATCTTTATCGACAAGATAGTCAAGTAATCTTCTTCTCTTACCAACCATCATCATCAATCCTCTTCTGGAATGATGATCTTTTTTATGCACATTAAAATGCGATGTGAGATCATTAATTCTTTTTGTGAGCAATGCAACCTGAACTTCAGATTTTCCGGAGTCATTTTCATTAGTTCCATACTTCTTGATTACCTCAAGTTTTTCCTCTTTTGTCATTTAATTTATCCTTAATTTAGTTGTACGATATAATTCCAGAACAAACCGGAATTAATTATTTAACTTTTTTAAAATTTCAATTCCTATTTTTTTATCGTTGTTCATTTGTTTAACCAACTCATCGGCAGATGAAAACTTTTCTTCGCCT
Source organism: Bacteroidota bacterium (assembly GCA_022564295.1). Taxonomy (GTDB): domain Bacteria; phylum Bacteroidota; class Ignavibacteria; order Ignavibacteriales; family Ignavibacteriaceae; genus BMS3ABIN03. The sequence goes on along the minus strand of JADFLR010000025.1, from coordinate 11,478 downwards.
CTTATTCTTTCCACAACATTTACAGTAACAAATTCATCGTAAATGTTCTCATCAAAATCATATATGTACACTTCAGGCACTATATCTCCCGAAGCATAAAAGGTTGGTCTTTTACCCACGCTGAGCAGACCAAAATGTTTCTTTTCTTTTACAATGAATTCCACAGCATAAATTCCGATTGCGGGCAGAAGTTTATCATTATTTTCAACATCCAAGTTTGCCGTTGGGAATCCAAGTTCTCTGCCTCTTTTATCGCCGCGGATAACCTTGCCGCCAAAGGAATAAAATCTTCCGATAAATTTATTAGCACGTTTTATATCACCTTCGGAAATTGCCTTTCGAATATTTGAGCTGCTGATTGCAACGCCATCAATATTACAAGCGGGGATAACTGTAACTTCAAATCCAGAATTATAACCTTTTTTTTTCAGAGAGTTGATATCTCCGCCTCTTCCTTTGCCAAAATGATGATCGTAGCCAATTACAACCTCTCGTGCACCAATACCATCGACAATATATTTTTCAAGGAACTTATCCGGATCTAATTGAGAAAACTCTTTAGTAAATTTGATGATTAACATATTCTCAATCCCAAACGATTCAATCATTTTTACTTTTTCGGAAGGAGTACTTAGAAGCTCAATTTTATTCTCCCGGGAAATAATTTTTCTGGGGTGAGGGTAAAAAGTGATTAAGAAACTTCTTCCTCCTAAAAGAGCTGCTTTTTTCACAACTTCATCAATTATCTTTCTATGTCCTAAATGAACTCCATCAAAAGTCCCAAGCGTTACAACACTGTTTTTATTGTGCGAAACTTCTGATAAATCTTGATAAATTCGCATACTTCCTTATTTGTAAACAATCTTACAAATATATCCATAATTAAAGGAAAAATAAACACAATTAATTGGTTACGTTATGGTTCAATATTTTCCTATTATATAATTTTCTGCACAAATTCTTCCACACTTAGAGCATCTTCTACACTAATATCTCCAATTTCGGTTCTTATTAGCCTGCTTAAAACAGCACCACACCCTAACTTTTCACCAAAATCATTTGCAATAACTCTAATGTAAGTACCTTTCGAACATTTGATATCAAAATGTACTTCCGGAATGTTTATCCGTGTAATTTCAAAACGGTAAATATGTACTTTCCTCGGTTTTCTTTCAACTTCTTTTCCTTTCCGTGCAAGATCATACAATTTTTTACCATTCACTTTTAACGCCGAGTACATTGGAGGAATTTGCTCTAAACCACCCAGGAACATATCCCGTGTTTTAAATATCAATTCATCATTCAAATTTTCAGGTAAATCTTTATTCGTCACCTCGGTTTCGGTGTCCATCGAAGGAGAAGACTTACCAAGCAGAAAAGTTCCGGTATATGTTTTACTGAGTCCTTCAAAATTCATCATCTGCTTTGTGTTCCTGCCCGTTAGAATAATCAGCAAGCCTGTTGCAAGCGGATCAAGAGTTCCTGTATGACCAACGCGTTTTACATTAATTGCTTTTCTAATCGTATGAACGACCTTGAATGAAGTCCATTGCGGGGGCTTATCAATAAGAAGGGTTTCACCAGCTAAAAAATCCAACGAAGCAAAATCATCCGTTTGTTTTGTTACCATCCTCTTTGTGTATCTTATCAATCAATCCTTCAATTTTCTCAACGTAGTCTTGAGTGTCATCAAGAAAAAACTTTAATTCCGGAGTAAATTTTATTCTAATTCTTTGTGCAAGTTCTCCACGAATGAATCCTATTCTTGACTGAATTTTATCCAAAACAAGTTCACGTTTTTCTTTTTCAAATACAGAAATGTAAATTTTTGCCTGCTTCAGATCGGGACTTACTTTTACGTTGGTAATCGTTAAAAACCCCAAATCGGGATTCTGAAGCTTCTGAAGAAAAATGGAGCTTACTTCCTCTTTTATCAGTCTTTCAACTTTATCTGTTCTATATGATGACATTTTTTAATTCAGAAAATATTGCTGATTTTGGAAACTGTGTTAATTATCAGACAAGTTTCTTTTTTGTTTCGATGATCTTATATACTTCAATCACATCACCAACTTTAACATCGTTATAACCATTGATATTCAATCCGCATTCGTATCCGGCATCAACTTCTTTCACATCTTCTTTAAATCTTTTTAAACTTCCAATTTCACCTTCGTTAATTACAATTCCATCCCTTATCAATCTTATTTTATTGTTTCGAGATATTTTCCCATCAAGCACATAACAACCTGCAACAGTACCGAATTTCGGAACTTTAAAAATATCTCTTACTTCAAGTGTCCCAACTATTTCTTCAGAGATTACAGGTGATAATAATCCTTCTAATGCAGACTTTACTTCATCTATTGCATCGTAAATAACATTGTAAAGCCTAATATCAACATTTTCCTTTTCGGCAAGCTTCCTTGCGTTCAGATTTGGTCTTATGTGGAACCCGATTATAATGGCGCCCGATGCTGCTGCGAGAAGTACATCGCTTTCCGAAATACCTCCTACCCCTTTATGAATTACCTTTATTACAACTTCTTCGGTAGAGAGTTTCATAAATGAATCCGATAACGCTTCAACCGAACCATCCACATCGCCCTTTACAATAAGAGGCAGATCTTTTACACCGCCAATACTAATTTGTTTTGCAATCTCATCTAGGGTAATATGATGAACTTGTTTTTGATCCTGCTCGCGTTTTAATCTTTGTCTTTTCAATCCAATATCACGCGCTGTTTTCTCCGAATCTACAACAACATAAGTGTCGCCCGCTTGTGGAACACCTTCAAAGCCCAACACTAATACGGGAGTTGAGGGAGTAGCATTATTCACCTTACGCCCTCTTTCATCAAACATTGCTCTTACTTTGCCCTGATAAATACCTGCGATAAACGGGTCGCCAATTTTAAGAGTTCCTTTCTGAACTAATATAGTACCCGTTATACCTTTGCCTTTATCCAGTTCTGATTCAATAACAACTCCGCGTATTTTGCGATCAGGATTTGCTTTTAAATCGAGCATCTCTGCTTCGAGCAAAATTGTCTCAAGCAGTTGTTCTATATTTAAACCTGTTTTAGCAGATATTTCCACACACTGATATTTTCCTCCCCAGTCCTCAACGAGAATATTTCGATCAGCCAACTGCTGTTTTATCTTTTCTATGTTAGCGCCAGGTTTATCTATTTTATTAATTGCTATTACAATTGGAACGTTTGCGGCAAGCGAGTGATTAATCGCTTCAACGGTTTGCGGCATAACTGCATCATCGGCAGCCACAATTAACACTACAATATCTGTGAGTTGTGCACCTCTTGCGCGCATTGCAGTAAATGCTTCATGTCCAGGTGTATCTAAAAAGGTAATTTGTTTGCCGCCTCCAACATCAACTTGATATGCACCAATGTGCTGTGTGATTCCGCCCGATTCACCAGCTACAACATTTTCTTTTCTTACATAATCCAGCAACGAAGTTTTTCCGTGATCGACATGACCCATAATTGTTACTACCGGCGGACGGCGCTTTAATGTTTCCGGCGGGTCTTCAACGTCTTCAAGTGCTTCTGCAGTATATTCTTCCTGAAGTTCAATTTCAAAATCAAATTCATCGGCAACGAGTGTAATTGTTTCCAAATCCAATCGTTGGTTGATAGATACCATCAATCCGAGTTCAATGCATTTGGAAATAACATCGCCTACCGGAACATTCATTAAATTAGCGAGTTCGTTAACAGCAATGTATTCATTTACTTTAAGTAAATTTTTCTCGAGGGATTTTTGCTCTATTATTTCCTCTTCCTTTTCTTCACGCTCTTTACGTTTTCTTTTTCTTGCACTCGCTCTGCCCGAAGCTGATGAGTCTTCCATACTAAGCATAGTTTTTCTGATCGCTTCTTTAACGTCGCGCTGATCAATCTCAAACTTCTTTACTTTTTTTCTTTTACGCGCTGCAGGAGTTTCATCAACAACAGCTTCACCGGCTTTTTTCTTCGATTTTCTTCTACGTTTTTTCTTTTTAACTTCTTTAGTTTCGGCATTTTTTGTTTCCGGAACACTTTTTTCTTCTTCTCTCCTACTTTCTGCAAGATCCATTTTGCCAACAACTTTTAATCCGCGATGTTTAACTTTCATTTTATCAGGTTTTTCTTCCGATTCTTCCTTTTCTTTAACTTCGGTTTTACCCTCTTCTGCTTTAACTTTCTTTTTTTCAACTTTTGTTTTCACAGCTACAATCTGTACTTTTGCTATTGGAACATCGGAAACATTAACTTCTTCAGTTTCTTTCTTTTCGTCTTTTGCTTCGTCTTCAACAACTTCTTCATCTTTCCTTGCTTTATCTTCTCTTATTTTTTTGAATTCGGCTAATTTTTGATAATGCTTTTGAGTTTTTTCAATATCCTTTTTAAAATGTTCCTGTACTGCAGAAATCATTTCTTCGTTAAGATTGGACATATGCGTTTTAACTTTAAATCCTTCGCCCGATAAAAACTCTACTATACTATCAGCCGAAAGATTATATTCAGAAGCAAGTTTATATATTCTGATTTTTTTAGATTTAACTTCAACCATATTTATTCCTTAACGCCTATTCTTCCTCGTACTGAGCTTTAATAATTTCTATTATTTCGATTACCTTATCTTCGTCAAATTCTTCTATTTCTATTAACTTTTCAGTTCCTGCAATAAGAACCTCAATTCCTGTATCATATCGGTTATTAATTAAAATATTATAGACTTCTTCACCAAGTTCATCTTTAAGGTCAATCAATTCTATATCTTCTTCATACTCTTCAAAAGGTTTTTCTTCTCTTAAGACTTCAATTTCATAACCGGTTATATTTATTGCAAGACGAATATTAACACCATTTCTACCAACTATCTTGGATACCTGGTCAGAATCTGCAGAAACTATAGCTTTCATTTCATCTTCATCAATTTCTATACTGTTCAATTTAGCAGGGGCTAGTGCGCGCTGAATAAAAAGTTCGATGTCATCGGTATAATTAATTACGTCAATATTCTCATTATTCAGTTCGCGAACAATTGCATGAATTCTAACTCCCTTCATACCAACGCAGGCACCAACGGCATCTATCCGTGCATCCTGAGATTCGACAGCAATTTTTGCTCTTTCACCCGGTTCGCGTGCGATAGCTTTTATCTCAATTATTCCATCATATATTTCCGGAATTTCGATTTCAAAAAGCCGTCTTAGAAACATTTCATCCGCTCTCGACACAATTATAACTGGCCCGCTGTTTGTTTTCTTTACCTCTTTTACAATTGCACGTATAGTTTCGCTTTTCTTATATCTTTCAAAAGGTATCTGTTCCTGCCTTGGTAGAAACAATTCATTTTTATTATGGTTAATTAGAATATCACTTTTTCTTATCTGATAAATATCGCCAACAACTATTTCACCAAGCAGCTCCGTATATTCATTATATATAATATCTTTTTCAATTTCTCTTATCTTCTGGTTTAAAGTTTGCTTGGCTAAAAGAATCAATCTTCTTCCTAGAGAAGCTAATTCAATATCCTCAACAAAATCTTCTCCTACCTCAAGTTCATCTTCATTTCCTCTGCGATTAACATCATCGATGCTTATTTGAGTATTCGGGTCTGTCACTACTTCTACAATTTCCCGCTCGAAGAATATTTCTATATCTCCCCTATCCATATTTACTACAACTTCATACTTAGCATCTTCACCATACTTTTTCTTTATCAGAACTCCGAAAACCTCTTCAAGAATACCCGCAAGTACATCTTTATCCATGCCTTTATCCTTTACCATCTCAGTAAAGGATTCAACTATTTCACGATTCATTTTATCTTTCTCCTTTTAAGAAAAACTTACCAATACTTTAGCTTTAATTATATCTTTAAAATTAATTATTTGTTCTTTGTTAGTTAAGAAGGTTAAAACTTCACCTTCTAATTTAATTAACGTTCCCTTTAACTTTTTCTTTTCCTCACCGTAACTATAAGTTATCTCAAACATCCTGTTAATATGTTTTGGATATTGTTTAAGATATAACAGTGATCTCTCAACTCCAGGCGAAGAAACATCAAGCCGGTAGGCTGCTTTTATTAATTCTTTCTCTTCAAAAATTTCATTTATTTTTCTGCTTACCTCTGCACAATCTTTTGCCGTGATGTTCTTTTCACCGTCAACAAAAACTTCTATAACCCTGTTTCTTTCCGTGCCTCTTATAACAATATCAATCAGGAAAAAACCTGATGATGAGGTAATTTCTTCGGCTATCTGAACAATATTTTCTCTAAATGAATTCATACAAACAAAAATCGCCCTAAATAGGGCGAATAAGAGTGAACAAAAATAAGCTTAATTTAAAGAATAAGCAAGATATCTACTTGTTTTTAAATTATTCCTGCTATCGAAAAATTTTTAGCTGTTTTCCCCTGAATTCTTTGTTTTTGATTCTCCTATAATTTTCGGAAGAACATAACCTATAATTATTCCGATTATTAAAACGAGAATTAATAAAATAATAAGCGATGCCTGAAAGCTCCAAAATAATATTTTTAAATTTACGGGAGCTGTATTCTGAAAAATTATTACAGCAGCCAGGATTAGCAGAACAATGGTAATAACAAGTTTTGTGTTTTTCTCCATAATTAAATTTTCCTATTTATCCTGAATTGTTTTAATGTTCAATTCTTCATTTTTTATATGGAGATCTCTTTGCGGGAACGGTATTTCAATTCCGTCTTCACGAAATCTTTTGAATATTTCAAAGTACAATTGGCTTTTTAATACTTGCGGTGCTTGTATCAATTTTGTCGTCCAAACTCTTAAAATAAAGTTTAATGAACTATCTCCAAATTCATTAAATATTACATCAGGCAGTGGTTCCTTTAAAACTGCGGTATTATCATCAGCTACTGAAAGTAAAAGTTCTTTTACCTTTTGCGGATCTTCCTTATACGCAACTCCAACAGGAATATTAAACCTGACGTTTCTATCATTATGGCTCCAGTTGATTACTTTGGATGAGATAAATTCTGAATTTGGTACAATTACCGAAATATTGTCATTAGTTACAACTGTAGTAGCACGCATTGATATTCTCACAACATCACCTAAAATATTTCCAACTTCTATTCTGTCACCTACTTTTATAGGTCTCTCAAATAAAATGATAATTCCGCTTACAAAATTATTTGTTACATTCTGAAGACCGAAACCAATTCCAACACCCAGGGCACCGGCAAGAACAGTAAGCGTACTGAGATCAATTCCAAAAGATTGTAGAATTATCATTAAACCAATTAGAATGATAGCATATCTTGTAATTGTGCCGATTGCAGTTCTTGTGCCTAAATCGAGAGTGCTTTTAGCCAGCACTGTGTGAATAAGCCAGTTCCTGATTCTTTTACTGATAAATGTCAGCAAGAAAAGCAGCAGAACAAAATACATTATCCGCCAGGCAGTAATGTCAATTCCACCAAGTGTAATTAAAGGACTATTCAACACTTCCACTACCTGGTTAAATATATCTTTAATTTCTTCCAATAGATTTAATCTCTTAAGGTTTTCTTCTTATGTATAATTAAATATACGCAGATTAATTATTAATATAAATATGGTGAGGTCGATGAAAAACTTCATCAGATACTTTGGTTAAGACAAAAATCCCCCTAATTATCGAAGCCATTTAATAACATTACAAATATATTATAAAATATACCTACTCACTCAACAGCTTCATCTTTATAGATTCTGTTTTAGTGTTTATTTCCGTTCTTTCTTCATCAGTTAGTTTTAAGTTTTGGATATCAACATACTCATCCAAAGCTTCTTCGTACAAGCCTTTATCATTTAGAATATTCGCAAAGTAAATTCTGTAAGCTGGAAGCTTTTTTGTATCGGGATACTTACGGTAAGTTTCTTTTGCCGCAACAACAGCAGATTCTTCCAAACTGTTTTCTGCAAGTTGTACTGCACCGTTCAATCTTTTTATTCCAAAATCATCTGTTATAATTTGCAAAGTACTTTCACCTTCCTTTGTACCATAAACAGCAGTGTTATCGGAACTATTCCTTATCTCCTTAGGCGCATTCATTATATCTTCCATTGCAAGCGCAAGAAGCAGTTCATCAATATTCATTTTTTTAATATTGCTAACAGAAACAGCAGAAGATTCATTGAGATTAAAATTAACGTCATTTCCTTTTAGAAGCACCGAAGAATTTTTCCCGGTGGAAATAACCGCATCGTCTTTTAATGCCGTTCCGACTTTTAAAGTTAACCACGTTTCGCTGCTTCCGTTCTGGTATTTTACATCACCTGAAACTTTTTCAACCGTAAATGTCTGTGCTGACAAACCTCCTGCAAACATTAAGATTATTAATAATATTTTCATTTTTTTCACCTTTAAAATTTTAATAAATATCTACTATATTAACTTTGCCTTTAGCAATACCAAGTTCGCTAATGGCTTCCTTATTAAATTTTTCTGCTCCTAATTTCCATGCCGTTTCAAAATCTGTTAATGATGTTACTTCTACCGGCAACCAGATCTCGTCTTTACCATCAACATTTTCTCTTATAAAATATTTTGTGTCGTTATTGGTTAATAGCTTCGCTTGATTTGGGGAAAGTTTTGTATTAAAGAGAAGATTTACATGCCGCACTTTTCCGTTTTCTTTATAATCTACAAGTGCTGTTTGTATTCCTACGCTTTCAAGCAACGATGAATAGCCAACGCTCAAGTCATCACAATCGCCGCCTTTAAGTTCAAATGTTTGATGCGGAAATTGAACATATTCTCCGGTTGCACGGGGATCGGAAATGTAGACAAGGTTCGCAACATATTCGTTAAATAATATCTTCGCTTTATAAAAATTTTCCAGTGCAATTGGTAAAGTATCCAGTACTGTTTTATTACTGCTTAAAACTGCTTTAGAGTGGCTCATCGAAAAATCCAAATCTTTTTTAATAAAATAACGCAAGTTGCTAACTCTACCATCCCACGAATTAATGCTGTTTACAAGCACTGCTTTTTGAAACTGATCATCCGGCTGATCTGCAATTGTAAAAAGATAAAAGTTTGCATAAGAAAGTTCTACTTTTTCAGATGAATATGATTCCGGAATGATAATATAAAAAGGAACCTGTACCGTATCGTGCGGAGCGATTGTCGAAACAGGTGATTGAATATTTTCTTCATTTACTCCTTCAATTCTTGCCATAGGTTTAACTGTTAAATAGTCATCTGTCAGGTTTACGATAGTTCCATAAGCAAAGGGATATTCGACATAATTTTCAGAAAATGTCGGGTAAATATCTTTAACAATTTCAACATCAATCAATTTAACCGTTCTTTCTCTAGCAGTATTAATGTTAAATGAAACTGTTAATAAAATCTTATCAAAACTGTAAGGATTGTTTAAAACGTTGTTTATACCATTTTCAACAAATTCGGAAACACCAAAATCCTTTTTCCTGTTGGAAAAATATTTCACTCCGGAAACAAACAGTTCGAAAATTTTGCCTTTATAGCTTATAGTTGGTATCATCCCGGCCATTTCTGGTTCCTGGTATTTATCGTGGAATAGAGTCATTCCAAATCCAAGATCACCGGCGTAGCCGTTAAGTGCAACCTGATACGAACCTGTCGTTTCATAAATAAAATTAATTGCGGCAGCATCAATGGGAATATAATTCACACCTATCATTCCGCCGACTTCCCTTCTTAATTCTAAATCCTTAAAATCTGAATTATCTGCTTTCACTCCAAAGTTAAGCAGGTTGATAGAGGCAAAAACAAAAGTCAAATTTTCATTCAATATATAGCTAACACCCAAATCGCCTTTCCAAAACTTTACTTTTTCGCTTTCGGTTTCTCTTAAAAATATTATTGATGTGTCTTCAAATACCGGTGTAACAAACTCCTGAAAAAAATCTTGCGTAAAAAATCTAAAAGTAGTTCCGACACTAAAATCTTCTGAAAACTTATAAGAGTAACCCAATCCGAAAAGTTCTTTATAATTAACACTTGCTGTTAACGATTGCGATGTTGAATCTTCTACAACAAATGATTCACCCGTGTTAAAAATAAATTCTTTTTGATATCCCGGAGTGAACCTTGCTGAAAGATTATGATTGCCCAATGTTTTGGATAGAGATATGCTATAGATATTTGAATTTGTGCTTTTGGCAAACTCCACTCCATAAATAAAAGAGAAACCCCAATCTCTCACATGAGAATAATTGGAAGTATTACCTTCATAACTATATAACGGCGTATTGAAGTTTGACGATAAACCCCAATAACCGTTAAGCCCGAAAAAGCTTTGAGATAATATGTTTACATTCGCAAACATTGCTGTAATTATAATTCCAAATATTATTCTCAAGGAAGATTTACTATTATACTATGAATACTTTGTGATGAAACACGGAGATCGCCGCCGTTTGTATCAATGGTGTTTTCAAATCTCCGGATAAATGTAAAAACTATTCTATCAAAATGCTGGAAAGGTATTTGGTTGATAAACCTCGGCGGAATTAATAATCTGCCGTCATCCCTTGTTTTTACTCTGTACAAAGGCATAATAATATGCTTGTCTCTTAACCTTGCTCCAATTACAATTGTAATATCATGAGTATTCCCTCTGGTCCAATGCAGTAAAGCTCTTAAATCACCATTGCTTCTGCTACCCAGTATATCAATATTACCTGTAATTTCAGTCGGAGTGGGGATATCAAAACTAACCTGTTCACCGCCAAAAATATTTATGCGAAAATTCATAGAAGAATTATGACGATAATGAAAGTCATCTATATCTCCTCTTCTTCCACTGAAAAGTATATACTTATTTCCGAGTGTTGTATCACGCAATACATCGCCATCTCTGTAACGTATATGAAAGGGTACAACTCTTGCAATTCTGTTATCAAAACTTACTATACCCGGGATAATACTACGAAAACCTAAAAAGCGACCGCCAGGTGAAAAGATTTCCTTTGTCCGATCGAAGAAAATTGATTGCGCAAAAGAAAACTCGTCTGTGTTTCCATGAATATCGGTTACTTTTATACCGGAAATAGCAATAAGGTTTGGTAATTGCTGAAGGTCTTGCGTAATTCCTGTTGTATCAAAACCGTTGCTGTAAAATTCATCATTAATATCTTTACCAAGAATTTCATATTCAGCAGGATCTGTGTCATCAATTAATTCTGTCGGTGCCGGCTTATCGCAACCAAATAAAAACAAACCAACCGAAGCAATAAACAAATAAGTTAATAAATTTTTCATCTTAGTATGTAAAGTATAATTGAATATCTATTTAATCAAACTAAAACTTACCCTCTTGAAAATAAGATATCCCCCTCCCTTGTGGCTAGGGGAGAGGGACGTGGAGAGGATATGTGTATGGAATCCTTAATTAAGGGCGAATAATGTACGGAATGCCCCAGGCTTCCGCTTCAACCGGGGTTGA
>JADFLR010000044.1 GCA_022564295.1 Bacteroidota bacterium | reverse complement strand
GTAATTGCATTAGGCAATCCATTTGGTTTGTTTGAAGTAAATGATAAACCAACAGTTACAGTAGGAGTTATAAGCGCTACTGGAATGAACCTGGAACCCATAAACGACAGATATTATTTGAATATGATTCAAACAGATGCTGCAATTAATGGAGGTAACAGCGGAGGACCTTTGGTTAACAGTTTGGGTGAAGTAATCGGAATGAACACGCTGATTTTTACTGCAGGAAGCCAGGGAAGTATTGGGTTAGGGTTTGCAATTCCAATAAACAAGGTCAAAACTATAATAGAAGAATTAAAAGAAAAAGGGAAGATAAACCGCGACTTTGAAATAGGAATGAGAATACAATCAATTGATGAAAGTATTGCAAAATATTATAACCTTGAAAGAACAAAAGGTGTTATCATTACAAAAATTTTTCCCGGCGCACCGGCAGATAAAGCAGGTTTACAGGTGGGTGATATAATCTTTAAAATTAATGAATTCCAAATAAATAATGATAATACGATTTTCGGCGTATTTTATGAGTTCCGCTCAGGACAAGTAATTGATATTTTAATAATCAGGGACAACAAGGAAATGCACAAAAAGATGACCTTGGAGCCTCGTTAGATGATTGAACGTTATACACTTGCTGAGATGGGAAAAATTTGGCAGGACGAATTTAAATTTTCCACCTGGCTGAAAATCGAGTTACTGGCTTGTGAAGCTCGCGTAATACTGAAAGAAATCCCTGAAGATGATGTAAGAATAATAAAGAGTAAAGCAAATTTTGATGTTAAAAAAATATTAGAGATTGAGGAAACCACCAAACACGATGTTATAGCATTTTTAACAAATGTGGCTGAATATGTTGGTCCAGCTTCCCGTCATATCCATTATGGAATGACCTCTTCCGATATTCTTGATACTACCCTATCCTACCAGATGAAAGCAGCAGGTGAATTACTTTTAAAACGCCTCTATAAACTTAAAGATGTTCTAAAAGAAAGAGCTATTGAACATAAAGATACAATTTGTGTCGGCAGATCACATGGCATTCATGCCGAACCAACCACTATGGGATTAAAGTTTGCTTTATGGTATGAAGAAATAAAGAGAGATATTATTAGATTAAATGATGCTGTACAAGAGATAAGTGTGGGACAAATCTCAGGTGCTGTTGGTACATTTGAACATCTTTCACCAAAAGTGGAAGAATATGTTTGTAAAAAGATGGGTTTAAAACCCGCTTCTGTTTCTACGCAGGTAATACAGCGGGATATACACGCGCAGTTTATGAGCATACTTGCAATTATAGGAGCAACACTTGAAAAGATAGCTGTTGAAATAAGACATCTGCAAAGAACAGAAGTTTTAGAAGTTGAAGAGTTTTTCACCAAAGGACAAAAAGGTTCTTCCGCCATGCCTCATAAACGAAATCCGATTATAAGCGAACGTGTATCAGGATTAGCGCGTATTCTTCGAAGCAACTCAATTTCTGCTTTAGAAAATGTTGCGTTGTGGCACGAAAGGGATATTTCTCATTCTTCAGTTGAAAGGATAACCATACCGGATAGCTGCATTGCTTTGGATTATATGCTTGATCTTATGATAAAACTAATTGATAATCTGATAATATATTCTGAAAATATGTTAAAGAATTTAAACCTCACTCGCGGACTTATTTATTCTCAAGCTGTTCTATTAAAGCTTATCACTAAAGGTATAACGAGAGAAGGAGCGTATAAAATTGTGCAAACAACAGCAATGGATGTATGGAATGATAAAAACAAAAACTTAAAAGATGAACTTTTAAATTCAGATGAAGTATTAAAATATGTGAACGAAAAAGAAATAGAAGAAATATTTAATTCCGAAAGGATGCTCGATAACATAGATTATATTTTTAACAGGTCTATATACGCCGATGATTAAAATTTTGGAAAGTTAATCATCCAATATTAAATCCATTCATCAAAATTACCTTTTAATATAATTTGTATAGCATTACTTTAAATACATTCATCATTATATTTTCGCTTAATTTTTTTAGGGAACAATAATTCCAATTTAGAGTTTACAAAAAACAATAAACTTAATTAATACTTTTTCAGGTATTTGTACTATAACATTTTGAAATTTAATAAATAAGAAAAACAATAAAAAGATGGTCACATATATGAAATGGGTACTTATTTTACTTCTTACCGGCTTAGCAGCAAACTTTTATTTTGCCGGAACCACTGACACAATAGTTGAAACCAGTAATGATCTTGATTCTCTGAAAAGTCTCGAACCAAAAAGCTACTACATGCTTGAAGGACAGTTAGTTCATACAATTTTAAACAGATATCATTATAAACAAATTAAGCTGAATGATTCACTTTCATCTATAATTTTTGATCGTTATATAGAATCTATTGATTACGGAAAGAACTACCTGCTTGAATCGGATATTAAGTCTTTCGAACAATATCGTTATACATTGGATGATCGTTTAAAAGATGGAGATGTTCTGCCATTTTATGATATGTTCAATGTATTTCTATTCAGAATGCGTGACCAGATTATTTATACCGATACTTTGCTTAGTAAAGAATTTGATTATACAATAGATGAAGAATATTTGATTAACAGAAAAGATGCTCTTTGGGCTAAATCAAGAACTGAATTGAATGACATCTGGCGTAAGAGAGTTAAAAATGATGCACTTAATCTTAAATTAAACGATAAAGAATGGGAAGAAATACAAAAGAATCTGAAAAAGAGATATGAAAACTATTCAAGAATTTTAACACAGTATAACAGCGAAGATGTTTTCCAGCTTGCAATGAATTCATTTACAGCTTCTGTTGACCCGCATACAAATTATCTTTCCCCTATTACGTCGGATAATTTTAAGATCGATATGAGTTTATCGCTTGAAGGAATAGGAGCTAGATTGCAAGTTGACGATGGATACACAAAGGTTGTAGAAATAATTCCGGGCGGACCAGCTTTTAAATCAAAAAAACTTCACCCCGATGACAGAATAACTGCTGTAGCACAAGGTGAGGATGGTGAATTTGTCGATGTTGTCGGCTGGCGAATAACAGACGTTGTTCAATTAATTCGTGGTCCCAAAGATTCGGTAGTTAGATTGCTTCTCCTTAAATATGATAAAGGTCTTGATTCTGAACCTGTAGAGTTAATTTTAGTTAGAGATAAAGTAAAAATAGAAGATCAATCTGCTCATAGCTCAACAGTAAATATTATGCATAACGGAAAATCTTCTAAAATTGGTGTGATTACCATTCCAAAATTTTATATCGATTTTGAAGCAAAGAATAAAAGGGAAAAGAATTATAAAAGCACATCACACGATGTAAAAGAATTGCTAAACGAATTGATAGACGAAAGCGTTGATGGGATGATTATAGATTTGCGCAACGATGGCGGCGGTTCCCTTGAAGAAGCAATTAGAGTTACGGGATTATTTATTGAAGAAGGACCGGTTGTTCAGGTAAGAGATATGGAAGGAAAAATTACTGTTGACAACGATTTAGACCCTGAAATTGTTTATGATGGTCCACTTGCAGTATTGGTAAATCGTTTTAGTGCATCTGCATCTGAAATTTTTTCCGGAGCAATTCAAAATTATGGAAGAGGAATAATAATCGGTGAAAATACTTTTGGTAAAGGTACGGTTCAAAACATGATTAATCTCAACAGGTTAACGTCGGGAAAAGGTTTTAAATTAGGACAGGTTAAATTGACAATAGCAAAATATTATAGAATAGACGGAAGTAGCACACAAAGAATGGGTGTAATTCCGGATATCGTTTTCCCTTCTTATGTTGATGCTATAGATTTTGGCGAGAGCAGTGAGCCAAATGCATTGAAATGGGATAAAATAGAATCGACTGACTACGAACTGTTTTCTGAACTGGTTTCAATTATTCCGGAACTTAAAAAACTTTCCGAGCAAAGAAGAGAAACTGATTCTGAATTTGATTACATTCGTGAAGATATTGAAGAATACAAAAAATCAATTAAAAATAATTTTGTATCGCTTAATGAAGATGTGAGAAGAATAAAAAAAGAAGAAAGAGAAGAGAAAAGATTTCAAAGAGAAAATGAGAGAAGGAAAATAAAGGGATTAAAACTTCTCGATAAAGGTGAAATCCCACCTGAAGATGAGAAGATAAATAATGATCCGTATTTAATTGAAAGCGCTCATATAATTACTGATTTTATTTCACTTTCCATCGGTTGATTTAAGTCATTATCGTTGTTAACAGTTTTTCTTCTGCAACCGGATATATTGTTTCTTCGTAAGGGAAATCCAATTCATTTTTGAATATATAAGCCACCGGTTTATACAATGGTTGAGAGTATTCTATAAAATCTCTCATTAATTCTTCTTCGCTCGAATCAACTATTGTTAACGGGATTGATCTTACAAGTTTTATATTTAAAGTATGTTCCGGCTCATCATCAGTCCATCCCCATTTCAAATCATATAAGTAGATGTTAAATACCATCTTCTTATTATCGGTTAAAGAAAAATACCCTTTACCGCGAAAGTTTGGTTCGCTGCTGAGCGGTTTAATAGTTAAATTATCTTCGATGAATTCTTTTAGAATAAGTCCCTCTTCCATAATTGGTCTGTTAATTCTCAAAGCCCATTCAACAAAAGATAAAAGCTGATTTAGCTGCTCGCTTACTTGCTGTGCTTTTTCATACACAATAATTCTTTCATCATCTACTCTCTGCCCAACCTCCCTTTCCAGCCACCATTTCGATTCTAGATTTTCCTGAAGGATGTCTGCAAGTTTATAATGTAGCTCGATAGAATCCTTTATATAAGGATGGAGTCGATTTTTTCTGAAGTGCGATTCCCATTCTTTTACTCTGCTAAGAAGAGTGTATTGGTTCATTTCCCAATCGGAATTGCAGGAGGTTAACTTTTCTACATCAATATTTGTCATTTTACCCTGTAATAATTTTTTACCGTATTTGCTTACTACTTATCCAAAAGCTTGCCAATTTTGTCAGTAACAATGCATTTCTAGCAAGTATTGAATTGATACAGAATTCAGAAATTATTTCATGTCAATTTGTAAGTGTCAGGTAATTCTAACTTGAAGAGTTGAAAGTGTGTATTGAATTGGGAAGTGAAAGAGGATGTGATTAATAGTGCGAAAAAAAAGGGAACGGAAAAAAATACCGTTCCCTGTAAAGTTTATTCCATTGATATAATTATATATCGAATTTTATTCCCTGTGCAAGCGGAAGTTCAGTACCAAAATTTATAGTGTTGGTTTGTCTTCTCATATAAGCTTTCCAGGCATCTGAACCGGATTCGCGCCCGCCGCCGGTTTCTTTTTCACCGCCGAAAGCACCACCGATTTCGGCACCCGAAGTTCCGATATTCACATTTGCAATTCCACAATCGGAACCCTTAGCACAAAGAAATTTTTCGGCTTCTCTTAAATTATTTGTAAAGATTGCAGATGATAAGCCCTGTACAACATCGTTCTGAAGCTTAATTGCGTTATCAACATTTCCTTTATATTTTATTAAATAAAGAATTGGCGCAAATGTTTCTTCCTGCACAATTGAATAATGATTTTTAACTTCAGCAATCGCCGGCTCAACATAGCAGCCGGAACCGTAACCTTTCCCCGATAAAACTTTACCACCGTAAATTATCTTTCCACCTTCTTTTTTTATCAGCTTCAATGCTTCAGAAAAAGTATTAACCGCAGAAACATCGATTAGTGGTCCAACATGGTTATTCTGATTTAACGGATTACCTATCTTTAAACTTTTATATGCTTTAAGTATTGAAGCTCTTACTTTGTTATAAATTGATTCGTGAATGATAACTCTTCTTGTAGATGTACATCTTTGTCCGGCGGTTCCAACCGCACCAAAAACTATTGCAGTAATTGCAGTTTTCAATTCAGCATCGGGAGTAACTATTATTGCATTGTTACCGCCAAGTTCAAGGATTGTTTTACCAAATCTTTTCGATACAACTTCTGTGGCGTGTCTTCCAACATTTGTAGAACCAGTAATAGATATAAGCGGGATTCGTTTATCATTCAATATTTTTTCTCCGATTGTAGACCCTCTGCCAATTACAAGATTAAAAATACCTTCAGGCAAAATATTTTTTTTCAAAACATCTTTAATAATATTTTGGGTTGCAATTGCTGAGAGTGGAACTTTGGATGATGGTTTCCATAAATTAACATCACCGCAAACTGCAGCTAACATTGCATTCCACGACCACACTGCTACAGGAAAGTTAAACGCTGAGATAGTTGTAACTATTCCAAGCGGATGATATTGATCGTACATTCTGTGCATCGGTCTTTCCGATTGCATTGTATAACCATAAAGCTGCCGGGACTGACCAACTGCAAAATCACAGATATCTATCATTTCCTGAACTTCACCCAACCCTTCTTGAAGCGATTTTCCCATTTCATATGAAACCAAGTTTCCAAGAGGTTCTTTAAACTCTCTAAGTCTTAAACCAATTTGTCTTACAATCTCTCCTCTTTGAGGCGAGGGAACTTCACGCCAATGTTCGAAAGCATTCTGAGCAGTTTTAATTACATTATCGTAGTCCTTTTGAGATGATAGATAAACAGAAGCGATATATTTTCCATTCACCGGCGAATAAATTTTTAGCTCTCCCTGGTTTTTTGTATTATTCCAATTTATTCCTGTTGAAGTACCAAAGTTCTTCTCCTTAATACCTAATATTTTTAGAAAGTCCATTTAATTTCCTTCTTAAATTAAAAAATTAATTTTTTGAATGTTAAAAATAGGCAGGATAATTCATCTTTCAAAAATTGTAACTATTCTGATAAATTAAGTTTCACTTGATGTTGAATATTTATTAATATATTTCAATTTAAAAAAATTATTCAGTTAAGTACTTGAAAATAATTCAAAAACTTTGCAAATTAACAGTGTCTTATAATAATTAAGGGTTACACTACTTGCTGGAGACGGCTCCTTTTTGGAGCCGTTTCCATTTTAAAGTATTTTTATATTTATGAACGGCAAACTTTACATAGTTAGCACACCGATTGGTAATTTAAAGGACATTACACTTCGCGCACTCGAAACATTAAAAGAAGTTAATTTTATTTTGTGTGAGGATACGCGGATAACTTCCAGACTTTTGAATCATTTTAACATTTCTAAAAAACTTATATCATTTAATGTGGTTAGTGAAAAGAAGAAAATTCCAAATGTAATTGCGAGAATTAAATCCGGTGATAATTGTGCATTAGTTTCGGATGCAGGAACACCTGCAATTTCAGATCCGGGAGTAAGATTAATCTCTAAAGCAATTAAAGAACAAATTGATGTTGTACCTGTTCCGGGAACCTCAGCAGTAATTACCGCACTTACAATCAGTGGATTACCAACAGATTCATTTATCTTCGAAGGATTCCTTCCGCAAAAGAAAGGCAGACAAAAAAAACTCAAGGAATTAGCAGAAGAGAGAAGAACTATTATTCTTTACGAATCCACCTACAGAATTAAAAAACTGGTCGATGAATTAGTTGAATATTTGCCGGAGAGATATGTTGTTGTCTGCCGTGAGTTAACAAAAAAGTTTGAAGAAACATGGCGCGGCTATCCGAATGAAATTAAAGAAGTTATTGATGAAAAAATTTCTAAAGGTGAATTTGTGGTAGTTATTTCGCCTAAAGATTGGATAACATAAAAATATTACAGCAAAAGATTAGTAATTATTCAGCCACGAATTTCACGAATTTACACTAATTATTCAATCTTCACTATCATAAGTAATTATAGATTTAACCGGATAACTTTTAAGCTTTTCCCTTCCTTTTAAAAATGTTAGCTCCATAACAAATGAAACTTGAACCACTTCCCCACCAAGCTTTTCAATTAATTTTGCAGCAGCAGCAGCAGTTCCCCCTGTTGCAAGAAGATCATCGTGCAGTAATACTTTGTCTCCTTTGCTTATCGCATCTTTATGTATTTCAATTTTATCTTCACCATATTCCAACTGATAGGTTTCGGACTCAGTTTCAGCGGGCAGTTTTCCAGGTTTACGTGCAAGTATAAATCCAACATCAAGTTTTTGTGCGAGCAAAGAACCAAATATAAATCCCCGGGATTCTATTCCAACAACTTTATCGATTTTAATTCCGTTCGTAAATGTTAATAATGCTTTTATGGTTTTACTTATTGCTTTAGGCTCCTTTAGTAATGTTGTGATATCTCTGAACATTATCCCTTTTACAGGAAAATCCTTTATGCTCCGAATATATGTTTTCAATTCTTCTTGCATTGCTCCACCTATTTTTTAAGAAATGATTCTAAACCCTCTTTAAAATCCTTCGATGATCTACTGATTGCATTTAATCTAACACAATAATTAACTGCATCATCTACAGATAAACCAGATACAGCACTGATCATTGATTTTGTCTCCTTCATGCTAAAAGATGAGTTCTTCAATATGTTGGAGGCAACTTCTGTTGCACCCTCTAAAGCGTTATTATACAAGTAATTAACAAATCCGACCTCATAAGCACGCTTGCCGTTAATAATTTCTCCAGTCAGAAGCAATTGTCTTGCAATTCCCTCTCCAATCCTTTTAATAACAAAAATAGATACTATTGCCGGTAAAAATCCAATCTTCACTTCGGAATATCCAAACTTTGAATGATCTTCATCCGCAACAATTAAATCACAAACAGAAGCTAATCCGCATCCCCCTGCAATTGCTGCTCCGTTAACAGCAGCTATCGTTAGTTTTGGGAATTTATAGAGCATCAAAAACATTTCTGCTAAATCTTCAGAGTCTTTTTCATTTTCTATTGAAGAGAAATTTCTCAACTCATTTAGATAAGAAAGATCGGCTCCCGCACAAAATGCTTTACCCACTCCTGTTATTATAAGAACTTTAACATTGTCATCATCACGAATTTCATTAAGTTTTTCTTTCATCTTTTTTACTAAATCCGGATGAAGTGCATTGCGTTTATCAGGACGATTTAATTTTATTATACCAATATTATCCTTTAGTGTATAACTAATCATATTTCTATACTTATCTCAATTTATTATAGATAAATTCATCTGTAAATAACTTTATATGCTTGTTTCATAGATTGAACTGATAACGAATATGGCTCCAATTGTCATTCTGCAAGAATCTTGTTAATATTTTTCAAATTCAGATTATTTAGTTTTGCCATTACTATGACAAGTTTCCTTCTGAATGACAGATGTTTACACTAAATTCTATTTGTGTTTAAAACCATCTTTACAATTTATTACATTAATTATTCTTTAGTTTTGTCCCGGCAATTTGACAAATTTGTATAACAATCATTTTCTTTACCAAAGGCAATTTATTTTATTAACTAAAATAATCAACAATTAAATAAATTTGAATATAGGTTGAAATAAATGCGAATATTCCGCCAGCTATCACTTCACCGATACTATGACATTTAAGTTGTATTCTTGACCATCCAACCAAAACTACAACAACTAAAAACACTAAGGCGATCGTACCAAATAAAAAAGTTAAAGCAGCCAACGGACCTGCAGCACCCATTGTGTGAGCACTAATCTTCCAGTTTTTGTTAATAATTATTGTTATCAATGTGTTTGAAATATAACAAAACCAAAATGCTATTGAAACAATGTTAACATTAAAAGCAATAAGCACGACTAAACCCACAATAAAGAATATTACCGATATTGACATCGGGAAAGTTCTTTCCTCTTTTATCGATGCATCCAGGTCAATGATCTTTCCTTTCTTTCGGTAATATAAAAACAAAACTATGGGAGAAATAAAACCAAATATTAATGCAACGAATATTGTAATATATCTCTGTGTTGACTCGGTTTCCAGATGAAAAGCAAGTAATGTAAAAATGATTATTAGAAATGAAGGAGGAACAAATACAGTGGATATTATTCGAGCGAGTTTATCTTTATTTATCTGCAATGGAAAATAAGTTGAATAATAATTAAAAAATATGTTATAAAATAAAAAGAATTATAAATTTATGTTTGTAATTCCTCTTTGTGATCTCTTAGATATTCCAGATAATTTAAAAGTGCTTCTTCCACACCATTATAATCAATAAATTGCATCAAATCGGAACGAACTTTGGAAGCACCGTAGAGACCTTTTAAATAACCGGAATAAAATTTCCTATGCTCTAAAACTGCACGTTTTTCTCCTTTGATATCAATCGCCAATTTTAGATGACGCAGGCAGCTTTTAATTTTTATTTCTTCATCTATCACTGTGCTAATGGTTCCGGTCTGTATTAATTCTTTAGCTTCCAAAAATATCCAGGGGTTTCCAATTGCACCACGCGCAATCATTACACCATCTGCTCCTGTTTCTTCAAACGCTTTTTTAACATCATATGCATTGAGAACATTGCCATTTAGAAATACAGGGATATTAACAACCTCTTTAATTTTTGGTATCCATTGCCACTCTGCATCGCCCTTGTGTCCCATCTTTCTCGTTCGGCAATGAATTGTTAGTGAAACAGCTCCCGCATCTTCCATTCTTTTTGCAACTTCCAGTATTTTAATGCTTTCATGATCCCAGCCCAATCTTGTTTTAACCGTAACAGGAATTTTAACACTCTTAACAACTGCTTCAACTAATTGCTGCATAAATGGGGGATCTTTTAATAGTGCTGAACCCGCTCCCTGCCCCACTACATTTTTTACCCAGCAGCCAGCGTTTATATCAATCAAATCAGGACTTTCCGCTTCAGCAATTTTAGCAGCGCCAACCATCGAATCTATATTTGCGCCATAAATCTGAATTCCAACTGGTCGTTCTTCATCGATTATTTTTAGCTTTTTATGAGTCTTCTCGTTTGCTCGAATAAGTCCTTCGGAGTTAACAAACTCGGTGTAAACTAAATCTGCTCCAAGCTCTTTACAAACAAGTCTGAATGACACATCCGTAACATCTTCCATTGGCGCCAGAAGTATTGCATTTTCTATTTCTATGTTTCCGATTTTAAGCATATCAATTTAAATTATTAAAAGAAAAATAAGGCTTTTATTTCTATTTATATATTCAATCTTTTCGGGATGTAAAATAAAGTAACCATAAAAATTAAAAGAGTAAATGCAGCACCTGTTAAAAATGGATACGGATAACCGAGAAACTCAAATGCAAAACCTCCCCAAAGAGGGCCGACAACACGTGCAAATGCAGAAACAGATTGATTAACACCTAGTGTAACCCCCTGTTCTGTATCCGGTGTAACTTCAGAAATTAAGCTTAAAACTGTCGGTTGAAAAATACCTGTTCCCAGTGCAAGAAAAATACAAATAATTGCTAATCCTAAAAATGTATCTCCATATGGAATAAGCGCAAGAGAAACCATTATGAAGAATGATCCGATCTTAAGAATATTTTTTTTACTAACTACTTTACTTATCCTGCCAATCAAACCTCCCTGCACTATTGCCGAAGTTAACCCAATTATTCCAAACATAAAACCATTCTGCATATCGGAAAAACCATAAACCTGTAAGCCGAGCAAGGCAAAGGTTCCATAAATATTCGCAAAAGAAAATGTTAACACAAAGAACAAAAATATAAGAATTGCTCTTTCAGGTTTTGCGAACACATTTTTAAAGCCATCGACATCAAGAAATTTTATTTTAGTTTCGGCAGGTGTTTTCCTGTTTACGTTCGATTCAGGTAATAACACTATGGTTAAAATAAAAGCAAGAATTGAAAATGTTGCAGAAGCAAATCCTGTTACCATATAACCGTAGCTTGCAAGAAAACCGCCCATAAGAGGACCAAAAACAAACCCTAATCCAAACGCTGCACCAATAACACCCATACCCTTGGCCCTGTTCTCTTTTGTTGTTATATCAGCAATGTACGCCTGTGCAACTGAAATACTGCTGCCACCTATTCCTGCTACTATTCTTGAAACTAACAGTAATATGTAAGAAGTGGTAAAGGCAAAAAGAACATAACCAATTACATTTATAAACAGACTGATAACTATTATAGGTTTTCTACCATACTTATCCGATAATTTTCCTAAAATAGGATTGAATAAAAACTGTACAAATGAATACACAGCAACCACTACACCAATTGCGGTTTCATCTACCAATAATTCTATTTTGGCAAATGTGGGAAGGATGGGTATTAGTATTCCAAATCCAAGAAGATCAATAAATACGGTTAAAAATATTAAACTAAGTGCGGATTTTTTTCTCAATAAATTATTTCTAAATAATAACTGTTGATAAAGTCAGGGGAAATTAAAACGTGCAAATATACGAAGAATGAATACAATTATTTCTTATGGTGAGATTAAATCTGGTTTGCTATTAAATTTGGTAATGATAAACTTAGTATCCTCAAATGCCTGGTGCATCTTTTCTTTATCCGATTCACTTAAATATGAGTAAATTGAATCATCATAAGAGTTAGTTACAGGTAAAATAATATACTCTCTTCCTTTTTTAGTTTTACCTTTAAACACCCATGTAGGCAGATATTCCACACTGCTCAAATATACTGAATCAGTTAAAAAATTTTTCGAAACTTTTACTTTAATAATAACCCCTGCATCCGAATATCTCCATCTCTGGTTTGAAATAAAATTGCCGAGAGAATATGCAATAAATCCTGTATCCAGATTAGCTTTGTTTGTTTTAAAGTAATCAACAGATTGTACAACATGCGGATGGCTGCCAATTATTATATCTGCTCCAGCTTCAATAGCATTATTTATAACTTCTTTCTGATAACCGTTTGGTTCGCGCTGATATTCTTCACCAAAATGGAAATAAACAAGAACAATGTCCACTCTTTTATTTCTTGCTTTGGCAATATCCTTTTCAATCAAATCATAATCAATTAAATTAATAATATAGTTCTTCCCTTTTGGAAGTGGGACTCCATTCGTGCTGTAAGAATATGCTAATACGGCAAGATGAATTCCATTAATATTGAAAATTCTTATAGAATCTCTGTCGTGTTGGGATAAATATGTCCCAGTATGATTTATCCCAAGTTCATCCATTTTCTTAATAGTTCTTTCAACTCCTTTAACACCTTTATCAATAGCATGATTGTTTGCATTTACAAGAAAATCAAAACCTGCTTCTTTAATTGCTAGAAGAAAATCATCCGGCGCATTGAAAAATGGATAACCGCTGTAACCTTTTTTTTTGCCCGCTAATACTGTTTCAAAGTTTCCGATCGTAAAATCAGCATCACTTAAGTATTTTTTAACTTCACTAAACACACCATTAAAATCAAAGCTGTCATCTATTACGTGTGCATAATTGAATTGAACGGAATGGCACATTAAATCACCGACAAAATTAATTTCTGCAGTAATCAGACTATCTCTTTTATCTACAGCGTTTTCTTTAGGCAGAAAATCAATTGAAATACTTAAATAATAAAAGCTGAGAATGGAAAAAGTAATGAAGAAAAATATTTGAAGAAAATTATTCATTATTATCATATGGAAATCGTTTCATAGATTGAATTGATAACAAAGATAAAACCAATTGTCATTCTGCATGCCTGTCCGGAGGCAGTTAAGAATCCTGTAATTATTTTTCGAATCTAGTTTATTTATGAGTTTCATTGCAATAACAAGTTTCCTTCGGAATGACTGACGTTTGCTTCACCTTCCTTTTGCATTTAGTAACATCTTTTCAATTTCATCTGTTATTAATTCTAATTTCCTACGCGACGGGGAATGACTGTATGATTGTATGTAATCAAAATAGGATACTTATTCATTATCTTTATCGGTCATTTCTAATACATCAATCCCTGCAACAATGCAACCATACATTATACATATTCCCACTTCAAATATATATTCATTCCGTTATCAGAAGCATTCTTTGGGAAGTGTGATTGATTCTTTCACAATTGTTTCATACATAAAAAACAGGGTTGAATTAAAAACTTAATCCAACCCGGTAAAAATCAGTTATTTAAACTGAGTTACAATTAGCCACTCTTTGCAGCTTTTCTTTCTGCTTTTACCTCCTGTACATTTTTTCTAACATCCTGGCACATTTTGCGCAGTTCACTCAAACCTTTTCTAACGCGAGTTCCTGCAGCTGCCTGACCTTTTTCATAAAACTTATGAAAATCTGTTTCCAGGGTTTGTACGTAGTCAACAAGCTGTTGAAATTTATCCATAGTTACCTCCCTTTTGGGTTAATGATAGTGTTATTTAGAATTTTCCAGAACTAATTCTGCGATATCTTTTACTTCTACTTCGTCTGATTTTTCAAAATGCTTCACACCGTCTGTAAGCATAGTCATGCAAAACGGGCAAGCAGAAGCAATTTTATCAGCACCAGTTTCCAATGCTTCTTTAGTTCTTTCAATATTTATTTTTCCGCCTTCTTCATCTTCAAGAAACATTCTGCCACCGCCGGCACCACAGCACAACCCTTTGCTTTTATTTCTTTCCATTTCAACATAATCAAAACCATCCAAATAATTAAGTGATTTTCTTGGAGAATCGTAAATATTATTATATCGGCCTAAGTAGCAGGAATCGTGATAAGTCAACTTTTCCTTGCTTCCCTTTTCTTTTAATTGAATTTTTCCATCACTTATCAACTCTTCAATAAGTTCGGTGTGATGCATAACTTCAAAATTACCACCGAACTGTTTGTATTCGTTCTTTAATGAGTGCATACAGTGAGGACACGAAGTAACAATTTTTTTAACACCATAATTATTTAAGGTTTCAATATTTTCCGTTATCAGCATCTGCGCTAAATATTCGTTTCCAAGGCGTCTTGCCGTATCGCCGTTGCATTTTTCCTCAATTCCCAATATTCTGAAGTCAATATTTGCTTTTTGCATCAATTTAGCAAATGCTACGGAAACTTTTTTATATCTGTCATCGAACGAACCTGCACAACCAACCCAGAATAAAATTTCGCCATTGTTATCTTCTGCAAGAGTTTTAATACCCAGTCCTTCAGCCCAATTGGCTCTATCTGCAGCATTAAATACCCAGGGAGTGAAGTTGGTTTCCAAACTTTTGAATACATTATTAAGACTTGCAGGAAACTCAGACTCTGTTAACACCAAGTCTCTTCTCATATCTACAATTGAATCCACATGTTCAATCATAACCGGACATTCCTCCACACAAGCCATACACGTTGTACACTGCCAAAGAACTTTGTCTTCAATATAATCATGTACTAAAGTTTTTTCGAACTGTTCTCCTTCAGTTATTCCATCAGCCAATAATTGTGCTTTATCTTTCGTCCTCTTTCTTATTTGAACCAGTATATTTCTTGGCGAAAGTGATTTACCTACTATATTAGCTGGACAAACAGCATCACATCTTCCACATTCAGTACACGAATAACCATCTAAAATTTGTTTCCACGAAAGTTGATCAATATCTGCCGCACCAAAATATTCGGCATCCTCATCTTCCAAGTCCAAAGGTTTTAATGTATTTCTTACGTCATCAAGATTAGCAAAAAATACATTTGGAGCAGCTGTTAAAACATGAAGATGTTTTGAATATGGAAGAAAATTTAAAAATCCGAAAATGAGCAAAATGTGACTCCACCAGAATAATTCGAAAGCGAATGAAGCTGTATCCTGTGAAGAGAAAAATGAACTTAATGCAAACGAAACAGGTCTTAATTCGAAATTGTGATATTGAAAATTATTCAATGCAATAGAAGCAGCATTCTGTCCGAACATCGAAAGAACAATAAAAAGAATAAGCACTAATATTACCGCAGCATCAATCTCAGATTTTACATCCAATTGTAATCTTGGAACCTTAATTATAAATCTTCTGAAGAGCGCAAATAGAACGGAGACAATTACAAGTATTCCAAAAATATCGGAAACAGAAGTAATAACAGTGTAAAGTGGACCCAAAAATTCCCACGTAAAAGGAGAGGAAAATCCCTGAATTATTGTTTCAATTACTACAAAAAGAAACAGTACAAATCCCCAAAATATAAAGAAATGAATGCCTCCTGCTAAAGGTTCTCTTAGCAGTTTTGATTGCCCGAAAACAATCGTAATTACACGTTTAATTCTTTGCCATGGCTTATCAAATCTATCATCTTTCTTTTTTGCAACAAGCATATAACGGATGAGATTTCCACAACTGTAAACAAAAAAAACAGTAACAGCAATAAATACTAAAATGAAGATAATGTTTTTTATTTCCATTTTTATATAATAATAAAATTATTTATAAAAAGTGTTAGGGCAAAGTTTCATATTTTTTTGAAATGCCAAAATAAACTGCAGCAGCAGCAAATACTTTTACAACCATCCAAATTGAAAATATTGCAGCACCGGCAGTTACTGCATCAGAGAAATTATGTAAATAAAATATATTTAAAAACAGTGTGCCCGAGATGATGATAAATAAATTTCCGGCAAACATTGAAAGAATAACACCGTAATATTTTTTATTTTTCTGTACAAGGTAACCAACTAAAAATGCCGCAGCAGGAAATGCAAGTAAATATCCACCGGTTGGACCGAAAAGTCTTGCAAAACCATATAAACCATCAGGAGTATGTGCAAATATCGGTAAACCAATTACACCTAAGAATAAATAAATTAACTGGCTGTACGCTCCGTTTTTAGCACCTAAAAGTGCACCTGCTAATAGCACCATCATTGTTTGTAATGTGAACGGAACGGGTTTTACAGGGATTGTAATTTGTGCCGCAATTGCGGTTAATATTGTGAATGAAAAAATCCAAAATAATTGCGATGATCTTAATGAAGAAAATATTTTCACAATAACATTGGACTTTATGTTTTCTTGTAATGCCATTATTTCCTCAATTTAAATTAGTTTCGAAAAATTTATTCGTATTATCCAGAACGGTATCAAATTTATTATTGCTTCCATCAAAAGGATGTTTTACATCGAAAGTGTGCCCGGCGGTGGGAATGATGAGTAGTTCCGTTAATTCTTTGTTGGACGTATCATACAATTTTTCTGCTTCATTTACAGGAACTGCCAAATCATTTTTACCCTGAACGATGAGCAGGGGTTTATTCATATTTTTTACTGCTTGTTCTATATTTAAACTTCCTTCTTTATTATTTTCAATATCTTCTAACAAGGAAACATTCAACCGCATTTTTTGCTTGGTGCGTGTATTTAATATTTCTATGAATCCCTTCTCTCTCCATTCATCTTTTTGCCTGTTAGTATAACGATTAAAATTAGAAACAGCAGACCATGTACAAACAGCTTTAACATCATCACTTTCCGAACCAACTAAAAGAGATATCGCTCCTCCGCGGCTATGTCCTATCAAGCCAATTCCTTGTTTAGACGTATTGCCAAAAAATCCGAAATCGTAAGCTAATATAAGCTCTTTTAGCTCATCCATTTCAAGTGAAAAAGTATTATTAGCAAATTTATCAAGTTCAACAAAATCAGTTAAATTATCTCCTACACCATTATGCGAAAAATTAAAAGTAAGAACAAAAAATCCCTTTTTTGAAAAGTAGTCGCCAATAAAAGGTCCAAAACCCCAATCCTTAAAACCCTTAAAACCGTGCACAAAAATAAGGCATGGGGCGTTATCAATATTCTCAATTCCGAAGGCAGTAATCCTTAGAACATTGTTATTTTGTACATTTAGAATAAAATCTTCACTCATCTAAATCAAATATGCTTATTATAGTTAGAAAAGTCAAGATTTTGTTCATAAATTAAACATTATTTTATATAATATTGATTTGAACTGTTTATATGTTTTTCTAATTTTGTTTGGAAGAATTGACTTTATATC
This sequence comes from Bacteroidota bacterium, assembly GCA_022564295.1. Taxonomy (GTDB): domain Bacteria; phylum Bacteroidota; class Ignavibacteria; order Ignavibacteriales; family Ignavibacteriaceae; genus BMS3ABIN03. The sequence continues at coordinate 3,543 of JADFLR010000044.1, read as the reverse complement.
TTCAATAATTTAAGAACGACTTGAAAAATCTTTTAGTAATCCCATCAATTGATATTAAACACGGCAAAACAGTTCGTGTAGTGCAGGGAATACCTGAATTAGCGTGCGAACAATACGGTAACGACCCTGTTGATATGGCAAGAATATGGCGTGCAGAAAATGCAAAGCTAATTCACATAGTAGATTTTGACGGCGCTCACGATCATTCACAACGTAACTTTAAAGTGGTTGAGGAAATTTGTTCTTCGGTTGTAATTCCTGTAGAGTTTGCAGGCGGCATCAGAAATTATGAAGATACTGTAAAGATTATGCAAACAGGAATTTCACGGCTTGCAATAAACACTATGGCAGTGGAAAACAGAAATGAACTTATAAAAGTGTTAGAGAAATATGGTCCTTCAAAAATTTGTGTTTCTCTCGATATAAAAGATGAAGAATTAATAATTTATGGGAGAAGTAAAAGGTCGGGTATTTCGTATATTGATTTTACAAAACAAATGGTAGAGATTGGCATAAACAGATTTTTGGTTTGTGATATTTCGACAAACGGAATGCTTGAGGGTCCGAACATCGAACTTTCAAAACGAATTGCAGAAGAGACAAGTGCAAAAGTTACGCATGCGGGTGGTATCCGTAATAAGGATGAACTGCTCGATATTCAAAAGCTTGTTCCAATTGGAGTAGATTCTGTTATTATTGGAAGAGCATTATACGAAAATAGGTTCCCCTGTCAAAAGTTATGGCGGGTTGCCGAGTCGGGTATATTTAATTAAATTGTAGGATGGCTATGGAAGATGTAAATAACAAAACTGTTCACAGCAGTTTCTGGACAAATATTTTTAATTACCCAACTGAAAAATCCGATCTGCAAATTTCGCTGCAATCAATTCCATTGTTTGAATCTTTGGGTAAAAGAGATCTATCATTAATATTAAATATCATACATAGCAGAAGTTATTTAACAGGCGAATATATTTTCTATCAAGGCGATCCCGGAATTGGTCTTTATGTTATTAGAGAAGGCAAAGTAAGAATAATACGATCGGATGAAGAAGGTAATGAGATTGAGCTTGCAATTTTTTCAAAAGGCGATTTTTTCGGCGAGCTTGCTATGATCGATGGTGAAAAAAGATCTGCTTCGGCAGTTGCTAAGTCTGATGTGAGAGCTGCAGTTATCTTCAAACCCGATCTGGATGAGTTTATTGAAAAGTACCCTAAAAAAGGTATAAATATTCTGTACGGAATTTCTAAAATTATAGCAACTCGATTAAGATTATTAAACGAAGATTTCTTTTCCATTCAGAGCAAGAATAAATAGTAAGGAGGAAAAATGGAACTAGATATAAGAAAAATACTTGTACCGATTGACTTTTCCGATTATTCAAAAAACTCATTGAAATATGCAGCAAGTTTTGCCAATAAGTTTAGTGCCGAGATAATTTTAATTTATGTTGTAGAGCCGGTTATCTATCCTCCTGATTTCAGCATGGGGCAAATTGCAATTCCATCGGTTAATGCAGAATGGGATTTAAAAGCAAAAGAACAATTGGAAAAGTTGGGAAAACAGGAAATTCCTGAAAGTATAAAAGTCTCAATTATTATTAAAACCGGTAAACCATTTCTTGAAATAATTGACACAGCAGCGGAAGAGAATATAGATTTAATTATCATCTCCACACATGGTCACTCGGGAGTTGAACATATTTTATTTGGAAGTACTGCAGAAAAAGTTGTAAGAAAAGCTCCTTGCCCGGTTTTAACATTAAGGGAACCAGTAAAAGGATTTATGTTCAAAGAAGAGATGAAGAAAGCATGAGCGTGCGAAGGTATTGTTTGCATAAGTGCATGAATGCTTGGGTGAATGGTTAACGATTGATAGGGTGATTGGTTGAATGAGAAATGATTGATAATAATAAAATTTTAATTTCATGCAGCCATGCAACCAAACGTCATACAGTCATTCAACCATACCGTGGAACAGGAATTGGAACTATATCGAGAGTGTGAGCTAATTTTTTCTGTCAATTACAAAATCAACTAAAGCTTCAAGCGCAACTTTGCTTTGCGAATCGGGAAGAATTTTTAAAGCTTCCTTAGCTTTGTTTGAATATGATTTGGCTGTGTCAAGTGCGTAATCAATACCACCGTTTTCTCTAACAAATTTAATTATCTCTTTAACGTCGTTATTTTTGCTCCCGTTTTTAATTAGCTTGCGTATGTGAGCCGCTTCTTTTTTAGTAACCTGGTTTAATGAATAGATCAGTGGAAGTGTGATCTTCTTTTCTTTAATATCGCCGCCAACCGGTTTGCCCATCATTTTAAGTGTTCCTTCGTAATCAAGAATATCATCCCGAATCTGAAATGCCATACCAATCGATTGCCCGAATTGTTTCATCGCTTGATGATACTCTGGATTATCAGTAGCACTTAACGCACCAATTTCACAGCAAGTTTCCAATAAGGATGCGGTCTTATCTGAAATTACTCTGAAGTAAGTTTCCTCATCTATATCCAACTTTCTCGTTTTTTGTATTTGAAGGAGTTCACCTTCCGACATTCGTTTAACCGTGTTTGTAATAACGCCAAGAAAGTCAAAGTCTTTTCCATCAACAGCAATCATCAAACCGCGCGAAAGTAAATAATCTCCCATCAGTACTGCTACTTTGTTTTTAAATAAAGCGTTGATAGACCAAACACCTCTTCTTTTGTTAGCATTATCAACAACGTCATCGTGAACAAGAGTTGCGGTATGTAAAAGTTCAACCAAAACTGCGCCCCTGTAACTTCGTTCGTTAACCTCGCCGATAATCTTAGCTGATAGTAAAACCAGAAGCGGTCGTACTTTTTTTCCTTTTTGCCTGATGATATACTTCGCCACAAGGTCAACGAGACCAACCTTAGAACGAATTGATTTTTTAAATATCTCAACAAAGAATCTGGTGTTAAAACCGCGTTTATCTATTATGCCATTCTTTCATTTATTTTTACTATTCTCGGATCAATTGCCGGGTATGCTTTTCAAAGATATATGTATGCTTTGATGGAGAGTATATCTGGAATAACGTTTCCACAAGAAGGATTACAAATTGGACAATTAGTTGGTTTTGGTTTATTGGGTTATATTGTAGGATTACTAATCCCCTTTGCTACAGCAGGTATATTGTATGTTTGGTTATTATTATGGGGCGGTGAAGCAGATTATGTTAAGACATACCAATTATATATCTACGCTACTACTCCAACTTTAGTATTCGGCTGGCTCCCGTTTATTTGAATTGCAACCAGAATTTATGAAATGATATTATTAATAATTGGAACCCAACAAGTGCATAAACTTTCACAAACACGTTCTATTTTAGCATATGTTATCCCTTTAGTATTGGGAGTTTTATTTGGAATCGCAATGTTGGGATTCTTGGCTAAACAATCCTTGAAATCTCCCTTGGAAATAATTAGAAAGCTAGAGGGTTCCAATGTCATCACCGAGGCTGATCTGGGGGCTTCATCAAGTAGCGCTATCTCACCAAAGTGTTCGCCGGGACC
>JADFLR010000001.1 GCA_022564295.1 Bacteroidota bacterium | reverse complement strand
TCATTTGAAAAGCTTTGAAATATTCTATTATTAAATTATTAACAAAAATAAGTTTTATTGATATGGTTGGCAAGAATTTGCGGAAGGATTTTTAATTCAAAGAAAAGTCAAAATTACATTTTTTGTTATTAGATTCCCGTTTTCACGGGAATGACAGAATAAAATTTAGATTTACATTTCATCATAAAGTTTTCTAAATTTCTGCAAATCTTCCCAGCAGGGACGCTTCCAGTTTGGGTTTCGTAAAAGCGCTGCGGGATGATATGTTACCATTACTTTAATATTTTCAAACTCAAAAACTTTGCCTCTCATACTTGTAAGGGAATCTCTTTTTTTCAACAAGCCCTTTGCAGCAGTTAACCCTAAACACAAAATTAGTCTCGGTTTTATTATCTCAATTTGCTTTTTTAGATAAGGCAAACATGTGTCCATTTCGTCGGGCAACGGTGTTCTGTTATCCGGCGGACGGCACTTAACAATGTTCGCAATATAAACATCATCACGTTCAAACTTAATTGCTTTAAGAATATCTGTTAAAAGTTTTCCCGCTCTTCCTACAAATGGCAAACCCTGCTTATCCTCTTCTGCACCGGGACCTTCGCCCACAACCATTACATCTGCATTTGGGTTTCCGCTGCCGAAAACAAATTTGTTTCTGCCTTCGTGTAATTTACAGGCAGTACATTGGTTTATCAACCCTTCAAGCTGTTCTAATGTGTTTGCCTTTTCCCATTCTTCTTTTTTTTCGGGGAATAATTCGGGCTCTTCAACGGAGGATTTTTTTTTATCAGCCACAACAGTAGTCTTTCTTTTCACTTCAATTTCTTCAAACAGCTCATCGCCAAAAATATCTTTTTGATCTTTTAGTGCTTCTATTAATTGTTTTTTTAATACTTGGTTCATATATTTAATTGATTACGAAGATAACTCCAATTGTCATTCAGAAAGAATCTTGTCAATATTTTTCGCTTTTAGTTTATTTATGTTTCTCATCGCAATAACAAGTTTCCTTCTGAATAACAGACGTTTGTTTTAACTTCCTTTTTCAGTCTTTAGGCAACATCAGAAAATCTAAAACAATTGATCAAGAATTTTATTTGCAATCTGGAATTTTGATTGAAGAGGCAGTTTGATTGTCTTACCACTTTTTTTAATTAACGTAACTTTGTTAGTTTCAAATTCAAAACCGCTTCTTTTATCTTTTAAAGAATTTAACACAATCATATCAAGCTGTTTTTCTTTCAGTTTCTTTTTTGCGTTGGCAATTTCATTATCAGTTTCCAGAGCAAAACCAACTATTATTTTATTTTCTTTTTTAATAGATGAAAGAATATCTGTAGTCTTTGTAATTTTTATTTCAGTAAGATTTTTTTCTTTCTTCATTTTTTTAGATGAAACTTTTACAGGTTTATAATCTGCAACTGCGGCTGACATAATTAAGAAGTCGTTTTTCTTAAGTTCTTTATCAACAGCTTTTTTCATTTCATCAGCCGATCTGACATTAAGCTTATTAATCTCCTGATAAGCTATTTCAGAAGATGTTCCGGAAATAAGCGTTACATCAGCACCTCTTAAAAATGCTGCTTTTGCAAGTGCGTAACCCATCTTACCTGAAGAACGATTAGCGATAAATCTTACCGGATCGATGTCTTCAATAGTTGGTCCTGCTGTAACCAATATTTTTTTTCCTTTAAGATCTTTTTCAAAACCTGATAATACCAGTTCTACAGAATCAATAATTTTATCTAATTCGGCAAGACGCCCTTTCCCACTCAATCCGCTTGCAAGTTCACCTTCTTCAGCTTCCACAATGAAATAACCAAGTGATTCAAGCTTAGCAAGGTTTTCTTTGGTTGCCGGGTTTTCGTACATATCAACATCTGCAGCGGGAGCCAAAACAACTGTCGACCTTGCAGCAGCAGCCAATGTGGTTAATGCATTATCGGCAAAACCATAAGCTATTTTTGCAACTGTGTTTACTGTTGCGGGTGCGATCAATATTAAATCAGACCATTGTGCCAAATCGATATGCCAGGTATTTAAATTTGTATTGTGGTTTTTAGTATCAGGAAAAATATTAACAACAACAGCGTTTTTTGAAAGAGTTGATAATGTGAGAGGAGCGATAAACTGAGTTGCCGACGGAGACATAACAACTTTTACTTCGGCACCTCTTTTTACAAGGTCTCTTATAAGATAAGCACTTTTGTAAGCTGCGATACAGCCAGTTACACCTAATACAATTTTCTTTCCGTATAAAAGATCTTTTACCATTAGATTCTCTCTATCTTTCAGATATTAAAGTTTATGCCTGAGAAAATAAGAGATTGTGTGAAAATAATTAAACCAGCTAAAGCAGGTTGGAGAATGTTTAGTTTTTTCTAACTTCCATCCGAATAAAGACAGTGTAACACAACTAATTTTTGTCACATTGAATTGTTTCGAAGTTATCAAGCTTGAGATTCTTCATTCCGCTACGCTCCATTCAGAATGACAATTCAGACTTGTACAACACAGACTAAATTCGGGTGAGAATAGAAAATCCGAATTTTGACACAGTCTCTGAAGGTCGTGGGAATGACACAAAATTCAGCACTTTTGTGACCGCCTCCTTCATCTCATCATAAAATATCTTTTCTTTAATCTTTGTATTTATATTTAGTTTCATCGTTAAGTAATTCATCCAAAGCTTGAATGTGAGGTTTTTTTCTTTTTTCCAAATCCTGCGAAATTTTTAACTGTGCCGGGTTATCAATATCTTCACTTTCATCATCCATAGCAGATTCAGGTATAGTGCTTAACAGCGCATTGAATTCGATTTTTACTTCGTCATTAATTTGTCTTGCACGCAGCGAACTAACAATGATTGCTTCATAAATATTTTCAGCACGCTTGTCAATCTCTCTCAGATCTATTGGTGTAATTTGCATTCTTTACTTCTCCTTGTTTATTATTTTTTTAATTAAAACCGAAGTTTCTTCAACTGCTTTTTCTATATTTTCATTAATAACAATATAATCAAATTGATCTTTATGACTCAATTCCATTTTTGCTCTTTCGATTCTTTTCTGAAAATCTTCCTCAGTCTCCGTTTGCCGGTTTCGCAATCTACTAACAAGTACTTCATAGCTTGGCGGCATAATATAAATTAAATGCGATTCGGGATAAATTCTTTTAATTGAAAGAGCGCCTTTCACATCAATTTCCAAAAGAACAGGATTACCCAAATTTATATTTTCATTAATAAAACTATTAACTGTCCCGTAATAGTAATCATAAAATTTTTGCCACTCAACAAATTCACCTTTGTCAATTTTGTTTTTAAATTTATCTTCACTTATAAAAAAATATTCAACTCCGTCACTTTCATTTTCCCTTTTCGGGCGGGTAGTAGCTGAAACGGAAAAAACAATTTCGGGATAAAGTTTTAATATTATTTTTACGATAGTTGATTTGCCTGCACCACTCGGACCAGAAACGGCAATCACTTCTCCTTTGTTATCTTCCAAAGATCACTCAATATTTTGTATTTGTTCTCTTATCTTTTCTATTTCTTCCTTTATTAACACCGCATTATGAGTAAGTGTAGTGGAAATTGATTTGGAAGAGATCGTGTTTGTTTCCCTGTTCAATTCCTGGCATAAAAAATTCAGTTTTCTTCCGGGTTCAGCTTGTTTGTTCATGCTGTTAATAAAAAATTTAAGGTGACTTTTTAACCGCACACATTCTTCGGTGATATCAGCTTTATCTGCAATTGCAGCCAACTCTAAATTTAATCTCTGTTCATCAAGTTCGGCTTCACCGGTTAATTTTTTTATCCGTTCCTTCAATTTTTTAAAGTAACTGTTAACGCTTTTCTTAAATTCTTTCTCAATTAAAACTATTCTTCTTTCAATGGTTTTAATTCGTTTTATTAAATCTTTAGCTAATTCTTTTCCTTCGTCTTTTCTCATTTTTAAGAGTTCATCAACCGCACTTTTTAAAGCTTTTTTAACAAGGTTAAATTCCGTTTCCGATAAATAAATATCAAATGAAGAAATTATATCGCGGTTGTTAAGTATATGTTCAAGTTTTATTTCTTCTTTAATTCCAGTTGTTTTTTTAATCCTTTCAATAAGAGAAATATAGTTCTTCAGCTTTGTTTCATTAACCATCGCAAGATCATTATTGCCGTTTCGTATTAACTGAACAGTTACATTTATTTTCCCTCTTTTTATTTTTGATTTCAAAATTTCCCGCATCTCATATTCCCTGTTTGATAATAATGGGGGAAGTTTAAGAAATATTTCTAAAAAACGGCTGTTAACACTTTTTATTTCCACTTCTGCAGAAAAATTATTTTTTACGGTGCTTCCTTTGCCGTAACCTGTCATACTAAAAATCATATAAACCTTGCTAAAAAAAGGACGGTAAAAATAGCAAATTATTTGGCGCTATTCAAAGATATTTTTGAGAAGGGTTTGATTAAGTGAACATCCGACTGTAATCAGTTAAAAGTAGTTAGTACGCATTTGGTTACCGTCAGTTGGCAAACTTAATAGAAAATTGCGTACTGTTTACCGCTTACAGCTAGCTGCATTCTGAGCACTCTACTTTTAATAATATAATTTCCAAATTGTAAAAAAATATCATCAAGAGAATTTAGAACAAACAATCAGAACGCTTCGCCAATACCAAAGTGAAATTCAAATGCCTTCCAAAAAGTTCTTTCAAATAATAAAATTTGGTTTTGAGGATCCCATAATTTCCATCCAAAATCTATCCTAAACGGTGCAAATGGTGAGTAATATCTCAATCCAAAACCAATTGCAAGAGCAATTTGCTTAAATTGAATTTGGCTGTAACCATTCCACGTATTTCCATAATCTAAAAAGAGTGCATATCCAAAATCAGGATTGAATTTTCTTCTATATTCAAATGATCCTTCAAGAATAAATGTTCCGCCGCGAATATTATCTTCCACTGGATTAGTAGCACCAATAAAGGATACCCTGTCTTTAGGTACGAGTTCTCTTGCTCTCCAACCTCTTACTGAGTTTGCTCCTCCGGCAAAAAATGTTTGGTTCGGTGGAATCAATTCATCTCCACCTACAAATGTTTGAATATAACCGATTTTAAATTTTATAGCTATAACGGTATTGTTATCTCTCGAAACACCGATATAATTTGAGAAGATTGTTTGAAGTTTGTAATAAAATCCAATGTCATCAGTCGTTAATTCTTTGAGTCCAACTGAATCCTGAATATATTGCCCACTAAATTTTACTACTGTTCTTGTAAGAGCTAATTCTAATATCTGGTTTAAGTTGTAACCCTCATATGGAAAAAAGAAATCATTAGCTGTGGTTGAACCAACTGCCGAACCGATAATGGCAGCAGTGCTTTTGGGATTGGTTACAAGCAGCAAATCATTTATTTCCGAAAAAATATCGTATCCAAGTATATCTACAGTAAGATAGGGGTTTAATAAATTAATAAAAGTATGTGCGGGCATATCAATAGCTAATTTTAGTTGACCCCCTTCATTTTCAAAACGAGTCTCAAAAATATTATATGTTTTGTAATATGCTTCGAGTGAAGCAGAAATGCCTCTGTTGAAGAAGAACGGTTGTTCCAGCAACAACCTTACATCAACCTGTGTCTGAATTATTGAATCACCTTCATTGGTAGAAAACAAATTAAAATTTTGAATATCGTTTACTTTAAATTTTGCACTGAGTGTGAGTTTGCGTGCATCCCCAAAGAAGTTCTTCCGGATGTAGCTCAAACCGATACCGATATTTGATGTGTTAAACTCATTATCAATAAATACTTCAGGGGAAAGGTCATTCATTCTGCCGATATTACCATTTATATTAAGCGGCACTTTATTACTAACTGTGTCCTCAACAACACCTTTAAGGTTTATTGAATTGAAAAGACCTGTTCGGGCTAATCTTAAACGGCTTTTCGCAATCTCTTCTTCGTTATACATTTGCCCTACTTCTATACTTGCAACGTATTTAATCAATTCATCGCTAACCAAATCTTTGCCTTCTCCGGTTTTTTCAACTCTTACCTCATCAAAAAAATATTTATCTCCCAGTGCAAAATAAATTTCCAGATCAGTTTTATTCATCAATGTATCCATTATTATCAAAGTGCTATCGAATGTAGCAAGCATATATCCATTATTTTTTAAAATAGTTAGCACTATACTCATATGCCTTTGCAGTTTTTCCTGATTATATCTTTCGGTATTTGATAAATTGGTATAAGGTATAATTTGAGAATGAAGGTGTGCTAGTTTATTTAATCCGTGCACATTAATTTTTCCGTAAGTAAATTCATTTCCCTCTGATAAAGTATAAGTTAACACAACGCTTTTGGAAGAAGTATCAACATCATAAGAGTAGGAAAAACTTGTTTCGAAAAATCCGTTTACTGCGTAAAACGATTTTAAAGAAATTAGATCCACAGTAATTGTTAATGAATCGAAATAAACTGGTGGTGAACCAAATGGGGTAAAAGAATCGAGAAATTTCCACAACCAGAATGGGCTTCCCTCACTTTGGATTACATTTCTCAAATCAGAATCTGAAAACTCATTATTGCCAATGAAATCAATTGATGATAATTCATACAACTCACCTGGCTGAGCAAATATATTGCGATTGAGCGGCAACATTGTAATCATCAAGATTAATACGGCAAAATAACGTTTCATTAAGTATACTGTGCCTGAAATTCTGTTATTAATAAAGCGATCTTTTTGATTGAAAATGTAAGGATCATAATAAATCGGATTTGATAATTCTTAACGTACTATAATCTTTCTTAAAGTAGCGGATGAAAAATTTTCTGATCATTGGATCTTCTATATTTTCAGAAAGGTAGAGTAAAACTCCTGCAGACTTTTGAACGATAAGATGAGCATAAAAAATCTCCTTTTCGAAAAAATTAATTATATATAAAAATACATCTCCGCCTCCTGTACCGAGGTAAAAATCCTGAGAATTGTAATAGATCATCTCACCTTTAAACGATGAGAGTTTCATTTTATCCACAATACATTTGTCAAATGATCCTTCCAATAATCCGGTATTATAAACCACTTTAAATTCATCATCAACTTTTTCAATGAGCATAAAAGAAATTCCCCACTGGTTTTTCCCTGATACTTCTATGCCTGCAACAATAGATTTTGTTTTTTCCGAACTAAAATCGCCGGAAGCAATAAATTTTATCTCTTCATCAACCAATTGTGCTGCAAGGTTTTTAATTGCACGCATATCATTGTAATTCACCCGTTTACTTTCTTTCTTCCCGCAGCCAACTAAAAAGAGAAAAAGTAGTATAATTCCAATTATTTTGTGAATGTTATTTAACAACTACTTTGGTTCCTACTTTTACAATCGAATAAAGTTCATTCATATTTTCATCACTCATTGCGATTGAACCGTTCGTCCAGTTAAAAACAAAAGGCAGATTTTTGAAAATGTAATTCAATCTTCCTATACCGTGGATACCAATATTTCCGCCAAGAGCTTCGTTATACTTAGTGCAGCCCTCGTAATAAAATTCAAATTTTATCTGATTGAATTCCTTTTGAGTAATCCATCCTTTACGAAGTGCCTCGGCAGCGTCACTCAAATTTGGATAGTTTAAACGGAAAAAAATATGGTATTGGTGCGATGTATCGATAGAACATATTTTATATTCACCAACAGGAGTAGCTTCATCACCTGCCTTGTTTTTTATTTTATGAATATTTCTTCCGAAACTCACCCTGTAACTTTTAACAAGTACCGTGTCCTCATAAAGATTTAAAGCGTAAGTATCTCTAACTATAATAATATTTGAATCGTTTAATTGTAAGAATCCCTTTTCCAGCATAGCTTCAGAAAGTGGGACTTCCCTGATATTTAGAATAACACCATACACTATTACCCCTGCCATAAACAGAATTATTGTTAAGCTAATATAGATCACATTTCTAACTGTGTTTTTATCTATATATTGCTTAAGCAAATGAAATAATTTTCGTAATATATTTGATGCGGATTTTCCTGGCATGTAAAGCTATATTTATTGAATATAAATTTTTTATTTTAACTATAAAATTTACTCAAAAATAGTATAATTATTGGCTCCATTAAATTTTCATCTTTTTTATTATGATATGCATAAAAACCTTTTTATAATATTCATCACCCTTATCTTAACACCTAAATTTTTTAATATAGATACAAATGCGCAGATTAAAATTACAGCTGTTGGCGATATTATGCTTGGTTCTGTTACACCGAAAGAAATTTTACCTTCCGAAAATGGCAATGAGTTTGTTCAATCGGCAGCACATTTTTTAGATGGAGCCGATATTGTTTTCGGCAATCTTGAAGGAAGTTTTATAACAGACGAAATGGAACCGAAAAAATGCTCGGAAGCATCGCGCAAAAGAGCAACTTGCTATGAATTCGGAATGCCCGATTACCTTGCTGTTTCCCTTAAAGAACTTGGCTTTAATGTTATGAACCAGGATAATAATCATTCTGAAGATTATGGTTTTGAAGGTTACCTGTTTACGCAGGAAAAATTAGAAGAATTAAATATAAAATTTATACCGAAGAAAGGACTGGCAGAGTTTAATGTAAACAATGTGCAAATTGCATTAGCAGCATTCGGTTATTCAGGGAATTCCCATAATATTTCTGATCTGGAGAATGCAAAAAATGTTATTAATAATTTAGATGACAAATATGATATAATAATCGTATCATTCCACGGTGGTGCAGAGGGAAGAAATGCACTTCACATTAATGATAGAACAGAAACTTATCTTGGTGAAAATAGGGGGAATGTAATTGCTTTTGCTCACACTGTAATTGATGCAGGCGCAGATATGGTGATTGGACATGGACCTCACGTTTTGAGGGCTATGGAAGTATATAAAAATAAACTGATTGCATACTCACTCGGTAACTTTTTAACTTATGGTAATATGAAAATAAGCGGAATCAATGGCGTAAATGTAATTCTCCAAGCAGAATTGGAAAACAGCACAGGAGATTTTATACGAGGCAGGGTAACTTCTATGCAGCAGGTCGGAAATGGAATTCCATCTCTTGATGAAACACAAGAAGGATTTCATCTAATAAAAAACTTAACATCAGAAGATATTCCAAAATCACACCTTCTTTTTGTTGATTCAGATAGAATATATAATTCCGAAATTACTACACCACCGATTAGACCGATGGATAATTACAGTTATATCGATGCGGTATTAGAGGAAATGAAAAAGCTTGAATACCAGTTAAATGGGGAAGGGATTTTATTTCTTGATGAAGGTAAATATTATAAAAACTACACACTAAAATAAGGTTGGGTTTTATAATTTACGAAGATAAATAAAAATTAAACTTCCATAACTTCAGCTTCTTTATGCTTAAGAATATCATCAATTAGTTTCGTATGATTATCTGTATACTTCTGAACTTCATCTTCTGCATCTAATAACTGGTCTTCCGACATCTTTTTTTCTTTTTCTTCTATTTTAAGATGATCATTTGCATCTCTTCTGATGTTTCTTATGGCAATCTTGCAATCTTCACTAAATATTTTGATCAGTTTAACCAGTTCCTTTCTTCGTTCTTCTGTTGGAAGCGGAACAGGAACTTTTAAATTGGTTCCGTCATTTACAGGGTTTAGCCCTATGTTGGCTTCAAGTATTGCTTTTTCTATAACGGGCACCATCGGTTTTTCCCAGGGAGTTATGGAAAGAGTGTGTGCATCCAGCACCGATACATTACCAACCTGGTTTAATGGAACCATGCTGCCGTAATAATCTACTTTAATACCATCCAACAAAGCGGTTGTTGCCTTTCCGCTTCGTACTTTAGCAAGTTCATGCCGTAATGCTTCGATTGATTTATCCATTCTTATTTTTGCATCATTTATAAGCACATGCATTTTTCTCCTCCGCTCAATTAAATTTTTTCAGTTACTTTAGATTCATTATTTATTACAGTACCAACATTTTCACCTTTAACCAGCTTATATAAATTATCCGGCACATCCATATTAAAAACTATCATTGGTAAATTATTTTCCTGGCAAAGACTAACAGCAGTTAAATCCATTATCCTCAAATTTTTCTTAAGAATATCCAGGTAAGTTATTGAATCAAATTTAACTGCGTCATTATTTTTTTCCGGATCACTGTCAAACACACCGTCAACCCTTGTCCCTTTAATTATAATATCGGCACCAATTTCAACGGCTCGTAAGGTAGCAGCCGTATCCGTACTAAAATATGGATGACCTGTGCCTGAACCCAAAATTACAACGCGTCCTTTTTCAAGATGCCTTATCGCTCTTCTGCGGATGTATGGTTCGGCAATGGCTTCCATTTTAATTGCACTCATTAATCTTGTAGTGATGCCTGCTTTTTCAATCGCATTCTGGAGTGCAAGTGAGTTAATCATAGTTGCAAGCATTCCCATATAATCGCCTGTTGCCCTGTCAATTCCCTGTGAATCGGCACTTAATCCTCTGTATATGTTCCCTCCACCAATAACTATTCCTACTTCAACTCCAACGTCGTGAATTTTTTTTACTTCCACCGCAAAAAATTCCAATACTTTGCTGTCGATTCCAAATCCCTTAGTGCCCATAAGTGATTCGCCGCTAAGCTTTAATAGAATTCTTTTATATTTTAGTTGTTCCATAAAATTATAATTTTTAATCAAAAAAATCGAGCTTGATAATTTTCTTATCTGTTCCTGCCATATAATTTGTACAGTAAATATAAAAAAAAGGCTTAACATTGTTAAGACTTTTAATTTAATTTTTATTTATTTTCATCACCTAAATGAAAGCGATGGAACAATGCTATCTTTACTTCAGAGTTATATTTTGTGTTAAACTCTTTAAGAAGATCGCCAACTGTTTTAGAATTATCCTTAATAAAAGATTGTTCTGCAAGGCAGTTTTCCTGATAAAATTTATTCAGTTTGCCGGTTGCAATTTTTTCAAGTATTTGTTCTGGTTTACCTTCTTTACGAGCAACCTCGTTATAAATCTCAATTTCTTTTTCAATTGTTTCTTTAGGAATATCTTCACGGTAAATGCTCAACGGATTCATCGCAGCAACCTGCATTGCAACATCTTTACCAAGATTAAATAACTCGTCTGCAGCTTCGGTTACGTTATCAAACTTTATAAGCACACCAAGCTTGCAACCCATATGAACATAATCGATAAGAATTCCATTCGGAGCGTCTTCATCTGCTATTCTTGAAATTTCAATTTTTTCTCCTACTTTACCAAGTACTTCGTTCACCTTCTTTTTCAAATCAGAATTCTTATCAAGAAGTTCTTTCACAGAAGCAGGTTGAGAGCTAAATACGGCTTCGATTACTTCATTAGCAAGATTAACAAAGTCTTTGTTTTTTGCAACAAAATCAGTTTCACAATTTACTTCAGAAATGGCACCGTGTTTTCTATCATCAGAAATTTTTGTTACTATCAATCCTTCATTAGCAGATTTTTCGGCTCTTTTAGATGCAACCGTAGCACCTTTTTTACGCAGGATCTCAATTGCTTTTTCTATATCGCTGTCGGCTTCGGTAAGGGCTTTTTTGCAGTCCATCATACCGGCACCGGTTTTCTTTCTTAACTCATTTACTTGTTGAGCAGTTATTTTCATTTCTATTGTCTCCATATCATTTTAATATTTTATTCTGAATCGGATGATGATTTTTCTTCTTTCACTTCATTTACATCTTTACTTTTTTCATCCTTTACGGTTTCCTCTTTTCTCTCATCAGCAGATTTTTCAGCGTTTACAGGCTTTTTAACTTCTTTAGTTTCTTTCTCAACTTTTTTGCTTTCATCATCAGCTTTTTCAGATTCAGCTTCTTTCTTCTCTTTAGCTTCTTTTTCCTTTTCAGCTTTTCTTGCTGCTCTTTCAGCTTCTATTTTTTTCTTTTCTTCTTCTTTCTCTCTTTCACGTTCTTTTTTCACTCTTTCTCTTTCGGCAGCTTCTTCAGCTTTTTTCTCTTTAAGTTTTGCCTCTCCTTCTAATACAGCATCTGCCATTGTACTGGTAATAAGCTCAATTGTTTTAACAGCGTCATCATTGGCAGGAATAATGTATTCGATTTCATCAGGGTCGCAGTTAGTATCAACAATTGCAAAGATAGGAATGTTTAATTTGCGTGCTTCATTGACTGCGATCGATTCTTTTCTAATATCAACAATAAAAAGTGCTCCTGGAAGTCTGTTCATGGATTCGATACCGCCAAGAACTTTTTTCAATTTACCGAGCTCTCTCGATAAGAAAAGAATTTCTTTCTTGGTTATCTTTTCAAACGTTCCGTCTGTTTCCTGCTTTTCAATATTGTGAAGTCTTTTTACACTCTTTCTTATAGTAGAGAAATTGGTAAGCATTCCACCTAACCATCTTTCACTAACCCAATTAGCCCCGCATTTTTTTGCTTCCGTTTCAATAACCGCCTGCGCCTGTTTTTTTGTACCAACAAAAAGCACTGTTTTTCCTTCGGATGCAAGCTGGTTAAGTTTTTCGGCTGCTACATCAATTAGCTGCTGGGTTTTTTTGAGGTCAATGATGTGAATCCCGTTCTTCTCCATAAAAATATATGGTTTCATTTTAGGATTCCAACGGCGGGTTAAGTGCCCGAAATGTGCACCCGATTTAATAAGCTGAATTAATTCAACTCTACTCATAATATTACTCCTGTTGTTTACTTCTACTTTCCTCGTCTTTACCTTTCATCCCGGTTTACCGGAACACAGGAGGTAAATCAGAAAGTATGAATGATTGTTAAATAATAAATTATCTCTTAGAAAACTGAAATCTCTTTCTTGCCTTCGGCTGTCCGTATTTTTTACGTTCAACCATTCTTGGGTCTCTTGTTAAATATCCTTCAATTTTAAGTTTAGGTCTGAAATCAGGATTGATATCAATTAAAGCACGTGCAATACCTAATCTTATTGCCTGTGCTTGCCCGGTAGTACCACCGCCATTAACATTAACGAACACATCATATTTGTCATCTGTTTCAGTTAGTTTTAACGGAGCTAAAATATCGTCTCGGTTAGTTAATTGAGGGAACGTTTTTTCAAATTCTTTTTTGTTAACTGTAATTTTTCCGTTTCCATTTTTTAAAATTACTCTGGCAACCGAAGTTTTTCTTCTACCTATATAAATCTTATCGGTCATTATTTCTCCGTTAGAATTAATGTTTCGGGTTTTTGTGCCTTATGCGGATGATCTTCGCCGGTATAAACTTTTAATTTTTTTATCAATTTTCTTCCGAGCCGGTTTTTAGGCAACATACCTTTAACGGCAGTCTGTATAACAAACTCAGGTTTTTTCTTCATCATCTCCTTAAAGGTAGTAATTTTTTGTCCGCCCGGATACCCGCTGTGGCGAATGTAGGTTTTAAGGGTTTCTCTTTTACCAGTCAGTCTAACTTTGTCTGCATTAATGACCACAACAAAATCACCTGTATCCATATTAGGAGTATATATAACTTTATTCTTACCTCTTATGATCCTTGCAACTTCTGTAGCCATCCGACCAAGTACCAAGTCTTTGGCATCAACGAGATACCATTTGCGATCCGCATCTTCCGTGCGAATAAATCGCGTTATTTTTTCCTGTTTCACGTAATTTTCTCC
Source organism: Bacteroidota bacterium (assembly GCA_022564295.1). Lineage (GTDB taxonomy): Bacteria > Bacteroidota > Ignavibacteria > Ignavibacteriales > Ignavibacteriaceae > BMS3ABIN03. The sequence continues at coordinate 259,270 of JADFLR010000001.1, read as the reverse complement.
GTATCCAAAATCATTTCTAAGAAAGCGTACAAAACTAATGCTAAGGAATGCAAAAGTCAAGAAATGGTGTCTCCTTGAGCTTGTAAATAATTTTACCTCTTAAGTGGGCACATCTTTTATTATACCAATGAGAGATTACCAGCATTCGGTTACCCCATAAATAGCGGTTCTTTTGAACCGTCCGTTAAAATTATTAGTTTTGAACCCTCATTTTTTTCTCAGAATTAGAAAATTACAAAACAATAATGAAAATACTAATTACAGGCGGCGCAGGATTTTTAGGAATTAACCTGATACGATATCTCCATTCGCGGGAACACGAAATTGTTTCTTTGGATATTGTGGAATTTGATTATCCTGATATGAAGGATAAGATAAAAATAATAACCGGTGATATACGTGATAAAAGTATTGTCGCTAAAGCAATGAAAGTAATTGATATTGTTATCCATACGGCTGCCGCACTTCCGTTATATAAACCGGAAGATATTTTTTCAACAGATGTTGAAGGTACGGGAAACCTGATTGAAGCTGCTGAGAAAAACAACGTAAAACGTTTTATTCATATTTCCTCAACTGCAGTTTATGGTATTCCCGATCATCATCCGCTATACGAAGATGATAAGCTTGATGGTGTCGGACCGTACGGTAATGCAAAAATTCAGGCAGAAGAAGAATGTTTGAAATCCAGAGAGAAAGGAATGTGCGTTCCGATAATTCGTCCCAAATCATTCATCGGACCTGAACGGCTCGGTGTGTTCGACCTCTTATTTGATTGGGCTAAAGACGGGCACGGTTTCCCAATGATTGGCAAAGGTAATAATCGTTATCAATTGCTTGATGTTGAAGACCTGTGCGAAGCTATTTATCTCTGCTGTACTTTGGATAAAGAGAAAGTAAATGATACTTTTAACATTGGCGCAAAGGAATTCACAACAATGCGTGAAGATTACCAGGCAGTTTTAGATTATGCAAGATTCAATAAAAAAATAAAAGGTCTCCCGGAAAAACCGATAATATGGACATTGAGATTTTTGGAAGCGTTAAAATTATCACCACTGTACAAATGGGTTTATGAAACTGCATCGAAGGATTCTTTTATTTCGATTGAAAAAGCAGAAAAAATTCTTAGCTATAATCCAAAATTCTCAAATAAAGATGCACTTATAAGAAATTATAAATGGTATGTTGAACACTTTGATGAGTTTAAAGATAAATCCGGTGTGTCGCACCGTGTCCCCTGGAAACAAGGTATATTACGTGTTGCGAAAGTGTTTTTTTAAATAGTCTACTACGAGAATTTATTTTGATAAAATTTTATAGGAGCTTCGGATGGCGGAGAAAAAGGATTTTCTAAAAGATAAGATTGAACATATCGATATAAAATCGCACAATGTTGTACCGCTTGTTGAGGCAATGGAAAATATGGCATTCTCTGCACGCGATCTTAACAACGCTGCAAAGATTTATGACAAGATGATAAGCGATAAAGACTGCACTATCATTTTAACTTTGGCAGGAAGTTTGTTCAGTGCAGGATTAAAAAGAATTGTTTACGACATGATAATGAATAACATGGTTGATGCTATTGTTTCCACAGGCGCAATTATGATCGACCAGGATTTTTTTGAAGCACTAGGATTCAAACATTATAAAGGAACACCTTTTGTTGATGACAACGAACTTCGTGATTTGCATATAGATAGAATTTACGATACTTACATTGATGAAGATGAGCTAAGAATTTGTGATGACACCTGCGCAAAAATATTTAACAGTATGACACCAAAACCATATTCTTCACGCGAATTTATTGTTGAGTTCAGTAGATATCTTGAGAAAAACGGCGGACCAAAAGTTGATGATTCGGTTATCTGGGCTGCATATAAAAAGAATGTGCCGATTTTTATTCCCGCTTTTTCAGATTGCTCTGCAGGATTTGGTTTTATTGTTCATCAAACCAGAAATTCCGAATCACATGTTTCAGTTGATTCGGCAAAGGACTTTCTTGAATTAACAAAAGTAAAACTCGCTTCGAAAGAAACGGGAATATTTATGGTTGGCGGCGGAGTTCCGAAAAATTTCACGCAGGATATTGTAGTTGCGGCTGACATCTTAAAAGAAGATGTACCGATGCACAAATATGCAATTCAAATTACAGTTGCAGATGAAAGAGACGGAGCGCTTTCAAGTTCTACATTAAAAGAAGCAAGCAGTTGGGGAAAAGTGGAAACAACTTACGAACAGATGGTTTATTCCGAAGCAACTTTGGCTTTACCATTAATTGCCGGGTATGCTTATCACAAAGGATTGTGGAAGGAAAGAAAACCGAAAGAATTTCAGAAAATCTTTAACACGTCGGATGTTCCCGCCTGATTGAATGATTGTATAGATGAAAGATTTTTGTAGATGTGTCTGTCTCAAAAGTATGTTCACGAGATTGTCATACCCACGAACCTTGCATGACGGCAGGCAGGAGTGGGAATCCATTATATTTAATAGGTTTTAGATTCCCGTTTACACACGAATGACAGCAAAATTCATCACTTTTGAGACAATCTTATCTTAAGCTGTACGTTATTTCTTATTCCATAATGCCCACAGCTTAAAATATTTTATAACCGGATATAAAGAAGAAAAGAGCGCCCACAAAAATCCCTGTATACCATTTAAAAAGTTTCGGTAAATAAAATAATTTTTGAAAAAATAAACCGGGAAACCTAAAACAATTGAAACAACATTCCTTCCTTTATTACCTTCATCAAATAAAACCTGCGCTGCGTTTGATGTATATGAGTTGAACTTGTTAAAATATTGTTCAATGTTTGTATAACTGTAATGATGGAGTGTGCCATTCAATTTTTGTGTGTTCCCATTCAGCTTAACTTTTTCGTGTACTTTATCCGTAGAAAAATTCCCACAATTTTTATCGAATATTCTTAAGTAATATTCTTTGCTTTCCCTGCCGTATTTAAAATATCTCCCCAAAAAGATGAGCGAACGTGGAAGAAAAAAACCATTGAATTTTATTTCATCATCATTAAATATATTTTTTATTTCATCACAAAGCTCCTCGGAAACAACTTCATCGGCATCGATACTTAAAATCCAATCGTTATCTGCCAAAGAAACCGCATATCTTTTTTGTTCGCCGTATCCGTTAAATTCTTTATTGTAGATCCGGCAGTTATACTCTTCACAAATTTCAATTGTTTTATCCGTACTGCCTGAATCAACAACAACAATTTCATCGCACCACTTAACAGAATTTAAAGCTCTGCGAATATTTTCTTCCTCGTTAAAAGTAATTATAACGCAACTAATTTTATTTGTCATAATCTAATTTCTTGTTTTTCCACAAAAGAAACTAATAAATTTATTATGTTGATAGAAGCGGAGAATGATTTGAATCTTACAAAGTTTACAACAACATTGTAATTTTTCGAAGACGATCAGATTGGGCTACAATAAATGAATTGTTCTGTGATTTTCAGAGTTTATTATACTACCCACAAATGTCACCCTAAACATGTATCAGGGTCTCAAAACTAATTGATTTTAGATGCTGAAATAAATTCAGCATGACAAATATTAATTCTGCAACAGACTCCTCAGGCGGGAATGATTTAATAAAGCAAAAAGATTACTTCTCTTGTTTCTCAATCCGTTCAAGGTACGATTCAGCTAAACTATTTGAGTTTCCGAACTCTCTCATATCCAGCACCCTTTCATAATACATTTTTGCGGCAGCATATTCTTTACTCATCTCTTTTATCATACCAAGGTAAAGTGTTGCGTTAATTAAGAATCCCGATTCTCCATCTTTATCTAATTTTAGTGAATAGTTCATACACTTTTCCAAATAAACTTGCGCAGAATCATACTTGCCAAGATTTCGATAATTATTTCCAACATAATAATTTGCTTCGCGCTTAGCTCTTAACGTATTGTAACCGGGATACCTTTTTTGACCTTTCAATAAAATACTTTTGAATATTGAATCGGCTAAGATCACATCACCTTTTTTCATTGCAATCCGCCCATGCCATCTTTCAAATACAGGATTATTCGGAAAATCGTCGTTAAGTATTTTGGAATATTCTTCGGCAGCAGCATAGTTTTTTTCGAGCCGGTAATAGAGTGTCATCAAAAAATAACGTGCTTCGTATTTTGTGTACTTTCCGTTTTGTGCAACATCTTTCAATTGCTTTAGCCCCAATCTTTTATCTCCAGAAGGTAAAAATATCATCAACGGTTTTACAATTGGATATTGTTCAGGAATGACTGATGCGTAGTAATTATAAATACCGAAGCCAAGTTTTACATCTACATTATCCGGGTCAAGTTCTCCTGCTTCCTCAACTAAAGGAAGTGCTTCCCTTCCGTCATCAACAGCACTTAACCAGCTCTCGCGCAATGCACTCAGCCGACCTCTGAAACCAATTGCACCGCCTTTAAAAAACAATGCATCAACATTTTCAGGGTCTTCATCAAGAATTTCATCGCAATGTTCAATTACTTGTTCAATTTTTTCAAAGAATAATTCATCGCGCTGTTCTGTTGAAGTATCGAGAAGAATCCGCCACCAGTCAAGCATTGCAAGAAAAAATTTTCCTGCGGGATGGTATGGGTATTCAGCAATTAATTTGTTAAAAGTTATTTCAGCTTGTTTAAACTCAATGCTGTAGATATACTGTATTCCCTTAACAACAATTGAATCAAACTTAGCATCTTGCCCCTTTATTTGCAAAGTGATAGCGAAAAAGAAAATCAACAAAGCTATATATTTATTCATCTGTTTATAATTCCGATTTCAGCCGTGACAGATTGTGACTATATGACCGTGAGACTATGAGTAATGAAGTTTTGATATTTAATGATAATCTTTTTTCCATTCGCCATTATAAAGTTTTTTTTAATAAATCATTTCTCATACATTCATACGAACATACAGACATAAATATTCCCAATTCAACTACACTTATGTATGAAGTTTACTTAAAATATATCCCGTAAGCTGGTCCATTGCGATGCGTACCTGCTCCATCGAATCTCTTTCTCTAACGGTTACGGTTTTATCCTCAAGGGTCTGATTATCAACCGTAATGCAGTAAGGTGTTCCCGCTTCATCCTGCCGGCGGTAGCGTCTTCCCACCGCTCCTTTGTCATCATAAAAAACTTTTAAGCTTTTGCGAAGATCAACTTCTATCTCACGCGCAATTTCAGGCATTCCATCTTTATTAACAAGTGGAAAAATAGCTGCTTTAATGGGAGCCAGCTTTGGATGGAATTTAAGTACGGCACGTTTTTCTCCTTTTACTTCTTCTTCGTAATATGCATCGATGAGAAATGCCATAAACGATCGGCTTGCACCGGCAGAAGTTTCGATAATAAACGGAACATATTTTTCTTTTGCAGCTTCATCAAAATACTTTAATGATTTGCCCGAAAATTCTTCGTGCCTGCTTAAATCAAAATCAGTCCGGTTGTGGATTCCTTCAATCTCTCCCCAGCCGAATGGAAATTCGTATTCAATATCGGTTGCTACTTTTGCGTAATGTGCAAGCTTATCTGCCGGATGATCGTGGTAACGAAGTTTTGAAGGTGTAATGCCCATTGATTTATACCATTCCATTCGTTTTTCTTTCCAGTATGCATACCACTTTGTATCTTCATTCGGATTTACAAAAAACTGCATTTCCATTTGTTCAAATTCTCTTGTGCGAAAGAGAAAATTCTTAGTGTTTATTTCGTTACGAAATGCTTTACCAACTTGTGCAATACCGAAAGGCAGCTTTTGGCGGGAGGCATTCAGCACGTTCAGGAAATTAACAAAAATTCCCTGTGCAGTTTCTGGTCTTAAAAATACCACCGATCCACTGTCCTCCACCGGGCCAACAAAAGTTTTAAACATCAGATTGAATTTACGGGCTTCTGTAAAAGTGTTTTTGTTTCCGCATTGCGGACAGTTTAATTCTTCAAGCAGCATTTTGCCAAGCTTATCATTTTCCAGCAGTAAATTGAAAGGGTCTTCATCGCCGGAATTTTCGTAAATATCATCAATCTTATTAATTAATTCTTCGTTGCCGATTAATTTCTGCTTTAAGATATCAACAGCTTTTTTCTTTTTCTTCTCATTAAATGAATCGCCTAAAACATCGAGACGAAATCGTGATTTACATTGTTTACAGTCAATCATCGGGTCGGTAAAATTCTCAACATGTCCTGACGCTTCCCAGACTTTTGGATGCATAAGTATCGAAGCATCAATTCCTTCAACATCATCTCGGAAGGTCATCTCCTTCCACCATTCTTCTTTGATATTTTTTAGAAGTTCAACTCCAAGTGGACCGTAATCCCAGCAACCGTTTAAACCGCCGTAAATTTCACTCGATTGAAAAACAAATCCTTTTCGTTTCGCTAATGAAACAATATTCTCAACGGTTGTATTATTTATTTTTTCGATGATCTTTACTCCTTAAATTGTACTTTCTGAAATTAAAGGGACAAATATAGTAATAATGCTTAAATAGATTTCTCAATCTTATTCGATTCCTGTACCAATAATTTTCTAATATTTTGATGCGATTTATTCAATTCACCATACTTTTCTTCAACTAAATTAATAAGGTTTAACGATTGAATAATGTAATTTTTAAACAGGAAAGAGAAGTAATCACCTTTAGAATTATTCATTTTAAGTGAAGAGATATGTTTCCTGATAGTGTTAATATCTCCGCGATCAACCGGACCCGATAATGCTTTAGCCGGCCCAACCTTTTTAATATTTTGTAATGTTGAATGAATAGTAGAACTGAGAATATCAAAATACTTTTGTTCATCAATATTATTTAGTGATAAAAGCTTTTGCGCGTTAAAAAGATTACCTGCCAAAAAATTGGATGCAAATACCCCGGCAAGATGATAATAAATTTTATCCTTTGAATCAATTCTGAACGGGATTAGCTGCAAGCTGTTGCAAAGCTGAAGTAAAAATTTACAAACCGAATCATCGTTTGTTTCAATTGCCGAGTTAACATTTTTAATGTTAACAATTTTATTTGATGGAAATGTCTGCATTAAATGGAGTGAGCCGGTTTTCCCGCCTTTTACTTTTAAAGGGATTAAAACACTTATATCTTCCGCACCCGATAAATGGATAAAAAAAGTTGTGCTGAATTTTAATTTTAGTTTTGATAGTTGAATAGCGGTTTTCCTAATTTCACTATCAGGAACAGTTAGGAAAAAAACATTCACCGATTTTGAAATTAAATTTATATCATCAGAATATTTTTTTATTCCAAATTTTTCTGCAAGTGCTTTGGCTGATTTAATCTTTTTGCTAATTATTGCATCAACAATATATCCTTCCTTTAGTAATGCCGAAGTGAGAGAGTATGCAATTCTTCCCGCACCAATTATAGCAATTTTAGTTTTCATATCTCAATTTAAACAAAGAAAGGATTTAAATTACTTTGCGTTCTTTGCGGATTCCAACTTCGCGATCTTTGCGTGAAACAAGGAGCAGATTAGTTAACACAAAGTACGCAAAGAAAAAACGCTAAGCTCGCAAAGAAATTTATCGTAATTTCAATTTTTTGAAATACTTATCATCTAATTAAAAAAATGATTCAGTCTCCGTAAACAACAGCAGAAAGATAACCTACAACTTCTCTGTTATCGCCGGAAACATCCCCGGAATCACTGCGATGAACAACTAAAGCGTGATTCTTATCTTTTAATGCTGCTGCTTTCATCATTGCAACAATCGGTCCGCCTCCACAGGCTTCGGTGCTATGATTATCCAAATCTTCTTGCAAACCATCAAATTCAAATCTGCTTATTCTTTTTTCCACAATTGAATCTAATTTATCTGCTTCTGATTTAGAGTGGAAGTGAGACAAATCGGAACTTGAAACGATAAGTGTTTCGTCATCGGTAATTTCACTAAGTTTATTTGCAAGCTCATCAACATACATTCTGCCCTGTTCTCCCATTACAACAGGAACTATCCTAAAATCGTTTAAGACCGATTGCAAAAATGGAAGCTGAACTTCGAGAGCGTGTTCATTACGATGACCCTCAACACCTTTGAAAATAGTTTTGCTGTTTTCGACTAGTTTGTTCACAAATTCCTTATCCACTTCCAATAATCCTAATGGAGTTTCATATGCATCACCATTGTAAACAGAGATGCCGGGAAAGTATTCGCTGTGACTTGGAGATATGATTACAACACGTTTATAATTATTTCCTTTTATAAGATTATAAACATATGCTGCAGTCTTACCCGAATAAACATAACCTGCGTGAGGAGATACAATCCCGAAAATATTTTTAATCTCGTTTACCGGTTTTGTGGTTTCCAAAAAAACATTTATTTCACTGCGTAACTGTTGCGGATCAGCAGGATAAAATTGTCCGGCAACATGTGCAGACCGTATATTTTCCATCTCTCACCTCCTTTATTTTTCGGAAAAAACAGTTGCTGTAAACACATTTATATCCAGCATTCTTTCTTTCCAATATTCACCATACATTCCGGCTTTATGACAAAGTGCCGTTAAAAATTGTTCCCTCGTATAATTATTTTCCGTTGCTACTTGTGGTAATAAAATCGCCCGACCTGTTTCCTCCAGCAAAAGCCCATGTTTGCCCAGCTCAATTTCATTATAGCTTTTGATTGGTTCGAAAGGAGATAAGACCGAAATTTCTATTATTATATTGTCAAACTCTTCGCGGGTTAATTCATTAAATCTCGGATCGTTAAATGCGGCTGCCGTTGCCGATTCGCAAACCGTATCGAACAAAGGATCGATAGCAATTATGTAACCTATGCAGCCCCTCAATTCTCCATCAATTTTAAGCGTAACAAATGCACCTATTTTTTGTTTTAATAACGGGTAAGCCGTGTAATTTATTTCGGGTTTTTCAACTTCACCGAAAGTAAATAAAATTGATTGCCTGGCAGCAGTTAAAATTGTTTCTTTTTCATCGATTGTCAGTTCCATCTTTCCCTCATTCTAAATCAATTTATAATTTTATACACTTCAAGTTTAATTTTTTCAATCAACAAGAACAAAAGATCATCTTTTACAAAAAAAGAATCCGGCGCAAACGCATTGGGCCTGGAGTTTAACGTTACTTCTAATATATATTTTCCAGTCGATAAGTCAACCGCTTTGAAAATATTTTTCAGTGTGTTATCGATATTTACTTCATGAAAATTAAACAATAATAAGTCCTCCATCAAAACATATTCAATCCCGCCGGTGATTTTATGTTCTTCGTGGAGTTTGCTTAATATTTCATTCTCTCTCTGTTCACCAAAGAAATTTTTACCAAACGAACCGGGAAAATGGTAACCGCTGAAGTCTTCCGAATTGATTGCGTCTTCACGCAATAAATTAATCGCATCCGAATCAATTCCCAATTCATCAATCACTTCACCAGTTAAATAATTCAGGGTTACAAATTCTCTGTCTTCAAACCTTTGCTGGAAGGCATAGATTTTTTCATCTTTAACAAATAAAAAAGTACGGTTTTTATTTTCCCATATTGTTCGTTTGTGATTAATATCGTAAGCAATTATTCCGTTGTGCTGTGGAAGATCGGGTTTAACAAATTTATGAAAAAATATCACATCATTGTAAATTGCTTCTATCCCCAACCAGAATTTTTCATCAAGCTGCAAATGTTTAAATATCTTTTTCCCCCTATCAATATGAAGACAATTAAAATAAGCCAGTTTCTTTTCAATATCTCTTTCTTCAATAATTATCTTACCAGTGTCTGTTGGGATCAACCTGAATATCTGCCTTTTATTGTTATGTGAATATTTCTTTTTAAGTTTCATATGATTATAATTTTAAATTGAGGTCATATGGAACTCGCATTATAATCATTATCTTGTTTGTAAATAGATTTTTCATGCTCGTTTCATTTATTTTAGCGGTTCAAATCTTGCTGTAAAATGCCTTAGCATAGGTGCTTCGTAAGTTATTTTATAACCTTTAAGTTTTTCACGTGTATTAAACACTTCGAGAATAATTTCAATTAAGTAATCAATATGACTTTGAGTGTAAACCCTTCGCGGAATTGCCATTCTTACAAGCTCCATCATTGCAGGAATCAACTTTCCATTATCGTCGTATTTGCCGAACATAACGCTGCCAATCTCAACAGCGCGTATTCCGCCCTCAAGATATAATTCACAAACAATCGATTGTCCGGGATATTGTTCGGGTGGAACATTAGGGAGTAATCTTTTAGCATCAATGTAAATTGCATGTCCGCCGGGCGGTTCAATTATCGGTACACCTCCTTCAACAATTTTGTTGCCCAGATACTCAACACTTTTGATTCTGTACTCAAGATAATGTTCATCAACAACCTCTTCCAAACCTTGAGCAACTGCTTCTAAATCTCTTCCGGCAAGCCCACCGTAAGTAGGAAAACCCTCTGTTACTATTAAAAGATTTCTGCACTTCATTGCAAGTTCATCATCGTTTAATGCAAGAAAGCCGCCAATGTTAACCAGGGCATCTTTTTTTGCACTCATTGTTGCACCATCAGCATAGGAAAACATTTCCTGTGCAATTTCTAAAACCGATTTATCCTGATATCCTTTCTCACGTAATTTTATGAAATAAGCATTTTCCGCAAAACGGCATGCATCAAGAAAGAGCGGGATATTATATTTTTTACATACTTCTTTCGCTTCACGAATATTTTGCATAGAAACCGGTTGACCACCTCCGGAGTTATTAGTAACTGTGATCATACAAAGCGGAATATTCTCAAATCCTTTTTCATTTATGAATGCTTCAAGTTTTTCAATATCCATATTACCCTTAAAATCAGCTCTCTTTTCCGGTTGTTTTCCAATTTCGGTTAACAAGTCGTTTGCTTCGGCTCCTGTAAATTCAATGTTTGCCCTTGTTGTATCGAAGTGTGTATTGTTGGGAAAATATTTCCCGGGTCCGCCAACAACTGAAAACAGTATCTTTTCCGCAGCTCTTCCCTGGTGAGTGGGAATGATATGTTTCATGTGCGTTATCTTGTTAACAGCACTTTCAAATTTGTAAAAACTTTTTGAACCTGCATAAGATTCATCGCCTTCCATTATTCCAGCCCATTGCTTTGCACTCATTGCCGATGTTCCGCTGTCGGTAAGCAAATCAATCAGCACATCATCGGCATACAGCATAAACGGATTATACCCTGCATCTTTTAAAAGTTTTTCTCTTTCCTCCCTGGTTGTAAATCTAATTGGTTCAACCGATTTTATTTTGAATGGTTCGATTATTGTTTTCGGCTTCATATTTTCTTTCTGTTTATTAAAATCTAATTGATTATTATTAGTTCAAATTTAATAAATGGTTGGAGACTTTTCTCTATCCAAAGTAAACTTCTTTAAATAAATTCACTCATCAATCACATTTTTGTTTGCCTTTTCGCTAAAGTATAGATAATTTTTTAATATACAATCTAAAACTAATTTTAGAGGAGGAGAAAAATGGACCCAGCTGATACAAATGAGATCAACGAACAATTAAATGACCATGTACCTGAACAAGAGGAGGAATTAAACCATTCCGATAAAATGATCGGTGTGTTTACAGAGCCGGGAAAAACTTTTGATGCAATTGCAAAGCTTTCACCAAAGGCAATGGATTGGTTTATTCCCGTAATCAGTTTTTTGATTATCGCAATTATATCAAATTTCATCCTGTTTCAAAATCCTGAAATAAAATTGCAGTTTGATGAAATGCTTGATGAAAAAGTGGCAGAAGTAGAAGCCCAGTTTGATGAAAAAGTACAAAGGGGCGAAATGACCGAATCGGAAAAAGAAACCGCACTGGAACAGACAAGAGGAGGAATGAAATTCTTCACCGGTCCTGTTATGCGTTCCGTTACAGCCGTTGTTTATACTTTTCTCGGTTTGTTTTTTATGGCATTAGTTTATTTTCTTATTTCAAAGTTTGCGCTTAAAGGAGAAGGTACCTATAGCGGGACTCTAATTGCACGAGGACTGCCTGTTTACATTCTCGTTGTGCAGGTAATTGTTATTGCAATTCTATCAATGGTTATGAATAAACTGTTATTCGATACAAGCGCTGCTTCATTTTTAGGTGCGGAAAAAGGAACTATTACTTCTTTTCTTTTAGGAAGAATTGACCCGTTTGCAATTTGGTTTTATACTGTTGTTGGGATTGGGCTGGCTAAGATGTTCAAGTCTGATGCCATTGTAAAATTTATTGTTATGGTGTTTGTATTTTGGATAATAGGAGATTTGATTCTAATGGCATTAGGAATGGGATTTGGTTGAGAGATAAATACTTTTTTCAAGTGCTGGCCTTTTTTTAAGGTGACCGGCACTTTTGAGGCTTTAGCGAAGGAGGACTTGTCCTCAGTAGTTTTAACGAAGGAGGATCATCTGTTTTGCATCTGTAAATAATATCCTTCCGTTATTAGATGCTGTTATACGGTATATGTAAACTCCGCTTGATAAGATTGATGCGCTGAAATTAATCGTGTGATTTCCTGCTGTTTGTGCTTCGTTTACTAATTCTGCTACTTGTGTACCCAGGATATCGTAAATTCTTAATGTCACATCTGCATCTTGTGCTATTGAGTAAGTGATTTCTGTCGAAGGATTGAATGGATTCGGAAAGTTTGAGAAAAGCTGGTATTCAATGGATTGATTGACAATGTTTTGTTTTTGTAATCCACTGAACTCATAAGAAATGATATTTGTATAATATGAATAATTACCACTGTAATCTTTACATCTTACCTTATATTTTACATAATCACCGTCTCCTAAAGACACTCCGTAATCTATAAAAAATGTATTGGTAGTTGTGGATAGTAAATTCCAAGCACCAGGATTCTTTATATCGGCAACTATTTGCCACCAAATTTCAACATACTCTATATCCGGCTCTATATTATCCCAGGTTAGTTTTGGGTGGTTGTTATACGTTGTTCCGGCAAAGTTTTGAGGTAGTTGTGGAGGCGGATCTCCTCCAGGTTGACAAGCTGTGCTACTCGAGAAATTATACGGGTCTAGACCCCAATTTTCATAATCATCCCATGCTCTAAGTACAGCATATACTGCGTTTCTGTGATAAAACATGTTATAATATACCCCGATTGGTTCAACAATAGTCCAAACTTCCGGATTTGAGATATACTCGAATTCTACCAATACAACAGCATGATCATCGGAATTTCCATATTGTAGTACACCAAATATATCCCAATTATTACCCCATATTCCATCCCCACCATCCGGTTGGGAATCAAAAAATATCCATTGCCCATTTCTATAATATTCTCGCTCAGTTTCATAAAGAACATTATCTAACATATTTCCAGAAAATATGAGTCCTTGACATGATGTGGTATTATCACTCTCTGGGGTTTGTGTAGGTTCTTCAAGCCCACGATTGGTATAAGCATAGACTTGTGTTCCTCAGGGAGTTTGAGATCCGATAGAGTTGAAATGAATGCTAACAAAAGCCGAAACATCATCTATATTTGTGACAATTCTTCCAAATCCATCTGGTGTTATACCATTTCCAATATCGCCACGCTCACTAAAGGTTAATGTTTGATCATTTACTCTCGTTGACACTACCAATCCTATAGATGAACACAAAATATCGGCGTTTTGTAGGGTTGAAAGAGTAAAATCCTTTTCATTTGGATCAGCACTTCCATTGTAACCTAGTGCTCCAGGATCAATTCCGCCATGACCAGCGTCCAATACAATGAATTTGAATATTGTTTGACTGAAATTTTTTGGGGGTAACAAAATGCAGAATGTTAAAGAAACTAAAAGTATAAAACGTACGTAAATTAAATTTCTCATATAAAAACCTCTCGAAAGGTTAAGATTTAAAAGTTTTTTTATTATAAGCAAATAGCAAAACTTATTTGAATATGCTATTGTTTTTGGCTAATAGTCAGAACAACATTTTTCGTTTCTTCATTATTGAGCTTTTGTTCTATAATCATAGTTTGGTAATCAATCCATATAGGTGAACTCTCGAAATATCCTTGACCAGTTGTAGTTAAATTGGTTAGTCCATTACCATCGGAATCGACTATCCATATATCGCTATTAGTAATCTTTTCCAAATGTGTTTCTCCCAAACGGCTAGTTTCACGCGCGACGAATGCAATTTTACTACCATCGGGAGACCATACATGCTCATAATTGTCCAGAGTGAAAGGTATAGATATAAACAACGACTGTTCTAAATCATAAATATATATCGTTGCTTCCATTTATATGAAAATAGAACTTCATCTTGTTCGGAGAAAAATTCGGCTTATAACCAGGAATAAATACCAATTTTCTATTTTCTTTAGTAATTAAATTATGTGACCATATATATTGTTTCACAACAAATCCCAAATAGCTTGACTCGCTAACCTTCTCTTCACCTAGTGAAAATAAAATATTATCTTCATTAGGAGACCAGGAAGTAACTGTCCCATTTGCTATCTCTTGCATGTTTGAACCATCATAATTACATGTGTATATATAATATTCATCTTTTTTTCCTCCTGGATATTTTTCATCAATAACCTTTTGTTGACCTGTCAGCGCAATTTTATTTCCATCGGGAGATAAACACCAGCCAGAACTTATCAATATTCCGGTCGGGGGCTTGATAAAGTGGGTTTCAAGGTTTTCTATCTCGCATACTATAATACCATGGCTTTCATTCACATCACCAATAAAGAATAATTTGTCGCCATTTTTCGACCATTTAAAGTATGGCAATAGGCTTGTTCTTCCTTCCCATAATAGTGTTTTATGTCCATTCTCAGATAACCAGATACCATTTGGTTTTGAATAGACATATTCATTAATGTTTTTTACTTCATTATAATCCTTCAAAGGACGCCAGGAAATTAAATTCAGAGCGGTAGGAAGCTCTTCTTTAAGATAGGACATCTGAACATCTAATTGTTGAGAGAGGATTTTATGCGGAATTAAAGCTATGTAAGAAAACAAAATAGTAGGCACTATTAAAGATACAATGTTGAAAATATTAAATGGCTTCATTGAAACTCCTTTATTATGAAACTATTCCACCTGGTTTTTTATTTCACGTTAAGTTAAGTAAATTCAGTAGGATGCTTAGCGTTAAAAAAAATGAATGGGTTCAATCAATACACCCCTAACGATTCTGTCCCCAATATCATTATTATCATCTGTGTTAAACTTATTAAATATTTAACATATTTTATATGTTTAAGTTACTTCTTATTTTGACTTAATGACTAATGCTTCGGTTACATTTTATATTGTCCTAACACGTATAATCAAGCCACCTATAACTAATGATTAATTATTGATAAGATAAATGAAGGAATTTTAGTTTAAATGTAAAAAGATAAGAACAGTTATAAGTGCCAGTCACCTCTAACTCAACTAGTTCGAAGGTGACTAGCACTTATCATTTCACATTATGCTCTGCGGATCAATATCATAAAAGAGTTTTACATCTTTATAACGCGACTTCCTGTTAAACTCAACAAACGAATCGAGTATTGCCTTGCGTAATACTGCTCCGCCCGGATCATCATCTTTACTGCTTTTTATTAATATGTGAAAACGGTAATTATCTTTTAATCTTGCTATAACTGCATAGGCAGGAGAAGAAATATTAAGCCACTTTTTATATTTTTTCAATTCGTTGTAAAAATCATAAATTGCTCCCCTCGCCTTTTTTTCGGATTGATCTTTTGTTTCGATTAGTGCAATTCGTGTAAACGGAGGATAACCCATCTTTTGTCTGTCTGCTAATTCTTTATTGTAAAATCCAAAGTAATCATTCTTTAAAACCATTTGTAAAGTAAAGTGTTTTTCATTTTGTGTTTGTATAATCACTTCACCGGGAACCTGGCTTCTTCCGGCTCTCCCAGAAACCTGTGTAAGCAACTGGAATGTTCTTTCATCCGCTCTAAAATCCGGCAGCCATAAAGTTGTTTCTGCAGCTATCACACCAACCAAGGTAACTCTCGAAAAATCCAATCCTTTAGAAACCATTTGAGTACCAACAAGAATATCAATATCCCCTTTACTAAAAGACAATAGTATTTTACTAAGCACTGCTTTGCGCGAAATAGAATCAGAATCTACTCTTGTTATATTTGCCGAAGGAAAATAATAAGCAAGTTCATCTTCTACACGCTCGGTCCCCGTTCCAAAATATTTAATCGCCAGCGAACCACAGTTTGTGCATGCACCCGGAACGTCTTTAACCAATCCGCAGTAATGACATTGTATGATATTTTTATTTATGTGAAAAACCATCGGCACTGAACAGTTATCGCAAGTCTCAACTTCACCACAATCTTCGCAGTAAATTTGTGTGGAAAATCCTCTCCTGTTTTGAAGAATGATTGTTCCTTCCTTTTTCTTCAATCGGTCTTCAATTTTATCTAAAAGAGTTCTGGAGAAAACATTCTCCATTTTTTTCTTCTTTCGTTCAATATTAATATTTACAAATTTTATATGCGGAAGTTTTGCATCATCTATTCTTTCGGGAAGTTCCAGCAACTGATACTTACCGGTTTTTGCATTGTACATACTTTCTATGGATGGTGTTGCAGAACCAAGCACTACAGGGCATTTGTTAAGATTACCCAAATAAACAGCGGCATCTCTTGCATTGTAACGTGGAATCAATTCAGCTTGTTTATAACTTGCGTCATGTTCTTCATCAACTACAATTAATCCTATATTTCTTAAAGGAGCAAACAATGCTGAGCGGGCGCCAATCACAACTCTGGATTTTCCGCTTAACACTCTCCGCCATGAATCGAAACGCTGACCCGCCGACATTCGACTATGAATAACTGTTACAGTGTCTCCAAAATTGTTAAAGAGCCGCGACGTCATCTGCGGTGTAAGTGAAATTTCCGGCACTAAAATTAAAACTGTTTTCTTTTGCTTCAGTGCTTCTTTTGTTAGTTCTATATAAACCTGCGTTTTACCGCTTCCGGTTACTCCATGAATAAGGAAGGTATGAAATTTTTCTTTTTTAATTAATGGAGCTACACTCTTAATAATAGCTGCTTGCTGAACAGTTGCTTTTAATTCCTGATGATCTTCGCTGTATGCTTCAGAGTATCTTCTTTCCACTTCTTTATCGAAAACAGTGATAAATCCTTTTTTCTGTAAAGAGTCAATTGATGCTTTTGATGATTCGGTTTTGTGAAGAAGTTCAGCAACGGGAAGTAATTTCTCTTTTGATTTTATTGCAATTAATTCTAATAAAATTTTAACCTGCTTTGGAGAGTGTGATTCCAGTTCCGGGAAAGCCGCATAAACCTCTCCAATAGTTTTGCTGAGTTTAACGTACTTAACCTTTTTAGGTTTCACCTTTGCTTTCTCAACATCATCCGTAATAGTTATTGCGCCTTGCTTTTGAAGCGTTCTTATTTGGGAGTAAATGTTTTTCTTCCCAACTAATTTGCTTAAATGCGATTGTGTGATTTGTATGCGTGTTGTAAGCTCTTTTAAAATCGTTGCACGTACAGATGTTTTCTTCTTTTCTTCAGATAATAACTTTTCACAGTATTCAGGATCAATCAAAATTTTTCTTTTCGATGCAACATCAGTCCCCAGAGGAACGGCTAATCTTAATGCCTCACCAAGAGAGGATAAATAATAGTCGGATAACCATTCGTAAAATTTTAATCTTAAATTATCTAAAACGGGAGAGTCGTCGAGGATATCATAAATGGATTTAATTTTTTCTTTAACCGAGGTTTTGAGTGAAGTGTTTACAATAAATCCAGTAATTGTTCTTTTACCAAAAGGTGCAACAGTGCGCACACCCATTATTGCGAAGGGTTCTAACTCTTCCGGGACCCTGTAAGTGAATGTTTGTCTAAATGGCAGCGGGAAAACAACTTCAACATACATCGCTAATCTGATTCATAATATTGAGCCATGCTAACTAATTTACCGTTATCAACTTCATCACTGAACATTTTAAACTTTAAAACTTTCACAGTGTTATCCCACATTATTCTTTTATATTCATCGGAAACTATTACCTCTCCGTTTGTTGAGATAATACTGTCTTCGGGAGAAAGAGTTAAAAAGTAGAACGGCTCTTCGTAAATTATTCCTTCAACTATTTCTATATCATCAAAACTGAATTTTATTATTCCATTTAAATTTTCGTTTTCAACAAACAATTCCCGCGAGGTAATCGTTTTACCTTCATCCTTCATCTGTGCTATAAATTCATTGCTTTTATACATAAATTCAAAAAGATTTTTTTTATCCTCTTTTAACTCGTATCCGTTGAGTGCATCTGAACGAATATTTTCAATGGTAAGAACTGCTGTACCGCCACCCTCGCCATCGGGTTTAATTTTGTATGAAACAGAATGCATTAAAAGACAGCCCTGGGTTAGAAAAATTAGCACAAAAGAAATAATTATAATTGGTAAATTTTTGATTCTCATTTTATTCCCTGGATTATTTTACTATTAAATAAAGATTCACCTTCTTTTCATCTGGTTATAATTTCTCTTTTTGGTCAGATGGAACTCGCATTATTATAATTTTCTTGATTGTAAGAAATTTTTCATGCTCGGTTCAGCAAATATAAAAACGAAATAAGTTTATACCTAAGCAATTTAGATTGAGTTTATTTTAAATCTTTTTTATATCTAAGGAATTTTTATTTATAATCCTAAATCCAATACGATTGTGGATGAGGGAAATAAACTAATTGCAATCACGGAGCGTTCGAGTTTGGTTAAGTTGAAGCAGTTGTGAAACGAGTCCCATTTGAGCGGAACGAGTTTCCCGATACATCGGGACAAAAATAAAAAATTATGAACAAATGAAATTGATTTGGGATAAAAATATTTATTAAAGATGTGTTCTATATTTCCCACAAAATTTTCTTAAAATATATATTAAACTTAATTTATTTTGAACGAATTTCCTTATTTGTCACCTTTACACAAGTTATCCCCCAAAATGAGTGATTTATTTTTCATTCAAATTGCAGTATATTTTTGATGTATCTGAAAAGACTATAAACAAAAACCAAGAAGTAAAATGAATAAAATATTGCAAACACTCTGGATTCATAATCCTCACAAAAAAAGACTATTAATTATTCTATTAATTTTCATTATGCATGCCGCAGTTCTAAGCCAGAATGAAGAACCAAGGTTTATTCGCCTTCCATTGGATAAAGGTGTTGCCCTCGATTTGACATTTGCGATGATGCAGGACTACGAAGGTTATTTATGGTTTGGAACAATGTACGGTCTTGTGAGATATGATGGCAGAGATTACAAAACTTTTAATTACAATCCCGAAAATTCCGAGTCCATTTCATTCGATGATATTGTCTCTCTTTACGAAGACAGCAAAGGTAATCTATGGATTGGAACCTGGGGCGGTGGATTGAACATGCTTAATCGTCAACGCACAAAATTCACAAGATTCGTTTACGATTCTTCGAATCCTGATGGAATATCCGATAATATTGTTTGGGCAATAACTGAAGACGACAAAGGAAATATCTGGTTGGGAACGGAAAGAGGTGGAATCAACAAATATGATCCGTCTCAAAATAAGTTTACTACTTATTATTTAGTGCATAGTGATAGTTCACAAAGAGCTGCACCAATCTGGTATTTAATTACAGATAGGGGAGGAAATGTATGGGCTGCAAGTCCATTAGGTCTTTCAAAATACTCATCAGGTTCTGACGATTTTGTTACTTACAATATTCCGGATGATAAAAAATCATCAAAGCAAATTTTCGTTTTGAATATAAATGATTACTCTCGAAATAATTTACTTATCGGGACTTCAAATGGATTATACTATTTCAATAAAAGAAGTAATGAATTCCATCCCGAAGAATCTCTTCCACAATTACATATTAAATCCATTGCAACAGATCATAACAAAATGATATGGTTAGGAACAACAATCGGACTGGTAAAATTCAACAGTTTAAATAGCACTTACGAAACTTACAGCCGCTCTGAAAACCCTAATTCGTTAAGTGGAAATTTCATCAAAACAGTTTTTGAAGACAAATCAGGAGTACTATGGATTAACTCGTATCAATCCGGTATTTCAAAATTGATTAACAGAAAACCCAACTTCGCATTGCTTCAATATAAACAGGATAACATTAATTATTTAAGTAGTAATGTTATAACTTCACTTGCAGAAGATAAAAGCGGAAATATCTGGATAGGAACATCAAGTGGTTTGAATAAATATGATCCTGCTTCAAACAAAATCGAAAGAATAAATCATCGCTTGTTGAGAGATCAGAATATCACTGCGGTTACAGTTGATAGCAATAACATAATTATAGTTTCCTTGCATGATAGAATTTTTAAGTATAATCAGTTTACGAATAAAATATTTGAAGTGATGAACCAAAGGCAGCGCAAAGAATTAGTAAATTTGTCACTCAACAATTTGATGATCGACTCAAACGAAACACTCTGGATTGGAACGTACAGCAGCGGGTTGTACATATTTAAGGATAGAAAGCTTGAACATATTTCACCCGGAGCTGAAGATTCACAAAACAGTGCGGCAAATTATATCCTCTCACTCTATGAAGACATAGAAGGGAATATTTGGATAGGGACTTTCGGTGGTTTACACTTATTCAACAGAGCAGATAGCAGCTTTACATCATTTGTTCAGGAGTTAAATAACCCTTCATCAATCAGCAATAATTATGTTTATTCCATTCAGGAAGCCTCAAGTGGAAAACTGTTGATTGGAACTGCACGTGGGCTAAACATTTTTAATCCCGAAACAAATTCATTTACCGCATTGCTTGAAAAAGACGGTCTGCCGAATGATGTTATCTGCGGAATTATTGAGGATGAAAATAAAGAGTTGTGGCTTAGTACCTATAAAGGCATTTCTCATTTCAATCCGAAGGAAAATTCTTTTAAAAATTTTGACAAAGATGACGGACTGCAAAGTAACTTATTCCGGCAGGGAGTTTATTTGAAAGGAAGAGATAGCAAAGTTTATTTTGGCGGGAAAGATGGATTGAATTTATTTTATACGGAAGATGTGCAAATTAACGATTACAACAGCCCTATTGTAATTTCTTCTTTCAATGTCATAAATGAATACGGGGGAAAAGAAAATATTCTTTTAAACAGCGATGTTATAGAACTAAATCCGCATAAAAACAATCTTGAAATTAAAGTTGTCTCTTTTGATTACAGTATGCCCGAAAAAACGAGTTTTAAATATAAGTTATCAGGGGACCACGATTGGACGTATCTCGGAATGACGAATACTATTAAAATACAAAACCTTTCACCCGGTGATTATACTCTTCTTGTTAAAGGCACCAACGGCTATGGTGTTTGGAGTAGCAATGAAGCTGCAGTTTCGTTTATCATCCACCCTCCTTTCTGGCAAACGTTTTGGTTTTATTTAATCATATTGCTCATACTCGTTTCAGTTTCTATTATCACACATAAACTAATTGTAAGATCAAAAGTGAATCGTGCAGTTGAAATAGAAAAAATAAAAGAAAAAGAGGGTGAAAGAATAAGAAGAAAAACTGCAATCGATTTTCATGATGAACTCGGTCATCGTTTAACAAGGATTTCTCTCTTAACAGAATTAATTAAACGAGAGTTAGGCAATACATTTTCAGATATATCAAATTTGCTTGATCAGATTGGCAATAATTCCTCTCAGCTTTACGATGGTACAAAAGATTTCATCTGGGCAATTGATCCGCAACAGGATTCATTGTACGAACTTCTAATTCGTTTAAAGGATTTTGGTGATGAACTTTACAGTAATACCAAAGTTGATTTTGAGGTGATTGGACTGGATGAAAAACTTCAATCAGCATCATTAAGTATAGAATGGAAAAGACATCTCATACTTATTTTCAAGGAAGGAATGAACAACTCGCTCAAACATTCCAATGGCAACAGGGTAAGTTTTGTAACACATATTGAGGGGAATGATTTGGAAATTTATCTTGAAGATAACGGTACCGGCTTTCCGCAAAATATTGAAAGTAAAGGGAACGGTATTAATAATATGCAGAGACGTGCGGAGAAACTCGACTCATCTTTACTAATTGATACTCAACCAGGCAAAGGGACAAAAATTATATTTAAGGGAAAGTTTCCGATTAAATCGTTAATTTATAATTAGCAGATATTTCCTGCTGTTAAAACAATTAACCGGATTCATTTTAACCCTTTAAATATGGCAGATAATGAAGGACTCGTAAGAATTGTTATCGTTGAAGACGATGACGTGATTAGAGGAAGTTTCGTTTCGCTTCTTAATGATAATGAAAGATTCATTTGCATTGCAGATTACGATAACTGCGAAGAAGCAATAAAGCGGTTAGCAGCGGATGATCCTGATATAATATTAATGGATATAGGTCTTCCCGGCATCTCCGGCATTGAGGGTATTAAAAGAATAAAAAATTTAAGACCGAATATTGATATACTCACGGTTACAGTTCACGATGAAGGTGAAATAGTATTTAATGCCCTTTGTGCCGGGGCAACAGGATATTTAACTAAAAACATATCTCCACAAAGATTGATTGAAGCTATTAATGAAGTACGGAACGGTGGTGCGCCGATGAGCACGAACATTGCAAGACTGGTTATTCGATCATTTCAACGAAGTACTGATTCGCCGCTTTCCTCCCGCGAAACAGAAGTACTTCAACATCTATCCAGAGGCAAAAGCTACACAATGATTGCTGATGAACTGTACATTAATAAAGAAACTGTCCGCACACACATTAAAAACATTTACCAAAAATTAAATGTGCACTCTAAAGCTGCGGCTATTGAGAAAGCTACTAAGGATAGGTTGATATAAAAATATTATTCTGACTGCTCTTGTAGTAATATGTGAATCTCCCATACAAAATCCTTTTCTTTCCAATAATTCCTCTTTCCTGACTCCTAAGTGTTCATAGAAAAATCACCCATTTTGTAGGATACTATTTATTGACTTTCAAAAGTATCATTACAACAGAAAACTAAATTTTTAAACAACATAATGAGGTGATTTAATGCAGACTGTTAATTCATTATTTTGGGGCAAGATTGAAAAGAAATTATATTTTCTCTTTCTCATTGCATCCCTTTTTATAACAAACGGAATTTTTACAAACATATTTTCTCAAACTTTCGTTAAGGTTACTGACCCAAATAATCCCGTAACAACAACGGCAACGGATGGAAATTATGCCGGAGCTGCATGGATTGATATTGACAATGACGGCAATCTTGATCTTTACGTAACAAAGAATTTCCTTTTTAGAAATATTGGTGGAGGAAATTTTGAAAGACTGAATGATTTCACAAGCATTAGTGCAAATCAACTTGGAAACGGCACGAGCTGGGGAGACTATGACAATGACGGTGATATCGATCTTTTCCTTTCCGGGAAACCATCAATTGTTTATCAGAATGATGGAACAGGCAGCTTTACTCCTATTCTTGATGGACCAATCGGTGAAAATGCTGATAACCGAGGATGGACAGGAGCATGGGGTGATTATAACAACGATGGTTTTATCGACCTTGTAATTGCACATCCCCGTGGGTTTCTAGGCAGTCCGAACATTCCATCGAGATTTTTTAAAAACAACGGCGATGGAAGATTCACGCAAATCGATTCTTTCGAGTTTACAACTGTTCTTGCTCCATATACAGTTTCAACCTGGTCTGATTATGATTTGGATGGCGATTACGATTTATTTATTGCCAGCGGACCCGCAGGTTCTGCAGCTTTAGATTTTCTTTACAACAATACTCTGTCTCAATCAGGTGTTGCGGATTTTGAAAGGATCACTAAAGCACCAATCGGTACTGATTTACAAGATGGGCAGATATGGAATTGGATTGATTATGATAATGACGGCGATCTTGATGCAATGTTAACTAATTATTCCGGTGCGCCAAATAGATTCTACAGAAATGATAACGGTAGCTATACAAGTCTCAATAATGAATTAACATTAACGGGAGCATTCCTGGGAAACGCCTGGGGCGACTTTGACAATGATGGCGATTTGGATGTCTTACTTACAAACGAAGCTAATGCCAGGGTTTACATAAACAACGGCGATGAAACTTTTACTCTCGAAACTACATTCAATGGAGGGTCAAGATCTACCTCACTTGGCGATTATGATAACGATGGAGATCTTGATTTCTACAATACAGGCTCTTCTAACAGTTCCAGGGGTTTATACAAAAACGAAACTCAAAACGGAAACAACTGGGTTATATTTTCTCTAACAGGATCAATCTCAAATAAAAGTGCAATTGGTGCCAAAGTAAAATTGAAGGCAATAATAAATGGAAATCCTGTCTGGCAATTTCGTGAAGTTTCTGCTCAGAATAATTTTAACGGGCATAATAGCTTAAGAGTTCATTTTGGATTAGGTGATGCAACAATGATTGATTCCGTTATAATAGAGTGGACATCTGGTGAGTCCGTATTTTTAACAAATATTAGCCCGAATGATTTTTACGATGTAGAAGAAGAAATTCCAATCGGTTATTTGAACTCAAATTTTTCTGCTGATGTAATTGAAGTTGAAGGAGCTATTGCAGTTAACTTTACCGATCTATCTCTCGCAGATCCGAACCAACCAATCACTTCCTGGGAATGGGATTTTGATAACAATGGTACTATTGATGCCACAGAACAGAATCCATCTTTTACTTATTCAAGTAACGGGACATACTCCGTTTCACTGACTGTTTCTAACGGAATTGATAATGAGACAAAAACCCGCACTGATTATATTATTGTAAATGGTGTAACAGGAGTACAGGATTTGACTGGTAAGATTCCAAACGACTTTAATTTATTCCAGAACTATCCGAACCCGTTTAACCCATCTACCAGAATTAGATTTTCCGTGGCTTCCGAATCGCAGGTAGTTGTAAAAGTTTATAATTTGCTCGGAAAAGAAGTAGCTACTTTGATGAATGAGAAAAAAACACCCGGATTTTACGTATTAAATTTTGGGGGTGAAAAACTGCCCTCCGGTATCTATGTTTATCGTTTAGAAGCAGGAAGTTTCTCATCATCGAAAAAAATGATCTTACTTAAATAGCTGACCCTTGTTAAGGTTAGGTTCTGCTGCTTTTAAGGAGCCGGTATTTCCCACCCGTAATATCGGCTCTGCAGTGGAAACTTTTCGATTAATTTTTAAAGGAGAAATTTCCAGTGAGTCAATTCAAATATTTTATATCCGTTATTTTCATACTTTATTTTTCCATCACGATCTTACCTCAAGATGAGGTTAACCAAAAACCTTGTTCTTCACCAGAAGCACATCAATTTGATTTCTGGATTGGTGAATGGAAAGTTGAATGGTATAGCCCCGACAGTACAAAAGCAGAAGGGACAAATTTTGTTAGCTCTATTTTAAATGGCTGTGTAATTAAAGAAAATTTTAGCGGTAATCCCGGTATTGATTTTAGGGGCAAAAGTTTTTCGGTTTATAATCCTGCAAAAAAAATATGGCAGCAAACCTGGGTTGATGACCAGGGCGGTTACATGGTTTTCACAGGTGGAATGGAAAACAATAAAATGGTCCTTTCAAGGAAAATTAGTCGTAATGATAAGGAACTTATTCAGAGGATGGTTTTTTATAATATCTCAAAAGATGAATTTGACTGGAACTGGGAATCATCTGAAGATAATGGAGTTACATGGAAGCTTAATTGGAAGATTCATTATACTAAGATGTAATCTACTCTAGTGTCATTCTTAGGACCGCAACGACGAAGAACCCTTTTGCGATAATGAATGAGATTCTTCATCCCCACGTCGGGATTCATAATGTCCGGCTTTTAACTTCTTAACTAATTTGAAATCCTTACCCTTTTAGCTAAATTTACTTTTGATTTTTTCCCAAAACAGCTAAAAAATGAATTATCCTTACAAAAAAACAGAAGAAAAATGGCAGAAGTATTGGGGGGACAAAAAAGTTCACAAAACCAACTTCGAAAAAACAGATAATAAATTATACACGCTTGTAATGTTTATTTATCCATCCGGAGCAAAATTGCATTGCGGGCATTGGTATAATTATGGTCCTACGGACTCCTGGGCACGATATAAAAAATTAAAAGGATTTAACGTATTTGAGCCGATGGGTTACGATGCTTTTGGTCTTCCGGCAGAAAATTCTGCTATTCAAACAGGAATCCATCCGAAGGACAGCACACTAAAAAATATTGAGGATATTCGTAAACAGTTAAACAAAATTGGCTGTATGTACGATTGGGATTCTGAACTAATGACTTGCGATCCGAAGTATTATAAATGGAATCAGTGGCTCTTCTTGCAGCTTTATAAAAAAGGTTTTGCTTACCGTAAAAAGGCTCCTGTTAACTGGTGCCCGAAAGATCAGACCGTTTTAGCAAATGAGCAAGTTCAGTCTGACGGAACTTGCGAACGTTGCGGAACAACAGTAATACAAAAAAATCTTTCTCAGTGGTTCTTTAAAATAACCGATTACGCCGAAGAATTGCTTGCCGGTCTCGATAAAATTAATTGGCCAGATAAAACAAAACTTATGCAGCGCAACTGGATTGGTAAAAGTGTGGGAGCCGAAGTAACTTTTTTAGTCGATGGCTGCGATGAGGAAATTAAAGTATTTACAACAAGACCCGATACGTTGTTCGGTGCAACTTACATGGTTTTAGCACCTGAGCATCATCTAATTGATAAGCTTACAACTGAAAAACAAAAACAGCAGGTTGAAGATTACAAAGAATCTACAAATTCTTTAACAGAGATTGAACGAACATCAACAACAAAAGAAAAAACCGGAGTTTCAATCGGAGCATATGCGATCAATCCTGCTAACGAAAAAAAAATTCCCATATGGATTGCAGATTATGTTTTACCTACATACGGAACAGGCGCTATAATGGCTGTGCCCGGGCAGGATGAAAGAGATTGGGAGTTTGCAGAAAAGTTCAATCTTCCGATTGTAAGGACAGTACAGCCACCAGATGATTTTGAAGGAAAAGCTTTTCTTGGTGATGGCCCTGCAATTAACAGTGATTTTCTTGACGGACTTAATATAAAAGATGCAAAGAAAAAAATTATTAAGTGGCTGGAAGATAACGACATAGGAAAAGGAACAATTAATTACAGGTTAAGAGATTGGCTGATTTCACGCCAAAGATATTGGGGGACACCAATTCCGATTATTCATTGCCCTGCTTGCGGCGAAGTACCTGTTGATGAAAATGATTTACCGGTTGAGTTACCTTACGATGTTGATTTCAGCCTGGGAGGTGATTCACCTCTTGCACGTAATGAAGAATTTATAAATGTTAAATGTCCAAAGTGCGGCACAGATGCAAAACGTGATCCTGATACGATGGATACGTTTGTTGATTCATCGTGGTATTATTTACGTTACTTAGATCCGGATATCTCTGCGGAAATGTTTGATAAAAATCTTTCCGATAAATGGGTCCCAGTTGATATGTACGTTGGCGGTGCCGAACATGCAACAATGCATCTGCTATATGCAAGATTCATTCACAAGTTCTTACGGGATCTCGGATTAGTAAACAGTGATGAACCATTTCAGAATCTTATTCACCAGGGAACAATTACAAACCAGGGTGTGAAGATGTCTAAATCAAAAGACAATGTAGTAAATCCCGATGAGTTTACTGTAAACTACGGCTCGGATGTATTTAGATTGTATTTGATGTTTATGGGTCCTTACGAAATGGGCGGTGACTGGAGCGATAAAGGAATTTCGGGAACAGACAGATTTGTGAACAAAGTCTACGATCTGTTCAAGTCTCACGAAAATATTTTAAGCGATGTTTCACCAAAAGATAAATACGATCTTTCCGAATTATCTGAAGATGAAAAGTTTATTTATAAAAAAACAAATCAAACGTTAAAGAGAGTTGATGAAGAGCTTGAACACTTTCGTTTTAATACTGCAATTGCTGCATTGATGGAACTTTTGAATAATCTCAAAAATCTTGATAACTGTTCGAAAGAAATTCAGGCGTATGTTTTAAGCAGATATGCAGTAATGGTTGCACCTCTCGCACCGCATTTGGGTGAAGAGTGCTGGCAGTTGCTGGGAAACAACAATTCACTTTTTGAATCGCCACTTTGGTTTGAAGTTGATCCAGCAGGACTTGTCGAAGATTCAGTGAATATAGCAGTTCAGGTTAATGGCAAATTACGATCATCTATTCAAATGCCGATTGATAGCGAACAGGAAAATGTAAAACAAATTGTGTTTAAAGATGAAAAAGTATTAAAGCATATCAACGGTAAAAGTATAGTTAAAGAAATTTACGTAAAGAATAAGATTTATAATATTGTAGCTAAATAATTAATAGAACGCAGATGACGCAGATTAAACAGATCAGCGCAGATCAATTCAATTTGTGTCAAAAGTGTTGTATCCTTTTCCAAAATATACAAAGTTTAGAGAATGTTAGATATAAAATACATACGAGAAAATCCCGATAAAGTTAAAAAAGGCATTGAAGCTAAAAACGAAAAAAACAGGATTGATGAAGTTCTTCAACTTGATGAGGAAAGACGCGAAATTATTGTTCAGGTTGAAAAACTTAAAGCAATTAAGAACAGTGTGTCTTCACAAATACCAAAAATGAAAAAAGCCGGAGAAGATACAACAGCAGTTCTTGCAGAAATGAAAGAGGTATCAAACCAAATTAACGGGTTTGATACAAAATTGCGCGACATCGAAGATAAACTGAATGATATGTTAATGCTCATCCCAAACTTACCGCACGAATCTGTTCCGGTTGGAAAAAATGCTGAAGAAAATGTTGTTGTTCGTGAGTGGTTACCGGAAGGGTTTTCACTTGAAAGCGATAAAAAATTTTTGGATCACGTTGAGCTTGGTAAAAAACTTAACATACTCGATTTTGAGCGCGGAGCTAAAATTTCAGGTTCGGGTTTTCCGGTTTACATGGCAAAAGGTGCTACACTTGAAAGAGCTTTAATAAACTTTATGCTCGACTTCCATCTAAACGAACACAGTTATACGGAAGTTCTACCACCGTTTCTCGTAAACCGTGAATCCATGAAAGGCACAGGTCAGCTTCCTAAAATGGCTGAAGATATGTACTACATTGAAAAGGATGATCTCTACCCAATACCAACTGCCGAAGTTCCGATAACAAATCTTCACCGAAAAGAAATTTTAAATGAAAATGATCTGCCAAAAAGTTATGTGGGTTATTCAGCATGTTTCAGAAGAGAAGCAGGTTCTTATGGTAAAGAAGCAAAGGGATTTTTACGTGTTCATCAATTCAACAAAGTCGAAATGGTTAAGTTAGTTAAGCCCGAAACATCTTATGATGAATTAGAAAATATAGTGAGTGATGCTGAAGACATATTAAAAGCATTAAAGATCCCATACAGAATAGTTTTGCTTTGCACAGGCGATCTTAGTTTTTCAGCATCAAAATGTTACGATATTGAAACGTGGTCTCCCGCAGAAAACAAATGGCTCGAAGCATCATCTTGCAGTAACTTTGAGGATTTTCAGGCGAGGCGTGCGAGCATTAAATTCAGAAGAGAGTCGCAAAAGAAACCTGAATTTGTTCACACTTTAAACGGTTCCGGATTGGCAACAAGCAGGTTAATGGTCTCATTATTGGAAAACTATCAAACAACTAAAGGAACCATAGAAGTTCCCGAAGTGCTTCGGAAATACACCGGATTCAGTATAATCGATTAATAATCTTCCATTCCTGTAAAGAATCTTATCCTTTATCACATTCTATTGGATAAATTTTTCAATAGTAAAAGATTATTGTTAAGTTTAATGTTACAACATATATATGAGAAACCTCTACACACTAAAAAAATATTTTACCCGTTATAAAAAGAAACTGTTTCTTGGTTTTATTTTTATTCTTCTTTCGAATGCCGGATCCGTATATGTGCCGCTTCTCTTGAAAGATTCAATTAATGCTTTGCAGCAAAATACAAGCGAAGGAGTATTACTCAAATACGGGTTGATGATCGTCGGCGCATCTTTGTTTGCCGGTTTTTTCAGATTTTTAATTCGTGAAACAATAATTGTTGTGTCAAGAGAAATCGAATTCGATTTGAGAAAAGATTTCTGGGCACACATTCAAAAACTTCCGTTACGTTACTTCCAAAATACTTCTACCGGAAATATTATGGCACATGCAACGAACGATATTAACGCTGTAAGAATGTTTCTCGGTCCGGCGGTGATGTATTCAACCGATACCTTTATCCGGCTGATGATAGTTTTAACGATAATGATTTTGTTGAATGTTGAGCTAACCATTTTTGCTTTACTGCCGCTGCCTTTTCTTTCAATAGTCGTTTTTATACTCGGTAAAAAGATTCACCAAAGATTTACTCTTATCCAGGAAAAGTTTTCTGAATTAACTACAATTGTTCAAGAGAACTTTTCGGGCATAAGGGTTATTAAAGCTTATGTAAGAGAGGAAAGCGAAAGTGAAAAATATGCTGAGAATAGTAAAGATTATCTTAATAAAAAGATGAGCTTGGTTCGTGTGCAAGCCTTGATTATGCCTATTTTATTCCTCATAACAGGAATATCAATCATTATCGTAATTTGGTTTGGAGGAATAAAAGTTATAGACGGCGAAATGAATCTTGGTGAGATGACTGCTTTCATCGTTTACCTTGGAATTCTTATTTGGCCGATGATTGCTGTTGGATGGGTAATTAATATAGTGCAGCAAGCCGAAGCAAGTATGAAAAGAATAAATATTATTTTAGCCAAACCTTACGAAATTGAAGACACTGAAATCAGTGATCATGCAATTTCCAAATTAAAAGGAAATATTGAATTCAAAAATGTTTCTTTCAGATACAATGAACATCTTCCTGAAATAATAAAAGATTTTAATCTAAAAATTCCCAGTGGCTCATCCCTTGCAATTATGGGTTACACAGGTTCGGGCAAAACTTCCTTAATAAATCTCATTCCACGTTTATATGATTGCACTGAAGGCGAAGTTTTAATTGACGGTTATAATGTTAAAACCATTCCCCTTGGTACGTTGAGAACAAATATTGGTATGGTTCAGCAGGAACCATTCTTATTTTCCGATTCTGTTACTAACAATATAAGCTATGGATTAAAAGAGATTGATGAAAAGCGTGTAAAAAAAGTTTCAGAAATTGCAAATTTTGATAACGATGTTGAACAGTTCCCACATAAATACGAAACGGTTGTTGGCGAAAGAGGAATAACTTTTTCCGGTGGTCAAAAGCAGCGCTGTTCTTTAGCGCGTGCACTTGCTATCGATCCGCAAATACTTATCCTTGATGATTCATTCTCTGCAATAGATACACACACTGAAGAAGAGATACTTAAAAATTTAAAGGAATTCCTGAATGGCAAAACAAGTATTATCATCAGTCACCGCATCTCAACAGTAAAAGATGCCGATAACATTATTGTTCTCGATGAAGGGAAAATTGCCGAACAGGGAACTCACGATGAACTTATTGCCTTAGATGGAATTTATGCAGACCTGCATTTTAAACAGATGCTGGAGAAAGAATTAACCGAACTTAATTAGATATGAGCAGCAACGATTATAAAAGCGAAGAAGAAATTCTCGGCAAAGCATACGATTCAAAACTTATGAAGCGTTTGCTCGGTTATATAAAACCATATAAAAAATATGTTATCTTCGCCATCTTGCTAAATATAATTGTTGCGGCTTTAGGTCCTGTAAGACCATACCTAACAAAAATAGCCGTTGATGATTACATTGTTAATTCAGATTATACCGGATTGTTGTACATCGGTTTGGCTCTTTTTGCATCACTTTTACTGCAAGCAGTTATACAATATTTTTTAACTTACTACACACAATACCTTGGTCAGCGAACACTTTATGATTTACGCACTCAAATATTTAACCACATACAAAAGTTAGCCCTTAAATTTTTTGATAGAACACCGATTGGAAGAATTGTCACCCGCGCAACGAATGATGTTGAAGCGTTAGGTGAACTTTTTTCTTCGGGTATTGTTATGGTTTTCAGTGATATTTTTATCATCATCTGGATTCTTGCATTTATGTTTTTCATGGATGTTAAGCTTTCTCTTGTTACATTATCCGTTTTACCTGTATTGATCTACGGAACATTTTTATTTAGAAGAAAAGTGCGTGAAAGCTACAGAGATGTACGTCTTCATCTTGCAAGATTAAACTCTTACATGCAGGAGCATGTAACAGGAATGAGCGCCGTACATATTTTTCATAAAGAGAAAGATGAATTAAAAAAGTTTTCAAGCATTAATAACGATTATCGTACAGCCAACATCAATTCAATTTTTTATTATGCAATTTTTTACCCGAGTGTTGAAATTTTAAGTGCTGTTGCTGTTGGAATGATAATATGGTACGGTGGTGGTGAAATAATCCAGGGATCACTTACAATCGGCGTACTCTTTGCTTTTATACAATACACCGAAATGTTTTTCCGCCCAATCAGAGATCTTTCAGAAAAGTATAATATAATGCAAACTGCCATGGCTTCTTCTGAAAGGATTTTTAAACTTTTGGATAATGAAACATTTATTAAAAATCCGGATAAGCCTGTAAATCTTGGTAAAGTAAAAGGCAGCATAGAATTTAAAGATGTTTGGTTTGCATATAACGATGATGATTACGTATTAAAAGATATCTCTTTTTCTATTAATCCCGGAGAAACAATTGCTATTGTAGGTCACACAGGAGCGGGTAAGACGAGCATTATTAATATTCTTACAAGGTTTTATGATATTAATAAAGGGAATATACTTGTTGATGGCATAGATATTGAGAAGGTTGATAAAAAAGAATTAAGAAAGCATATTTCGATTGTGCTTCAGGATGTTTTTCTTTTTTCCGGTAATATTGAATCAAATATAAATCTGGATAAAGAAGAAATATCCCGCGAAAAGGTAATAGAAGCCGCAAAAATTGTTGGTGCCGATGAATTTGTTAAAAATCTTCCCGCTAAATATGATGAGGAAGTAAAAGAAAGAGGAGCTACGTTAAGTGTCGGACAAAAGCAGCTTATATCCTTTGCACGTGCATTAGCTTACGATCCGCAAATATTAATTTTGGACGAAGCAACATCGAGTGTTGATACAGAAACAGAACAGCTTATTCAAAAAGCTATTGAAAAACTGTTGGTCGGAAGAACTGCAATTGTTATTGCTCACAGGTTATCAACAATTCAAAATGCTGATAAAATTATTGTTTTACATAAAGGCGAGATCCGGGAATCAGGCAATCATCAGGAGCTGCTCGCAAAACGCGGTATTTATTACAAATTATATCAATTGCAATATAAAGATCAGGAGGTCGCCGTTTCCTGAGAATCTATTAATATAAGAGAGTGTGAAAAATGGCTAATATGAATTTTCAAACATTAGCACGTCATATTATTGAACAGGAAAGAAAACATCCCGAAGCAACCGGGGAACTTTCTAGTCTTCTGCACGATCTTTCATTAGCTGCAAAGGTTATTTCTTTGGAGGTAAACAAAGCAGGACTTGTTGACATTCTCGGTTTTACCGGAGATAACAACGTTCATGGCGAACAGGTAAAAAAACTTGATATGTATGCTCACGATATGATGATAAGAGCTATGGACCACGGTGGACATCTTTGCGCAATGGCTTCGGAAGAAGAGGAAGATATAATTCATATCCCGCCGCATTTTCATGTCGGCAAATATGTTCTCATATTCGATCCACTTGACGGTTCATCAAACATCGATGCAAACGTTAGTATAGGAACAATCTTTTCCATTTACAGAAGGATTTCACCCGATAACCAACCGGGAACGACGGAAGATTGTCTGCAGCCGGGTCATAATCAGGTTGCTGCCGGCTATATTTTATACGGTTCAAGTACAGTGCTTGTTTATACTGCCGGTAGTGGTGTGCACGGATTTACACTGGATCCTGCATTTGGTGAGTTTATTCTATCACACAAAAATATTCAAACTCCCAAAAAAGCTAAGATCTATAGCATCAACGAAGGTAATTATCTTTACTGGCATCCGGGATTAAAAAAATATATTAAGTATTTACAAGATGAAGATAAAGCCACCAACCGCCCATACTCATCACGTTATATTGGTTCGATGGTTGCGGATATACACCGTAATTTGCTCTACGGCGGTATATTTATGTATCCAGCTGATTCGAGAAATCCGAATGGAAAGCTGAGATTGATGTATGAATGTAATCCTATGGCTTTTATAATTGAACAGGCAGGAGGACGTGCAACGAATGGAAAGCAGAGAATGCTTGATATCCAACCGGAAAATTTGCATCAACGAGTACCTATTTTTATTGGAAGTGAAGAAGATGTAAAGATGGTTGAAAAATTTATGGCTGAAGTAGAAGTGAAAGCTAGAAAATAAATTCTTCGATCAATTCTTATTTACTTAAAAGATACTTCTAATAAGCCAACAATGAAACCCTGAGCTTGCTTCCCGAATGATCGGCGACCAAGTTAAGAAACACTAATAAACTATATTAATTTTTCTAACTTGGAACCTAACCTTTTAGCAAACTCATCAATAGTTATTCCCTCAATTTTCAATTTCGAACTTCTGAGAAGCACCTCGGGCGGATCACCTTCTCCCTCTAAGTACTTATAAAGTCCGAAACCCAATCGATTTCTATCATTCGCAATCGGCAAATATTCTGCAAATTGTTCAACTAAATTATAAGCCTTTTTTTCCTGTGATGATTCGGGAAATTTTCTCGTATTTGGAGCTGGTAATGTGCTCATATAATGTCCTAAATAATTATTGCCCTAAAAATAAAATGTTAATACCAAACATCAAATTGATTTGGAGCGGGTAAATATATTTATTTAAATTTAAGTCGATCTATTAAACTATTATTATAATTTAATGCAATTAGAAAAAGTAAATAAATTACTTATTGTTCGCCTCAGTTCTTTAGGCGATATATTACTATCAACTCCGCTTATCAGATCAATTAAAATAAGATTTCCAAAAACTAAAATGGATTTTGTTGTGCGAGAAGAATATAAAGATTTATTATTACTGAACCCTCATCTTCGAAATATTCTCATATACAACAATGATGACGAGAAACTAAAAATTCTTAAAAATAAGATTTGTGAAAATAATTATGATTTAATAATTGATCTCCAAAATAATTTACGATCATTGTTATTGCTAAAATATTACAGTAGTTCTGTAATCAGATTTAAGAAAAATAATATTAATAAGTTTCTATTAGTGCATTTTAATATAAATAAACTAAAAAATGCAAAACAAATAGCAGTCAGATACGCTTCAACATTAAAAAATTTTCAGCTCGATGATAAAAGTCTTCAACTAATTACGGATAAAATTCAAAATCCCGTTTTAAATGATGTTGAGAACCTGATTGGAATTTGTCCCGGATCAAAACATTTTACAAAAATGTGGCCCGAAGAATATTTTATTCGGCTTGGTAATCTTCTGAATAAAAACGGATTTAACATTGTGTTGTTCGGAGGAAAAGATGATATTAAAGTATGTGAACGAATATCTTCAAAGCTATCATCAGTAATCAATTTATGTAATGATAATAACATACTCCAAACTGCAGCCGATATGAAGTGCTGCAAAGTAATTTATTGCAACGATTCCGGCTTAATGCACACAGCTACTGCAGTAAATGTTCCGGTGATAGCATTCTTTGGTTCAACGGTTAAGGAGTTCGGCTTTACTCCATACAATTCCAATAATCTTATCTTAGAAAACAATTCTTTATCTTGCAGACCTTGCACACATACTGGAAGAGATAGTTGCCCTGAGAAGCACTTTAAATGTATGAAAGAAATCACACCGCAATCAGCATTCGAAAAAATAAGTTTACTTTTAAATCAATGAAACGTTTTTGGTTTCTCATATATAATTTGTTCATTCTGCCTCTCTTATACATTTTGATAAGAGTCGGCAGTTTATTCAGTCATAAAATAAGACGGGGAATAAAAGGAAGAAAAAGAATATTCGAAGAACTTATTATTAATAGTCACAGATTGGATCGGTCAAAAAAAACTATTTGGTTCCACTCGTCATCTTTAGGCGAATTTGAACAGGCAAAACCTATTATTAAGAAATTAAAGGTTGATAAAAAATTTAACATAGTTATAACTTTTTTCTCACCTTCCGGATATGAAAATTCCCTAAAGTATCCCTACGCCGATATGATATCGTATCTTCCTTTTGATACAAAAACCAAAGCAGATAAGTTTATTAGAATTGTTCAACCTGATCTCTTTATAATGATGCGTTACGATATTTGGCCGAATATGATATGGAAACTTAAACAGGAAAATATCCCCTCTTTTCTTGTAGATGCAACAATGAAAAAGAGTTCATTTCGTGCATTACTAATTAGCAGATCTTTTCACAAAGTACTTTTCGGGGATATTTCAAAAATTCTTACTGTATCAGAATCTGATGCAGAAGCTTTTAAAATTTTTAATTGCAAAGATGAGCAAGTTAAAGTGGTTGGCGATACTCGATTCGACAGAGTATACCAAAAAAGCGTTATCGCCATAAATAAGAAACTGATCCAACAATCAATACTAAAAGGGAAAAAAATACTTGTTGCCGGCAGCACCTGGGAACAGGATGAAGAAGTTATTCTTCCTGCATTTATAAAACTTACAAAGTACGAAAAAGATGTGATACTAATTATTGCCCCGCACGAACCAACTTTGCTCCATCTTGAAAAAATTGAAAATGAGTTTGCTGGCATACTTAAAACAATACGGTTCTCGCATTTAAATAGTTATACTGATGAGAGAGTTATTATTATTGATTCGATTGGTATTTTACTTACACTTTACACTTATGCAGATGTTGCTTTTGTTGGCGGAAGTTTTAAACAGAACATTCATAATGTTTTGGAGGCTGCTGTATATGGAATACCTGTAATGTTTGGTCCGAAGATCAACAACTCGCAGGAAGCAAAAGAGCTGCAAAAAAGAGGCGGTGGTTTGATGGTGAGGGGAAAACGTGAAGCATACAGAAGAATGCGTTCACTCTTCAGTGATAAGAAACTAAGAGAAACCAGGGGGAAAATTTCAATGGAATATGTTCAGGAAAGTATAGGGGCTACTGACAAAATAATTGAGGAGATTGAGAAAGTTATATAGACATTTTTTATTATGTTGTAGTCGCAAGCCCGCTTACCGCAGGTAAGCTTCAGCTTGCGAATGATTTAAATTTTATAGCCTGTATTTTTCCCTTAGAAATTTCATATGATGTTTTTCGTGCCCGGCAATAATATAAATAAGCGCAAGTACTGTAACTTCTGATTCGCTTGCCGTTCCTCTCCTATATAAAATCTCTTCATCAAAACTTTTGAAAAGAATAATGTTTGATTCTCTTACTGTTATGAATTCATTTATCAAATCATCAAGTGATCTTTTATTAAAATCACTTTCGGCAACATATTCATCCTGCTCAAAACCTGGCAATGATTGCTTTTCACCTCTTGCAAAAGCCAATGCACGGTATGCCATTATCCTTTCGGTATCGATAACATGCCCAAGGACTTCTTTCACTGTCCATTTGCCATCTGCATAATAATAATTTCCCTGCTCTTCAGTAAATGTTTTTAGAAATTTTTCAGATGTCTTTCTTTGCTCTTCTAAAATCTCAATTATATCACCATCTCCAATCAGACTTATATATCTACCATAAATTGAATTGTAGTCTTTGGGTTTTGGTTTCATAATTTATTTATCGATTTATATAAAAATAAAATTGAATCCCTGTTCTGAATGTCATTCAGAAGGAAACTTGTTTTTGCTTTGTTAAACACAAAAAAAACAAGTTTATATAATATAGGAATTCCGTTTAATGACAATTTGTATTTTATTTATCCTATTTCCAAATCTTCACTTCAAAAACACCATCAGAATTTGCGATACCTCTTAACATACTTGAAGTATTGAAAACTAAGGCATAATTACCCTCTTTATCAACAGAAATAATTCCACCGCTACCTTCAGGTAGTATACTAAATATCATTTCATCGGCTGCTTTTTGTAAAGAATACCCTTTGAATTTCATTAGAGCAGAAATATTATAAGCAACAGTGTTCCGGATAAAAAGTTCTCCCTGCCCTGTTGCAGAAACCCCGCAGGATTTATTATCGGCATAAGTGCCTGCATTAATTAAAGGTGAATCACCAACCCTGCCGGGCCATTTATCTGTTAACCCGCCGGTAGAAGTTCCGGCAGTTATGTTGCCATATTTATCAATTGCAACGCAGCCAGCCGTGCCCTTTATATTTTTCTGATGTTTTATTTTCCATTGCTGATAACGTCTTTCAACATCAAAATAATTATTATCAACAATATCCACTCCAAACTTTTTCCCAAGTTTATCTGCACCTTCACCGGCAAAAAGAACGTGCGGAGTTTTTTCCATTACAAGTCTTGCAAGTGAAATGGGATTCTTTATCGTTTTAACACCTGCAACTGCACCTGTTGATAGGTCTTTCCCCACCATTATGGATGCATCAAGCTCATGCATACCTTCGGAAGTAAATACTGCACCTTTACCGGAGTTAAATAAAGAATCATTCTCAAAAAATCGTATTACTTGTTCAACTGCATCCAGGCTTGTTCCACCATCATCCAGAATTTTCTTTCCGATGTTCAAAGCAGCCGTTAAAGATTTTTGGTATGCTTCTTTAACTTCTGCAGGAATTTCAGGAGAAATGTAACCTGCACCTCCGTGGATTACGATCGTATAATTACCTTCCTTCTGAGAAAAAGAAAAAGAAGCACTTAGAAACAAAAACGATATTATATAAATTGTTGTTTTGGAAAAGATTTTCATCTCAGTTCACCTTAAATTAGCATATAACAAAGATTTGATTTAGTTATGTTAAAATTAGTAATCTTTCCGGTAATTTTCTTCTTTCTTAATACATCTTCGCTTCTTATCGAAGAGAATCAAAATCGAAATGATTTATCTGGTAAAAAAGAAATCTATCTTATAAAACAATACTGGCACACTGCGATTGTAATTGAAAAAAATGATATTGATCCGGAAATTTTACCTGAGGTAAAATACTTTAATGATTTTTCATTGCTTGATTTTGGCTGGGGTGATGAAGAATTTTATCAGTATTCCGGATTCGATTCCGGCTTAGCAGTTAAAGCGTTATTTTATTCAACTCCGAGTACATTAAGAGTTGAGGGAATTGGAATATCAAAAGACACTTATTTTGATATCTCTGATATTGTAGTGAGAATATTGGTTACACAAGAACAGCTTAACAAGATAGTAGATTTTATAAGTTCAACCGTTTACAGAAACGACAGTGGTTCGCCGGTAATTTTAAGTGCGCAAGGTTTGGGTAGAATAATTTTCTTCAGAGCAAATGGAAATTACCATCTGTTTAACACCTGCAATACATGGCTTGCAAGTTGTCTCGCTTCTGCGGGTATTAATATCGAAGATAATGTTATTCTAACCGAACAGCTTTTTAAAGAAGCGGCTAAGGTTGGAGATGTAATTAAAGCAGAATGAAAAAGAATTTGCCGCGAATGCGCGAAGAATTAGCTCCTATCTTCTTAAGATTTCCTCACTCAACCTTTCTGCTTTGTACAAATTGCGGATAGCTTCAATCATACCTTGTGCACTTACACTTACTGTACGATTCGCTTCAGTAGTGTAGATATATCTTGCGGGAAGACTTTCAATGTTACCATCAAATGCAAGTCCTACTATTTCAGCATTAATATTTATTACGGGACTTCCTGAATTTCCCCCAACAATATCGTTTGTACTTACAAAGTTAAACGTTGTTGAAAGATCAAATTCTTCAGGAAGTTCTTCCCAATAATCAGGAAGATTAAATGGGAATTTTTTATCATTAGAATAATATCTATCTAACGAACCATAAAAAGTAGTTTTATACGGTGCTCTTGTTCCGTTATAGTTATAACCTTTTACAACACCGTCTGCCAGACGCAAAGTAAAAGTTGCATCGGGCGGGATTGCGTCTCCATAAACCGCATACATCGCTTTCCCCAATAATTGGTTATTCAATTCATCTTTTTCGCTGAGTGCTTTATTTTCTTCTTTCATCTTTTTTAATTTATCTTTTGTATGCAGTACAAAATAAATAAAAGGGTCATTCGAATTTAATATCGAATCAGCACCGGCATTTGCAAGCATAATGACTTCATCTTTAGTTAATATTATTGAATTGGAAAGAAGATAATCCACAGCAGCTTGTCCCTTCTTACCATTCAACAATTTTAAGATTAGTTCATCATCCGGAATTAAATTATCTGTTAAAATATTTACCTGCACGAACAAAAGTTTTTTCTGCAACTCGCTGTCTAAATCAGCAGGAAAAATACTTTCGATAGTATCATCTAAATTTTCTTCATTATACAAATCATCGCGTTCATCTTCGGGAAGATTTAACTGCTCTGCAAGTTCAACCAATTCACTTGCTATGAAAAAATATTTTGGTGAATAAAAAGAGCTTGTTGAATAAGCAAACATTTCTCTGGCGTTCTTCGCTGCTTCTGTCCTTGTTTTTTCAATCTCCTTCCAGATTTTACCGTATATTAAATTTAATTCCGGATTTGATTGTACTGCTTTTTTAAATTCATTTTCAAAATTTTTCTTCCTCGCCATTAAATATGGATCGAGCAATGCTTTGTAAGTACCTTCAAATACCTTTAAACCATTGCCGATTGAATAAAGCCGTGCAATTAATTTTGTATCCTGTGCACCGTCTTCTATTACCATTTCCTCATAAATGGCATACATATCTCTGAACATTTTGGTTCGCATAGGATAACGAAACTCTCTTGCGAACTCAATTTGTGCTGTAGTATATATGCGGTCTGTGCTACCGGGATTTCCAACTACAAAAACAGGTTGGTCTTCAACAACACCTTCATCATTCCACCTAAAGTAAAAATCTGGTTTAATGGGATTTCCATCCTCATCATAAGCACGCAGGAATGCACAATCTAATCCGTAACGGGGATAAGTAAAGTTATCATAATCTCCTCCAAGCTTAGCAACCCAAAGTTCAGGCACAAAAACCAATCTTATATCATTATACCTCTTATAACCGTAAAGAGAAAACTTACCACCTTGATAATATGAAACTGATTTAAAATGGAGTTCGGGAAATTCTTCCGACGCTTTGGTTTTTAATTCTTCAATCTTCTCATCGCGAGATTTAATTTTTGTGGAATCAGTTTCACCTTTTTCCATTGCACTTAAAATATCAGCCGTTATATCTTCTATATAAATTAATTGATTTGCAAAAAGACCTGCAACAAGTCTTTCTTCATCAAGAGTTTCTGCAAAGAAACCGTTTGCTAAGAGATCTTCATCTTCCTCATTTAACTTTGGTAAAATACCCCTCACACAGTGATGGTTAGTCATTATTAATCCATCTGCAGATATAAATGAAGCAGAGCATCCATTACCAAAACGAAGAGCAGATTTTCTAACTTTCTCTAACCAATCATCTGTGGGTTTGAAGTTGTATTCCTGTTCAAAATAATTGAGAGGAAGATTTTCAAATGTCCACATCTTGCCCATATCAAACTTTTGAGCTTTAACTGTATCAATTTCAATCCCATAATACTGCTGTGAGTAAGAAACGGCAGCTAAAAATATTAATTGGATTATTAGTGAATGCAGAATTATTTTGTATTTCATTTTATTACTTCCGATTTTTGATTAGAATAATTTGATAAATAAAATTAAATAGTAGATAAAGTATATCCAAAAATTATTTTATGAAACGAAACTCTTACAGAATTAATAAAGCCGGCTCACTCGACAATCTTAAATTAGTAGAAGAAGAATTGCCTGAGTTGTCAGCTAACGAAGTAACAATAGAAGTTAAAGCAATTGGTTTTAACTTTGCAGATCTTTTTGCAATACAGGGATTATACAGTGCAACTCCCAAAGCCAGTTTTATTCCAGGATTAGAATATTCAGGTGTAATAATAAAAAGTGGTGATGATGTATCAGATTTCAAAGTGAACGATATGGTAATGGGAGTAATTAAATTCGGCGCATACACAACTCATATTAATTTGGATCATCGCTATGTACAAAAACTTCCGGAGGGATGGACTTTTGAAGAAGGTGCTGCATTTACAGTTCAATCATTAACGGCATATTATGCATTAATTGAATTGGGAAATATTAAAGATAATGATACAGTACTGGTACACAGTGCTGCAGGCGGAGTGGGTATTTATGCAAACCGCATTGCCAAAATGTTTAATGCATATACGATCGGTACTGTTGGAAGTAATTCAAAAATAGATTTTTTAAAAGATGAAGGATATGATGATGTGATTGTCCGTGAGAATAATTTTAATGAACAGCTCAAACAAAGTGTAGGTGAAAGAAAATTAAACATTGTCTTAGAATCAATCGGCGGGAAAATTTTTAAAGAAAGTTTTGATCTTCTCTCGCCTACAGGAAGAATAATTATTTACGGTGGTGCGCAGTTTATGTCTCACTCACCAAGACCAAATTACTTAAAACTACTCTTTCAATATTTAACCAGACCAAAGATAGATCCATTATCACTTTCAGATACGAACCGATCTTTAATGGGATTTAACTTAATTTACCTTTGGAATAAGCCGGAAGTGATGAAACGAATGCTTACAAATATTCTCAACTTTAATCTTAAAAAACCATACATTGGCAGCATATTTTCTTTTGATAAACTACCTGAGGCATTAAAGCATTTTCAGTCGGGGAAGACAATTGGAAAAGTTGTTATTATAGTTTAAAATAATATTGCATCACCTCTTTCCCCTCCGCTAAAACCGGAAGCGGGGTGGTTTGAAGAGGGGAGAAATTATATATTTTCGATCATCCTGAAAAACTCTCTAAGCAACTTCTCACTTAGTTTGCCATCCTTTCTAACACCGCTACATAAATCAATCCCGAAAGGCTCTACTTCCTTAGCTGCATCTAAAACATTATTTGCATTTATTCCACCTGCCAAATATACAGGGACAGAAACAGCGTCTCTTATTTTCCTGCTAATTGTCCAATCGTGAGTTCTGCCGGTTCCTCCAAGTTCTTTTACTTTAAGTTTCTGATTTCCCGAATCAAGAAGCAAGACATCCACAAATTGTTCTACATTTTTCGCTTCGGTAATTGATTCTTCTCCTTTAACGTGTATTACCTGCACTAACCGGATCGGATGTAATTCCTTTCTTAATTTTATAAGTACATTAATTTTTACTCTATCTACAATTTGAAGTGTAGTTGTTTTGCATTTTCTGTGCTGTTCAATTATTGAATCTGCATTTGTTTTACTTGTTAGAAGAAATGTGTTAATCT
The DNA here is from genome assembly GCA_022564295.1 of Bacteroidota bacterium. Lineage (GTDB taxonomy): Bacteria > Bacteroidota > Ignavibacteria > Ignavibacteriales > Ignavibacteriaceae > BMS3ABIN03. Next base: position 215,757 of record JADFLR010000001.1, on the reverse strand, counting down.
TCCGAGGAACCGAAGAGGCAATTTCTTCAATTAAGTCTTCACTAATTACACCAGGACCGCTTGGCATTTCTGATACTAAACCAATTGCAGAGGCACCGTATTTAATCGCAAGTTCAGCTTCTTCAATCGAGGATATGCAGCAAATCTTTATTTGGGGAATTATCATTTAGTAAACTTAAGCAACTACTTCCAATTTTTTCCATACCACTTTCTTACAACATTCTCTATAAGCTTATCATTTGGTGTGTATAAATCGTGATGCGGGTCTCCACCTTTATTCATATAGCTTGGCCACTTCCACCAGAATATTCCTGCTAACCAATCTCTCTCATAAGCTGCTTTATAAAATACTTCGTACGAACGAACCTGACTTGTGAAAGTAGAATCCTGTAGTTTTTTATCCTTTTCAAACGAGGATTGCCACGGGGCAGTTGAACTCCTGAAACCTGCTTCAGTGAATATCACCTGCTTATTATACTTTCTTTGTACTTCTTCAATCTTATCTAAAACATCGCTTGCACCTTTTAATAATTCTTCGTCAGTGGGGTTTAGATCTTTACTGATTGGATAGTAATTGCTTATCCCGATATAGTCGAGATGGTTCCAAAAAGTTAGTTTCTCAAATTCATTTCCCCAGTTTGCACCGTAAACAAGTTTACCGCTGTATATCTTACGTAACTTGTCAAACATTGCAATCCATTTATCTTCATCCTGCAATGTTGCTTTTGATAGTTCATTACCGACACATAAAATTGGAATGTTGTACATTTCAGAAATTATGGCGTAGTGCCTTATCCATCTATAATAACCATCAATAAATTTATCCCATTCTTCTTTTGATGACATTTCAATTCCGCCAGGCCAACTGCGATGAAGATAAATATGCGGTTTCATTAAAAACACTAACCCCAATTCTTCTGCAGCATAAGCAAGGTAGATCATACTCTGATCGTTTTCGGTATGCGGACTTCTCCAAAACGCCAACGGTTCAAGTTCTTTTCCATTTCGCATTGATGTAAAAGGATTAACGGCAATCGAGTTTACATTGAGACTAATAAGTTTCTCAAGTGATTGATATGCAGTTCGGGAAAGGTAGCCGTTATGTATATCATAACCTTCGTGAGCAAAGTTAAATCCTTTAAGAAATTTAGGAATATCTATGTTAAAGTTTTTTCTGTCTGCTTCAATTTCATTTTGGTATTTATGAGCCAAAGATTTAAGATAAGAAATCCATTTTGTTTTAAAATGATTCAACTCACTTTTATCCGGTTCCCATTCAGCATAGCGGGAAATAAATTTATCTTTTCCCAATTCATCAATAATAAAATCTACAAATGCCCCCGATAACGGATCGACAATAAAATCGGATTCATAAGTTGATTTGTTTTTATCGAAAAGAACATCGAGATCAGGAACGTTTTCAGATTTAAATAACCTTGCAGCCCAATATTTATAACCTTTGCCCCGCCAGTTATCAGAAAAGTACATCGCAAAGCCGCGCTCAAGAAATTCACTTTTGGGATTATCGAGGTTTTCATTTATTAGCACCTGTGCAATCACCCTAAAATCATTACCGCTAATCCACTCATTTGAAATAACATGAACATCTTTACCGTTTTGATCGATATGAGCAAGAGTAGTGTTGAGAGTTATTAATCCTTTATCTTCAAAATTTGTATATAGATTAACAAGTGTCTTTTCGGGATTTATCCTACCGTTAAAAAACGTTATTAACTTATTTAGATTTTCACTATTAAGATTTGAAATCTCTTCGATATCAATTTTATCTTCACCGTCAGTCATTAAAACATATTTGAAGTTTTCATCTTCCTTCAGCAATCGAAAATTTCGTTGGTAGTTGCGAATATTTTTATCATCAATCCACCAGTTTCCTTTTTTATCATAACTTAGAGGCGCTGTAAGTAAAGTCTGATGATTTCTTGTGATGATCAAATCATTTAACAGTTCAAATTTTATTTTTTGCGAAACGAACTTTTCATTATTCCCTGTATGAACCAGCATATACTTTTTCGCATTAAGCGGATTGGGAATTATAAAAGTTATAATGTCTTTTTGGTTACCGTACTCATTCTTTATAAATACGAACTGTGTTTCAGATAACTCAACCGGAAATTTATTTTTGAATTGCTTTATTAAACCGTTTGAGCGGTAAGTGCCTAATATAAGAAGCGAGTATTTTTTAATATCATCAATTGTTATAGAAGTATCCGGCGCAATTTTTATATTCTTCAATCTGAAAGTAGATTTCATTTTCTGTGCAAGTTCAATATAGTTTTCAGTAAACTTTTGGTTCCCGGTTCCGTAAATAATAATTCCTCCGTTGGTAAAAATATCTGTGTAAAGTGCCCATACAATATTATTTTCCGCAGAAATATTATCCATTTTTTCAATAGGTAAATTTGCAGAAATCAGCAGAAAAAATGTTAAGGCCAAGACTGCCGATATTATTATAATCAAATATTTACGCATAGTTTTTAGATTCTTCACATCGTTCAGAATGACTGTTGACTTTTTTTCATCATAAAGATGTTTTTATATCAGATACTGATTTACCTAAAATATTAAATGAGATTAATAAAAAATGTATTCTATCTTACTTTAGTTTGATTTTTAAGTAAATACCCAAAATAGAATCAATTCAAATGAGATTTAAGATATTTACCAGTCCACGAACTTTCAACTTTTATTATCTCTTCCGGAGTTCCGGCTGCAACTACTTCTCCCCCTTTTTCTCCGGCTTCCGGTCCAAGATCAATAATGTGATCAGCACACTTTATAACATCGAGATTATGTTCAATTATCACAACAGAATTATTCCTTTCAAGGAGTAACCTAAAGCAATTCAACAGTTTTGAAATATCATCGAAATGTAAACCGGTGGTAGGTTCATCGAAGATAAAAAGTGTGTGTTTTTTATCACGGTAAACAGCAAGATGAGCAGCAAGTTTTACACGCTGGGCTTCTCCGCCCGATAATGTGTTTGACGGTTGACCGAGTTTAATATAACCCAATCCAACATCAGTAAGCACTTGAAGGTAACGCGTTATCTTCGGATTTCCCTTAAAGAAATCGAGTGCACTATCTACAGTCATTTCCAAAACATCAACAAGATTCTTTCCGCGGTATGTTATTTCACGTATTTCTTTTTTGAATCTTGTTCCGTCGCAATCATCACAGGTAAGATAAAGATCAGCAAGAAACTGCATTTCAACTTTTATAAATCCGTCACCGGCACATGTTTCGCATCTTCCGCCGGGAACATTGAATGAAAAATAACCAGGTCTGTATCCTCTTGCTCTTGCCTGATGAGTGGAGGCAAATAATTCTCGTATGTGCTCAAATGCTTTTACATAACTTATAGGATTTGAACGCGGTGATTTACCAATCGGTGATTGATCAACAATTTCAATTTCATCAATGTATCTCGCACCCTTTATTTCATCAAACTTACCTACGTGCGAAGGAGCCATACCGAAGTATTTTGCTATACCGGAATAAAGCACATCATGGATAAGCGTACTTTTACCGGAACCACTGACACCTGTTATAACAACAAATTTATTCAGCGGGATTTCAACATTCAGATTCTTTAAATTGTTTTCTGTTGCCCCAATGATTTCAATCGATTTACCTTTGTCTGTATTTCTTTTTTGGGGTACGGGGATCTTCAGTTTACCCGAAAGATATTTTCCGGTTAATGATTTCTTGTCCTTCTTAATTTCATCATAAGTCCCTGATACAATAATTTCACCGCCATTTGCTCCGGCTTTAGGACCAAGATCAAATATCAAATCTGCCTGCCGCATCATTTCCGGATCATGTTCAACAATCAGAACAGTATTACCAATATCCCGTAAATTTTTAAGAAGTTCTATTAATCTCATGTTATCCCGTGGATGAAGCCCGATTGTAGGTTCGTCAAGCACATATAATGTCCCAACAAGAGATGAGCCGATTGATGTAGCAAGATTTATTCGCTGTGTTTCGCCGCCAGATAAACTACTGCTTAATCGTTCGAGAGTGAGATAGCCTATACCTACATTATCCAAAAAAGTCAGCCGTTTAATTATCTCTTTCAACACTCTGTCTGCAATATGAGATTCATACTCGCTAAATTTAAGATTATTAAAAAACTGCAGCGATTTTTCAATAGGAAGTTTAACCAACTCATAAATTGATTTATAATCAATCTTTACCTGCAGCGCTTCTCTCCTTAAACGTGATCCTTTGCAAGCCAAGCAGATTGTATAACCCCTGTATCGGCTAAGCAAAACCCTTATATGCATTTTATATGTTTTGGCTTCCAGTTCTTCAAAAAATTTATCAATCCCTTTGTACGTTCCAAAACCAATTCTTATCAGTCTCACTTGTTCTTCGGTTAAGTTTTTGAAAGATACATTCAGCGGAATGTTGTATTTCTTCACATTCTGTACAAGTGAACGCAAATTTTTACTGTACTTTGCAGACCTGAACGGAGCAATTGCACCATCCATAATACTTAAACCCGGATCGGGAATAACAAGGTTCATTTCTATTCCAACGGTCTTGCTGAATCCCTGGCATACGGGACAGGCACCAAATGGATTGTTGAATGAAAAGAATCTCGGTTCCGGCTCTTCGTATCTTACTCCGCAGCATTCATAAAACTTGTTGAATTCTTTTTTCTTTCCATTATCCGCATTTATAATAATTAGCCGATCTTCGCCTTCTTTAAAAGTTACTTCGATTGAATCAGATAATCGTTCTCTTACATTTCCTTTCGAAACTTTTAATCTTTCAACAACAATGTCTATTCCTTTTTTATTTTTTGGAAGAAACTCTTCCTCGTTAAGATCAATGAGTTTACCTTTATAAAATACCCTGAAGAAGCCACGTTTTTTAATGGAATCAATTTCTTCTTTTACAGAATGACCTTCGTGTTCTAACAAAGGAAAGCCGAGATAAATTTTTGTGCTTTCGGGCTGCTTCTCAAGCCATGCTGCAACAGTCCCGGTATCATCTTTCTTGACTTCCTTACCACACTGAAAGCAAATAGTTTTGCCTATTCTCGCCCAGAGAAGACGCAAATAATCATATACCTCGGTTGTTGTCCCAACAGTAGACCTGGGATTACGTGAACCTTTCTTTTGTTCTATTGCAACAGCCGGACTAATTCCTTGTATCAGATCAACATCCGGTTTATTTATTCTTTCGAGAAACTGGCGTGCATAGGATGAAAGACTTTCTACATACCTGCGCTGTCCTTCAGCATAAATCGTATCAAACACCAGAGATGACTTACCGCTGCCGCTTACACCTGTAAACACAACAAGCTTATTCCTCGGAATCTCGAAACTGAGATTTTTAAGATTGTGCTCACGGGCGCCCTTAACAATTATTTTTTTGTTGTTAGTATTTATTTTCTTTTTTGCCATTCAAATAACTTTTAGGGATAATCGGTATTAATTAAAATAGGATTTACAAAAACCCAGTCCATTAATTTAAGGTTTTATATTATAATAGAAGGTTTAAAAATTGAGTAGAATTAATCCCCCAATTCTACAATAAAGTAATGACGGAAAAGTACAGATTATTTAACATTCGCCTCCAAAGATTTCAACTCCTCAATCTTCTTATCCAGCAGTTTAATTTTTTCATTCAGTTCTTCCGTTTTTTGATCGACTTCCTTTTCATACTCACCTGCATCCCAGTAACCCCTTTCTTCAAAATAGCTTTTGAAGAGCCAGTTATGCTTTAGTGCTTCCATATTTTCATTTAGTTTCATAGTAGCAATTTTAGCTTCTTCGGTAATATCTTTCAGATTGTTGACAATTGCTGTAAAGGTTGTATCCTCTGCATTACCTTCGGCGAATAAGGAACCGACAATGCCCTTTCCTTTTTTAACATTTATTAATATTGTATCCACACTCGCGACAGCATTGTTAACAGATAATAATATATCACTCATTCCTTTACCAAGCTGATCGTAAGTTTCTACTATATTTCTTAAATCGTGAGTTAATGAATCGAGAGTAAGATAAGCTGATTTAGTTATGTCTTTTGTTATATTATAAATTTCATCATCATTCAATAATTTGCCGAGTGTTCCTTCACCTGCATTTATTTTATAGACAATATCAGCCAGGTTTTTGGTCATCTCTTTTGTATAAGCCATAATACCCTGCGTTTCTTCTATCACATCAGCAAAGCTAACAGGTTCTTTAACTAATATTGTGCCTCCATCTTCAACGTGATCCGCATTACTATCTTTTATATCGAGTGAAATAAATTTATAACCAACCAATCCTTCTGTCTCAATTCCTGCTTCAGTATCTTTTCTAATAAACCTCTTAATATCATCCAATAATCGTAACGTAACTTCAATAATACTGGCTTTCTCACCAATAATTGTTATCGATTTAACAGCACCCACATCAACTCCGCTTAGTCTTACGGGTGCACCGTTTCTTAGTCCTTCTACATTTTGAAAGTAAGCTTTTACAGTGAACGTCGATTTAAATAATGCCTCCTTATTACCAAGAACGAATATACCTAGTATCAGCAGAGCACTTCCCAGGAAAATAAAGATACCAAGTTTAGCGCCTGATAAATTGTTAAACATTAATTTCTCCCGTTATTGTTTATTACTTCATCGCTGAAGAAGTTTTTTAAAAACGGATCTTCTGCCGCCAATAATTCTTTAATAGTTCCTTCGTGTACTATATGACCACCCTCTAAAACAATTGCACAATCGGCAATTATTTTTGCACAAAGTACATCGTGTGTTACAACTATAGAAGTCATTTTAAATGCATGTTGTAAATCTACTATTAAAGTACTTATCTCTTTTGAAGTTATAGGATCAAGCCCTGTAGTCGGTTCGTCGTATAACATAAGTTTTGGTTTTGTAATGATTGACCTTGCGAGCCCTATTCTTTTTCTCATTCCTCCGGAAAGTTCTGAGGGCATTTTATCAATTGCATCTGAAAGATCAACTGCTTCCAAAACCTTGTGAATCCTATCTTTAATTTCATCCTGTTCAAGATTAAAATTACGGATAAGCGGGAATTCTAAATTTTCTCTAACACTCATCGAATCGTATAAAGCTGAACCCTGAAATAAAAAGCCGATGTCTTTTCTTAATTCATTCAATTCTTTGCGGTTAAGATTAAGCACATTATGGTCTTTAATAAATATTTCGCCTGAATCGGGAATCATTAATCTTATTAAACATTTTAACAGTACACTTTTCCCTGTTCCGCTTCTGCCGAAAACAACCATATTTTGTCCCGTCTCAACACTAAACGATACACCGTTTAACACAACCAAATCGTCAAACGATTTGTGTAGATCGGTTATCTTAACCATATTAATTAACATTAGGCCATACCCAAAGCGTTAATTTAACAAGCACCATATCAATTATAAGAATAAGCAATGACGAAACTACAACTGAAGTTGTTGAAGCTTTTCCAACGCCTTCGGTACCGTTCTTTGCATTAAATCCAAGGTATGCTCCAACTATTCCAACAATAAACCCAAAGACAAAAGTCTTAAGAATTCCCGGAACGGCATCAGCAAACTCAACGGCAAAGATAACTCTTCCAGTAAAATATTCCCATGTCATATTCTGTACAAGTACAACCGCAATGTAGCTGCCAACTAACGAAATAAAAATTACATAAACAGTAAGAAGCGGCAGAATAAAAGTTGTGGCAAACACTCTTGTAACAACTAATAGTCTAAACGGGTTAACACCCGATACTTCCATAGCATCAATTTGTTCGGTTACGCGCATCGAACCGAGTTCTGCTCCTATACCCGAACTAACTCTTCCTGCAAAAATAAGCGCGGTAATCACCGGTCCAAGCTCGCGCACAATAGTAATTCCAATTGATCCTGGAAGGAATGCCTCCGCACCAAATCGCTGAAGCACAGGCTGTAACTGCATTGTCATTACCAATCCGATGATAAAACCTGTAACACCGACAATTGGCAATGTTTTCATTCCCAATTCAATCATATGTTTTCTTATTTCCACAACTTCGTATGGAGGTAAAAAAACCTCTTTAAAAAATCTTATTGAAAAGATGAATAAACCAGCAAGAGTTTCAAAGAATGAAGTCAATTGGTGCTGAGTAACAGCAAAAAATTTATCCTTTTGGAATTTCATTAAAAGATTGAATGAAAAAAATGATTATAACTAAGTTTGTATTATAAAACAAAAATAGTAAAAATGAATGTTAATGTGAATTATTGTTTGTTAATTAGATCACGTTTCTTTTTTTTTTGTTGATAGAAATTTAATCCGCCTTCGCTTTCAACGCTGGTAACCACAATCTTTGGCATAGACATCCCTATAGGGCAGATATCGTCTTAAACTATGCAAGCAACTTGAACCCCGCCAACAGGACGATCGGAGGTGCAACGACCTTATTTTTGATTATAATCAAACAACCTCTTCAATGATTAGTTCCTTTAGATGATTATCAAGTTTAAACAGTTTAAAAAAGCAAGCGGTCAAATTGAGTAATTTAAATATCTTGTCCATCCATTGAATATTTTGCCAATTATTTAATATTTTGATGACCGGATCTCTCACTTTCTTAAAAAGGAATTAATCTAATGAAAAAATTACGACGAAGAGTTTTTATTAAAACAGCATCTGCTGCAGTTGCAGCAGTTTCCACAGGAATGTTAGTAAGCTGTAATAACCAAAAAGAAACTAAAACCATATCAATAAACTTAGGTAAGACTTATGAATGGAAGATGGTTACATCATGGCCTCCGAGGTTTCCAATACTTGGTGAATATGCAGGAAAGATTGCTGAATGGATCGACAAAGCTTCCAGCGGAAGAATGAAGATACACGTTTACGGTGGTGGAGAACTTGTTCCAGCTTTGGAAGTGTTTGATTCAGTTTCTTTCGGAGTTGCAGAGATGGGACATAGTGTTGCGTATTACTGGGCTGGCAAAGCACCGGCAGCACAATTTTTCGCAAGTGTTCCTTTTGGAATGAATGCAAGAGAGATGAACGCATGGCTATACTTTGGCGGCGGTTTGGAACTTTGGAGAGAGCTTTATGCAGATTTTAATTTGTATCCATTCCCAAGTGGAAACACCGGCAGCCAGATGGGCGGATGGTTCAATAAGGAAATTACTACAATTAAAGATCTGAGGGGATTGAAAATAAGAATGCCAGGATTAGGTGGAAAAGTGATAACAAAAGCCGGTGCAACTTCTGTTCTTTCACCAGGAGGTGAATTGTACACAAACCTTGAACGCGGTGTAATTGATGCACTCGAATGGATTGGTCCTTATCACGATTACCTGATGGGTTTTCATAAGATAGCCAAATATTACTACTTTCCCGGATGGCATGAACCCGGCTCAACTTTAGAACTGATGGTAAATAAAGACGCTTATGAAGAACTTCCCGATGATCTGAAAACAATTATTAAAGCTGCGGCGGAAGCATCAAATACTCTTATCTTATCTGCATTTGATGCAAAGAACACCGAGTATTATTTAAAAATGCAGTATGAAGAGAATGTTAATTTCAGAAAGTTCCCGGACGAAGTGATAAAGAGTTTAAAGTTTTTCTCGGAACAGGTTATTAATGAGATTGTTGCAAAAGATGAAATGAGCAGGAAAGCTTATGAGTCTTACACAGCTTTCAAGAAAAAGATAAACGGTTGGTTCGACATATCTGAGAGAAATTATATTTAAGAATTTTCTCATACGAAAGATGAATTCATTATAAAAAGATTTCATCTTTAATCAATATTACTAACTACCTAAAAATTCTGGAAGCCATAAAGCAAGCTTAGGAATTGTTATTACAAGCAGCAGGGCAATTAACTGAATTATTACATAAGGAATTACACCTTTGTATAATTGAATTGTTGTTACCTCTTTAGGTGCCACACCTTTAAGATAAAATATTGAGAACCCAAACGGCGGGGTTAAAAAAGATGTTTGTAAATTCATTGCAATTAAAATTCCCAGCCACAAGATATCAATATTAAAGCTGTGGAAGATTGGCGCAATGATTGGGACGACAATAAAAGTTATCTCAATAAAATCTATAAAAAATCCGCAAATGAAAATCACTAACATTGCAACTGCTAAAAACTGGTACGGTTCAAAATCGGCAGCAAGAATTAACTCGGCTAAATAACGATCACCGTGCAACCCTCTAAATACTAGACCGAAAGCAGCTGCACCAACTAAAATCATGAACACCATACTTGTAATAGATGTGGTTTTAAGCATAACAGCTTTAAGCGTTGGTAAATTAAATCTTCGTTTAAACATCGTTAAAACCGATGCACCTAAGGCACCAATTGCCGCAGCTTCCGTTGGCGATGCAATGCCCGCGAATATTGATCCCAATACTGCAATCACCAAAACGAAAGGAAGGATGAAAGCATTAAGTATTCTTTTAAGTTTAACTTTCCCTTTAAACTTTTTTAATTCATCCGAAGGCATAGCAGGCAAATCTTTTGGCCTTATTATCGTTTGTATAACAATCCAAACAAAGAATAAAAACACTAACAAAATTCCGGGAATAACAGCAGCGATAAACAGATCACCAACAGGAACATTGAGAACACTTCCTAACATAACTAAAACAATACTTGGCGGAATGATTTGCCCAAGTGTGCCGGATGCCATAATTATTCCGGAAGCTGATTTGCTGTCGTAACCTCTTTTAAGCATAATAGGAAGACTTAACACACCCATTGTAACAACAGTTGCTCCCACAATTCCAGTTGAAGCACCTAAGATAGCACCAACAATTAAGACAGAGATAGCCAATCCGCCTTTTAGTTTACCGAACAGCAAAGCCATTGTTTCAAGCAGATCTTCGGCAATACCTGACTTTTCAAGCATCACTCCCATAAAAATGAAAAGCGGAACCGCAAGCAAAATATAGTTTGACATAATACCCCAAATTCTCAGCGGCAGTAAATTAAAATAGTGCGGACCAAATATTAGAATACCGAAGATGAATGAAACACCACCAAGTGTAAATGAAACAGGAAATCCCAATAATAAAAAGATGAATACTGTTAAGAAAAATAAAAATGGCAGGAGTTCCATAAAGTTCTATTTTGCCTTAATCTGTAAGAACGATTTGAAGGCTAACGCTAAACCCTGGAGAAGCAGCAATATAAATGAAACGGGAATAAATGCTTTAAGAATATATCTCGCAGGTAATCCACCCGCATCAGGAGATGTTTCTTTTACGCGAAAGGAAAGCTCCACAAAATCTTGCGAAGCTAAAATTACAATCAGGCAGAATGGAATTAATAAAAATACTGAACCAAAAAGATTAACCAATGCTTTATTCTTTTGGGAAAATCTTGTGTAGAACACATCAACACGAACGTGTTCATCAATCTTTAAAGTGTATGCTGCAGAAACTAAAAATATCAAAGCGAATATATGCCACTCAAATTCCTGTAAACCAACGCTGCTTTCTCCTACAAGATATCTCACAAATACATCGTAACTCACAACAAGAACAAGCAACGCAGTTAGCCACGAAGTTATTGAGCCGATTCTTTCGTTTAATGAATCAACCACCTTAATATATTTTTTGATGAATTTCATCTGTTTGTAATTGTCCGCCTCTGGCGGAATTTTATATTTTTGTCCCCATGCGTCTGGAAACTCGCATTATAATCATAGTCATGAGTGTAAATATATTTTACATTCTCGTTTCATCTACTTACATAAAAGCATTGATGTAATGTTTAATTGAAGGATTATTAATGTCCTTAAGCAGTACAGCAATTACATCAAATCTGCAATCTAATTCTTCAATTTGTTTATCGTATAAGTAAAGCTCAGCCATTTTTTTAATTTGTCTTTGCTTGTTTTTGGTTATTGCATATTCTGGTTCACCGAAATCTAAGTTTTGCCTCGTCTTTACTTCAATGAATGCTGTAATGCCATCTGAAGGATCTTTTACAATAATATCAATTTCGCCATGCCCGTAACGATAATTGCGTTGAATAATTTCGAAACCATTCTCGATTAAGAAATCAACTGCTAACTGCTCACCTTTTTCTCCAAGTTCTTTTTTGTTTAGCCACATTTTTAATAAACGGTTTGGAGCTTTAATCCGGCTTCACTTTTATCCGTTAATATATTTCTAAGAAAAGTTTTCCGGTGTAGGGGTGAAGCACCAATTAATTTAATTGTTTCGATATGATGTTTTGTAGGGTAGCCCTTATTCTGTTCCCAATTGTATTCGGGAAAGTGATGAGATAACCGTATCATAATTGTATCGCGGGCAACTTTTGCAAGTATTGAAGCAGCTGCAATACAAAACGATTTAGAATCACCTTTTACAACCGTTTGTAACTGTACATCATAATGAAACGCTTTATTGCCATCAATAAGAATGAGACCAGGTTTTATTTTTAGTTTTTTAACTGAGTTAAGCATCGCAAGCAGCGAAGCATTTAGAATATTTATTTCATCAATCTTTCCGTGAGATACGACAGAAACACCCCAGGCAATAGAGTGTTTAATAATTTCTTCAAACAGTATTTCTCTTTTCTTTACACTCAACTGCTTTGAGTCATTTACACCTTCGATATAAACATCGGGAGAAAATATAACCGATGCAGCAACAACAGGACCAGCTAAAGGTCCCCTTCCGGCTTCATCCGTGCCAGCTATCAGTTTTATATTATCATTTAAAAAACTATTGTCGAAATTTTTCATTTGCCAAGATAGATTGCGAGCAAACCAATTAACATATCCAATTTCAGCATATTACTTAACTTATTCAAGTTTTTCGTTACATCTTTTTCGTAAAGTAGTTTTAGAAAATATACCAGAATTGGATTTACAATCAACATTGCGAGGACAAAAAACTCAATACTATATATATTCTTTATAAAAGGATAGAATGTAAATGCAATTAAAGTAATTGTTAAAAATGTTATAAATAAGATTGAGGCTTTCAGCCCAAATCTCGTTGAGAAGGTTAGCAGCCCAACTTTTGTATCGCCTTCAATATCTTCCATATCTTTAATTAATTCTCTTATAAAATTTATAAAGAAAGCAAAAATTGCCGGAATGAAAGCACCACGAACATTGTTAACGGATATTCCGCCAAAGATAAATGCAAGTCCTGTCAGGTATGCAACAGTAATATTTCCTAACAACGGGATTTTCTTTAATCGTGCTGAATAAAGATAAAGTAAAACCGAAGAGAGAATAACAATTGCTAATGCTGTTTGATTAATAAAAGACGATGCTGCAACAGCCAAAAAAGTTAAGAAGAAATATTCTATCCATGATTTTTTTGTGGTGATAATTCCTTTGGCAAGGGGTCGTTCAGGATGATTTATTTTATCTGCTTCTTTATCATAAATATCGTTCATGATATTTCCTGCGCCGGCGGTAAGTGCTGCAGAAAAAGCAGCTAACAATATTTTAAAGATTGAGTAATCACTAATAATGCAAATAATTGCACCAACAATTACAACTAAAAAAGTTATAATTACATTTACAGGTCTTGTTATAAAAAGATAAGCTTTAATATTAGAAAAGGAATTCATAAACGGAAAATACTATTTTTCCCGTTAAAGAAAATGTAGATTTTTTAAGAATCAAATGACTTGATGATGTCATTCTGACCCAGGCGTTCAGAGTGACATTATCAACTTAGTCACATCTCCTCACTAAGAACAATTCACTTATCAAACTCAACATTCGTATGTGAACCGTCACAGTATGGCTTGTTCTGCGATCCACCACATCTGCAAAGTGCAATTGTGCCTTCTTTGATTGTTTCACTTCCGTCTTTATCCACAACAACAACTGAACCCTTTACCAGGTAGGGTCCGCCAGCGTTTACCTTAATAGTAGTTAATGCTTGTTCGTTTTGTTTTTCTTCTTCCATTTCAACACTCCATTTATATGTTAAAGCTCCGGATGGACAATTATTTACTGCTTTAATAATTTTTTCGGTTGATGCTGCCTGCATATTTATCCAAGGCTTTTGTTTGGGATTAAAACTACATTTAAACTATTCACACAATTTGCTGAATGAATGCATAAAGCAGCATTCCAAAAGACTTTTATTTCATTATTCGTATAACTTTTATTTATCATTTTTAATTCATTAATTCTGGTATATGTTTTACGGCGTTTTCAACTTCAGATTTAATACTTTTTCCCGATTCAATCGTTGAATTAATATTGACTTTTATTCGAAGAGCTTTTAATCCCTGAACACCCTGCAGATTTTCCAGCTCAAGTTCTTCAACTTCACCGGTTATATAATCTTTGCTTTTTAAATATTCAATATATCTTTTGTACTCCAACGCCTCAGAGGTTTGAGAATATACGATTGCAATTTTTCCGGGCATCGTTAACCGCTCTTTTGATTTCTTTATTATCGCCTTGTCAATTCTTTTTTTCATAATCTCGTATCGGAGGTTGTAAGTTCCGTCAACATCAAATTTCTTTTCATCATACCGGAACCTGATTGACAACTCGTTATTTTGAATTAGAATTAGATGTGTTGTTTCGAGATGCATTTTTAATTCAGGTCTTAAGCGTTCAGATCTTAATGCCACTTCACACATAACGATCAACTGCCATAAACGTAGGTTTCTCAGATATATCGGATGATATTTTCTATCATTTACAAGTGACTGACCTAAATAGATGTTATGTTCAACTCCATCAGTCTTATATTTTTCGAAGTAATGTGGAAACATTTGCTGCGCTTCTACCTGGGCATTATCCAAGTAGGCACCAATCATTTCATTTATTTTTGTTACGCTCTCTTCGTAATCTTTTCTTTTATTATAGAATAATTTCATTTGACCATCAAGCAATTTATAGTAATTGGATATTCTATGTTCAAGTTCCGGATCATAACTTTTAATATGTTCAAAAACAGAATCTATCTCATTCTTAAGAAAGTTTGTTATACTGACTTCATTACCTGAACTTAATCCTTGCGAAAGAGAGTTAATATGATATTCTGTTCTGTAATTTAATTCATCAATTACGGGAAGTCGTTTTATTTTATGAGCAGCCGTCAGGATATTCCTCACCATGTCTAAATGACCAATTAAATCGGACTGAATAGCATTATTTCTATGTAAAGATGAATCCCGAATATCAGATAAACCATATAACGGATATAAATTATCAAAACTTATTTGTTCCATTGTTGAACTGGGATCATTTTCCCGGCGATGCAATAGATTAAAAGCTGCTTGATTGAATCGCCATTCGACTATCGGATGAATAGCTGTACATTCTTCCTTAATTACCGCCTGAATCTTATTTTGATGCTCTTCAATATTTCGTTTCAACGCGATAGAGAAGAGTGATAATACTTCTTTTAATTTATTGATAACCAGCGAATTAAGCTCACACCTATTTGGCGAACCGAGTTCTAATATTCCAACAAGCTCTTCCTGGTAATACAAAGGAGCTATGATAATACTCAATATTCCTTGTTTTATTATCTCTTCTTCAACTATGGTTTTATTATCCAGCTTTGTCAGGTCATCAATTATAATCGGATTTTTTCCTTTAAAAGCATCAGCATAAATTGAATCCTTTATGTTTTTACACGATGTCTTGATATTTTCACTCATTATAAAACTCATTCCAATCTTATTACCATAATTAAACATCATCTTCCATTCACCGCTGAAAGCTGCCAGTCCCAATTTGATTTCGGGCAGTTGAAGTAAAGTTCTTAGTTTTTGCTGCAGTTCTAAGAACTTATCCATTGAAATTATGGATGTGCGTTCCAAAAGATCATATTTAAGCTGAGACAAAGTTTCTTGATCTGTAACATTCATTGCAGAGATTGTAACGAAACCTTCAAATTCAAAACTATCCGAAGGGATAGTCTGCCGCCATCTATCAAGATTAGTCACATCTTCAAGAATATAATTTATTTCTTCCTCTCCCAACTTTGGTGGGTTCCCGATAGCCTTAATATTAACAAAAGCCGGATCTATCTCAATCTTAAAATAACTTTTCAAGGATTCATTCCTGACACCTATTAAATAATGATTATCGATTTCAAACTTTTTACCATAAAATTTTTCAAGTATCATCAGGTATGCTGAAAGTATTTTATTAGCCAGCATTTCCCGCTCATTAAACTCAGCATTTACAAATGATCCTTCATTATCAATTCCAAATATTTTATTAAAAAGGGGGGAAGAATAGAATGATTGAAATTGAAAAGGTGCATTACTAGTACTTATCTGGGTTTCCCATCTTGAAGGCGGGTAAATTGCAGTCATTAGCTGATCTAATAAATCAGTATGGTTTTTCAAAATGCTTAAATCACTTATTGGTTTAGTCAGTTCAGGAGCGCCGTTTAATTGCTCCAATAAATGTTTAGCATGGTCAGATCTTAATGAATTGGGATGATTTGCCTCTTCTTTCCAAAAGTCTATCAGGTACTCAAGACTTAATTTAGATTTAAACGGAAATTGCTTAACTGTGTCACAGAGATGCAGTTTTTCACAGGATTCTATCGTAGTTTTAGCAGCGGTCTCTAAGTTCATATCTATCACCAAACAATTTATTATTAATCAGTTTATCTTTCTTATTAGAACATACAAATAATATATTTATCTTTTTGTGATATTAATCAAAATTAAGATTAAAGAAAGCTAATAGTGCCTAAAGGCTAAAATTCATTTATTATCCCAAAATGAATTAAGCCATCACTGAAAGAATCGCCTTTAGCGAGAGCGAAACTTACACCGAGAACACCGATTGCTGTTTCTAAATTGATACCGAATCCGTAACCAATCTTAAATGCTTCCTGCTTAGGAATTTTTTCAACCTCATTAGCATTGCGTACTTCATAAGCATCGCGTAAAAAATACCCCGTATCAAAAAACAGGAATGCGAAAGTCCTTCGCGAGAGGAAGAACCTGTATTCAAGATTTGTCCAGTATATTCTGTTTCCGAGGAATTGGTCTTCCCTGTAACCTCTTAACGAATTTGTACCGCCTAAACGGTATAGATCACTTTCCTCAAAAAATGGTCCCCGTAATTCTCTTCCGTTAATATCAAATGCGATTACATGCCGAGAAAATAATTCATAGTACAGTGCGAGTGTTGCCTCAAAGCGCTGAAGATTTACTTCGGTTTCAGTATCAGGTGTAATAAATTCCGGAGGTCCGTTAATATTCTTCCTGCTGAACTTATAAGTATTACTGAAGAAAATCCCGCTAGTTGGTGCAAAGGGGTCATCGCTTGTATCTATTGTCAAATTTACTCCCGTTGTTAACGCAGTCGAGTTATACACTGTGAATACTGGTTCTTCGGAAAAAGTAGGGATTGTTGATTCCGATGAGACAAACACTGCAGCAGAAACATCCTCTGTTGCAAGATATTCCAATCCTCCCGAAATAGTTCTTTGAACAAAAATTGTATCCTGCTGTCTTTGGAAAAAGTCCATATTAAGATTTAAAGGAAAGCCGAACAACCATGGTTCAAGATATTTCAATTCAAGTTCCTGTGAGTTCCGGTCAAACTTTCTCCATCGAACCGCAGCAGCCCTGCCGGTACCGAACAGATTGCGTAAAGAAACGTTTACCAGTCCTGTAATAAAACCCGATTCGTTTTCATTGGATGGAGGAATGTAACCGATAATTCCGTCAAAATTATTTGTCTGTCTTTCCTTTACTGTAATTAACAACACACCGTTGTCATCAGAGTCCACATAAAACTGTGGAGTTGTTACCGGCTCAAAAAAGCGAAGACGATTCAACCGCCTTGGTAGTTCTTCAATTTTGTCTTGCGAATATTGTTCTCCCGACACAATTCTTAATTCACGTATAACCACGTAATCGCGTGTGGATTCATTTCCCTTAACTTCAATTTTTTCAATCTTACTGTTAATTCCCGTATCAAGTTTTAAGTATAAATCCGCATAGTTATTTTCATCCGTCGAATCGTAGTAAAAGTAAACCGACGTGATAGTAAAAACAGCAAAGGGATGTCCATCGTTTTCAAGTTTTGTTAAAGCATCGTTAATATATTCCTCCAACTCATTTTTATCAAAAACCTGTCCTTGTAAAAAGTTAAATATAGGAAGGAAAGATTGAAGACGGAGTGAATCGTTACTTGTAAAAATGACTTTGTTTATAAAGGTTGGTGTTCCTTCGTATGCAACAAGTTTGATATTTACCTTCTGCGTGTCTTCGGAAAACTCCATCGCTGTTCCATCAAACGAAGGATTAAAGTACCCTTTCAAACTAAGGTTAAATGCTACACGGGATTTAATCGTATCGAGTATTCCTTCATATATTTTTGTTCCTTTTCCAACCTGAACCCATCCTATTATTTCATTATCCTTGAAATCATTGTTGCCGGTAATATCAAAGTTATCGACTACCTGCGGCAGCAGTAGAAATGGATAAGTTAAGAGTAAAAGAAAATATTTAATCCGGTGTATCATCAATTATTTTTATTTTTTTACCAATCGGATGCAATTCAACTGATTCCACAAACTTACGCGCTTCATCCACTTGAACATTGCAAACATCAAACGATTGTATATTTGCTGTGCCGAGTGCTGCTGCAAATTTAATCTGTTCATTGAACACTAAATTATTATGCCATCCATAAGCAATGCCTGCAACAAACGCATCCCCGCTTCCCGTAGAATCGACACTCTTAATGTTAGGCACTCTTACTTTATAATGAAAGTCAAAATTAGAAGCGTAAATATTTTTATCGCCATCGGTTAAATAAACTTGTTTAATCCCTTTGCTGTAAAGGGAATCTAAAAAAACTAATCTATCCCTTTCATTATTCAAGTTTAGCTGAAGCGAATGAACTACTTCCTCAACATTGTTGTGCACTATTCTTGGTGATGCTGAATAACAATTTTGGAGATGGCTGCCGTAAGTATCGCAGATGGAAATTTTGTCATACTTATTTGCCATTTCAATTCCGGCAGGAAAGATTTTATCCGCTTCTTCGCCGGGAGAACTACCTGAGAAAATAACCATCTCACAATTCTGTATCATCTTTTGCATCTTAACAATAAACTTATAGGTTTCATCTTTTGTTATTGTTTGATTCTCGTTGAAATAATATGAGATGCTATTTTCTGCTGAATCAATAATAACACTACAAATTCTTGTTTCGGTGTGTGTGCTAATTAGAGAAAAATCTATTCCTTCATTTTTAATCGATTCTCTGAAAAGCTTACCGTAAGTACCGCCGACAAAGGTTAGTGCAATGTTGTGAACATTCAAAATGTTCAATTGTCTGTTTACATTAATACCCTTACCACCTGCAGCAAGACGCAGTTTTCCATTTCTGTTTTGATATGTGGGAGACACCTTATTAAAAGTAAAGCGTTGTTCTAAAAGTGGATTTATGGTTACAGTTAAAATCATATTTCAAAAATAATTAAGAAAAAAATATCTGCTGTAAAATAAAAAAGCTTGCGGAATTATCAGCAAGCCTAATCATTTATTACTGTAATAATTTGATGCTCTTCACTCCCCCTGTATTCCGTTAGGTATAACAGAGTGATAGAAAAGAGTTATGAAACAAACATTTTAGGCAATCCGGAATTAAGAATTACAAAAGTAAATTACTAATCAAATTTTGAGTAACGAGGTAATTAATATCTGTAACGAAAAAGGTCTCCATACATTGGAGTAATTAAACGGTAATCACCAAAACCGGTTTCATCTAAAAATGTAAAGTTTCTGTTTATTTCATAGTACTGCCATATTTCATATGGTTTTGAATCATACTCAAATGGATGCCTATCTACATTATTCGGCGGACCAAGAATAATGAACACCATACCTCTATCTGACTGCCATCCTTCTCTGTAATGTGAAAACTGTTCGTTGGCAAAATTAACTCTTCCGTAATATTCCTGGAAGACTTCATTTTCTTCATTTCCGGGTGACGGATCTTTAGTCTTCCAATATTCTATAAATCTTTTTGTTTTTTCCTTTTCGTCTTTACCATTTTCCATATATTCAATCTCATCCGGATTAGCAATATAAATAAGCTGATCTATTGCTTTATCAATATTATCTACTGTAGCAGGTAAACCAACCCAACGTGAATAAAATGTTTTAGAAGTTGAAGCAAGAATATTTTCGTTGGTATCTTTTAACCGAACTGTAAGAATATAATTACCAAGACTCAATAATGTTGAATCTAAAATGGTGTAGAAAACCTGAGTTTTGCCTTCGTTCATCGATTGTTTGACGGAACGCTCATATAAAATTTTATTGTCTTTATTTGTAATAATATATTCAATATTATAATCAGTTGAAGAATCTGAATAAATTTCAAAAAAGATATTAATCTCTTTTTTATTCTCCGATACGTTGCGGGAAACATTCGGAACAATTTTATTTTTGCCCTCAACATTTGTCATTTGTGCAATTAACATTATATCGCTAATAGATGGCTTTGGCAAAAAATCTTTCACATTATAGAAGTTGTTAGAGAAATATTCTTTTCGTGAATCTCTATCCATTACAGTTGTTTTGATAAAATATTTACCGGGTTTAAGTTTTAATGAACGATAGCTCAGATTAAAATTTTCTTTTGCAGAAGATTCCTTGAACGATTTGGCAATAATTTTTTCATTCCATAATTTTTCTAAATATAAGGTCTCTTCATCTTCCATATATATGGAAACAGTAACAGAATATCCACCTTCAAAACCTCCGGAAATCCGTTCAAACTGAACCGCGGCAAATGGAACCTGTATAAAAATATCTACTCTTGATTGACCGTCATCATCCAGAAAATTTAAAAAATCCTGGAAATACTTAACTCCGGTTTGTACATATAAGGTGGGATTTTCTGGTTGACAATATATAAAACCAGTGGAAAAAAGAAATACCAGAAAAAATTTAATAGTTTTCATTTTATTTGCCTCTTAGTTTTTCATTACTTCGGCGAACAAATCGTATTCATTATAATCATAAACATTCACATAATAAAAATCGCCGATAATTAACTTATTATCATTTCTATCGATCAACACTTCACCGTCAACTTCGGGTGCGTCTCTATATGATCGTCCAATATAGAAATCTCCTTCCAAAGCTTCAACCAATACTTTGAGTTTTTTTCCTATAAACTCCGAATTATTTTTATGCGATATTTCCTTTTGGATTTCCATTAAAGTATCTTTTCTGCTTTCTTTCACTTTTTTACTAACAGGATCGCCTAAAATAAAGCTTGATGTATTATCTTCAACAGAAAATACAAAAGTTCCTATTCTATCGAACTTAATTTCCCTTACAAATTCGCATAACTCTTCAAATTCTTTTTCCGTTTCGTTAGGATAACCAACAATAAATGTTGTTCTCAAAGTAACACCGTGGATTCTTGTTCTTAACTCATTCAATAATTTTCTCGTTTGGCTGCCTGTTACACCTCGTCTCATCGAACGAAGCACATTATCGGAAATATGTTGAAGAGGTATATCTATATATTTACAAATTTTTTGATTAATTGCAATCTCTTCTATCAGCTCCATTTCAAATCTTGATGGATAGGCATACATAATTCTAATCCATTCAATTTCATCTATTTTGCTTAACTCTCTAAGTAAAAGTGGAAGGTTTGTCTCTCCCGGAAGATCTTTTCCGTAATCGGTTGTATCCTGAGCAATAATAATAAGTTCCTTTGTGTTATTAGCAGCTAAGAATTCTGCTTCTTTTAATAAATCATCAATAGGTTTTGATTTATGTTTGCCCCTCATTAAAGGAATTGCACAGAAAGAACAAGGATGATCACACCCTTCGGAAATTTTAAGATACGCAGTATGTGATGGTGTTGAAAGAAGCCGTTCGCCAAGCAAATTATGTTTTAATGTGCCGCCTAGTTCATTAACAATTCCTTCATAATTCTCAGTCCCGAAGTAAATATCAACCTCGGGAATATCTTTAATTAAATCCTCTTTATATCTCTCAGATAAACATCCCGCAACAATAACTTTTTTCAGTTTGCCTTCATTTTTCAAAGCAACAGCATTTAAAATAGTATTAACGGATTCTTCCTTCGCAGCTTCAATAAAACCGCAGGTATTTATAATCACAGTATCGGCTTCTTCCGGCTGTTTAGCTAAAGCTATATCGTTCAGTTGAATTTGTCTCATCAATCGTTCTGAATCAACTATGTTTTTAGAGCAGCCGAGAGTTATAACACTCACTTTTTTTTGGTTATTCATACTTGTTCGGAATAAATAATTAACTTAAATATTTTATGTAAAGAAAAACAGCAGGTGCAGTGTAAAGAAGTGAATCGAAACGATCAAAAATTCCGCCGTGACCAGGAATTACTGCAGAAGAGTTTTTAACACCGGCATCGCGTTTAAATAATGATTCTATCAAATCACCAATTTGTCCAATTATTCCCACAATTAATCCTATTGTTATAACATCTAACCAAGATAAAAAACCTAAAAATATAACCTTCGAAATTACCATAGCTATAACAGCAAATAAAAGACCAAATACTGCCCCCTCCCAGCTTTTGTTAGGGCTTACGCGCGGAAACAGTTTATGTTTGCCAAGCGCTGTTCCGCCAAAAAATGCTGCCGAATCACAAATCCAAATTGAAGCAAATATCGAAATAATTAGCAATCCGCCTTGTGCGTAATCAACCCGATAAATCTCTCTTATGGATAAAAGAGCGGAAGCAAACAATCCGAAGTATAAAATGCCGAGTAAGGTTGTGCCAAGGTTTATTATTGCAGATTTTTTATTGCGGAAGAGTTCTATAGTTGTTAATAAAAGTAAAATGATTATCAGCAAAGGATAATTTGCAATAAAACTTTTGTATGAGTTTGCAATGATCACTCCAACCGAAATTATACCAACAATAAGATTAGCATTTATATCTTTATTCCTTACAAACGACCAAAACTCGTAGTACGAAATAATTCCAATTCCTAAAACAAAAGCAAAGAAATAATATCCACCAAAATAACAAGCCGCTACAATGGCGGGTATTGCAATTACTGATACAATAATTCTTGTAGCTGTGTTGCCTATAGACATTACTCGTCCGAAGATTCGCTTTCTCTGTTTCTAACGTCTTGAATATAATTTAGTGCGGAACCTACATCGTTCTTCCGGACAAGCAATTTTACAACCGACAAATCTCCCGGCACAGGTAAAATATGATCTTTCTGAGATAAAACATTTACTTTAAGACCGGCACTCTCTAAAATTCCCTTAAGCATGCCTATTTCCAATTCATCACCAGAAGTGTAAACCAAAACCCAATCGGCTTCACTTAATTCCTCAAACTTCTGAAGATCATTTTCATCAACCAACGGTGAGCTGCAATCAGGACATATTGCAATACCTTCAACATATTCGTAATTACAGTATGGACAAACCGACATGGTTGTCTCCTAAATAAACTTGATTTTTGAATAGTATTTTTTAATTACAAGAATAATAATAGTAAATAACAAGCTAAGTATGAAGAAGAGAGTTATATTTGATTCCAACCCTGCAGAATCCGTTACATTTGTATTAATAAGTTCATCATCACCAATAATATAATAGAGCATTATTGCTCCAAAATTATTAAGGAAATGAAGGAACATTGGAACAATTAGGGATTTGCTGATATACGCCGCAAAACCGAAATAAAAACCCAAAGCAATTAACGGAAGTAATCCGTAAGGGTTAAAATGATAAAGACCAAAGAAAATTGCTGTAATTAGAGCCGCCCAAAACGGTTTAATTCTAAACTCAAAACTTTTTTGTATATAACCCCTGAACATAACCTCTTCGGATACTGCAGGAACAACAGCTATAATTAATATTACAAGAAACATTTCCGGAACAGAATCTGCCTTAAGCATATTTCCGTAAGTTTTTTCAACCAATTCGTTTAACGAATCGAAAAAAGATTTTACGGACTTAACCATCTCCGAATTTGCAGCAAGCTGTTCAATAAAAAAATTCTGAATGTAAAGATAACTCTGAAGTAATGGTGTAAGAATAATAATGCCTGCCGAAAATAATGCTAACTCAATCCATTTCGGCATCTTAATGGAGATAATATCGGATACATCACCGTAAATCCATTTTGCAAAAAGTAATGCTGGAAGTAAAATAAACAAAATCTGTCCAGCCATGGTCATCAACCGTAAACTGTTTACTGGAGCATTATCTATATCAAAATCGAATATTAATAAAGTTAAAATTCCGCCAATAAACTGGTAAAGGAAAAAACCCCCGATAAGCCCAAGGAATGCTGCGGCTATCGGAGATATCAGGGGATAAGTATCGTGAACACTTCTCCTGTTATTGTTAAAATCTGGTCGAGTTTCAGGATTTTCCTGGTTGCTGTTATTTTCTGAATCTGGCATCTTAAATTATTGGAATAGACAAAAATTCGATGTGAAACTTCTATAATGATTTTAGAACAAACAATGAGGAGATTATAGTAAAAGTTTCATCGTACAAGTAAAAACAAATTATGAACAGATGAAATTAGTGATAAGATTTAGAAAAAAGAAGAAACACCTATTTCTTGCAATTTTGCATCGACTATTTTTTTGATTTTAACTCCCCCGCCAACCCTTCATATTCAGATAAAATTGCCTCAACATGACCGATAATAATTTTCGTTCTTACCTTTACCGGCATTTTCAAATCATCATCCGTTAACCATATTATTATATCGCCGTCGTGCTTAAAAAGTCCTCCCTCTTTTACTAATGGTTCTATGATTATGCAATCGAAAGTACCTGCAGGAACATCTATGGTTTCTTTACCGCGGTATTTCACATTAAGATCATAAACTTTGTCCTTATAAAAATTTTGCATCATAATCATGTCACCAACTTTCATATTAGAATAATCAAAAGTACGGATAAAATAAAAAGCGGAAATAATATCGTTAACATATTTTGGAATTTCATATTCGCCTTCGCTTGTTTTTGCTTTACCTTTCCGCTGATCGAAAAATGCTGAGAAGTCTCTTGTGTAACCACCTTCTCTTATGTGCTGCTCAAATCTCCATGGGAAAAGGCCTTCGACATCGACATAAGTTTCATAGCGGTCACGCACTTTATAAATCCAATCAAAACTTGGTACAGAGTTTACTTCAAAAATTATATGGTAAGCTTCTCTACCGGATATTCTTTTTATTCTCGGAATCTTCATTACTGCAATTCCTGCAGTGATAAATCCATAGTCTAAATCGAAAGTTAATTTTTCACCTTCTTTAAATGCTTTATTTTCAAGTTTTCTAAAATCATCTTTCCTATTCCCATCGCCGCCTGAAAATCCAAAAGATAAAATGAAGGGAAGAATAATCAGTAAAATTTTTGTTTGTGTTTTCATTGTATTTCCGTAATTATTAAATGCTTATCAGTTTTGTTATTTCCTTAGTAACGCTATCAATATCTATGCTATTCATACAATTCAATCTCTCACACTGTTCCCGTGTACAATCATTACATTCTAATTCAGGCGTAAAAATAACTTTTTTCTCTGTGAAAGGTCCCCATCGTTCCGGAGAACAAGCGCGGATTTTAGGGTAAAAACCTACCGTGTATTTACCTAAAGCAGCAGCAATATGAATTGGTCCAGTAGAGTTTGAAATGAAGATATCACTTAAACTTATCAGGCAAATAATTTCAGAAAGATTAAATTTGGAGGAAAGATCAATTGCATTTGTGTTAGCACTTATTGTTTTACAAATATTTTTTTCATCTTCATTTCCTGTAATAATTATGTTCAGTTCATTTAGTAAAGATAAGTTTTTTACTAACTGAGAAAACTTTTCAATCGGGAGATCAATTGCACTTCCTCCGCTGCCGGGATGAACAATTATTGTTTTCTTTTCAAATTCAAATCCTGAATCAGTAAGTGTTTTATTAACTTTTTCCATACTGGTTTTATTAATGCGAAGATCGAACGGAACATTTTTTGTCGAGATGCTCTCCTCGATCCCAAATACTTTAAGAAGATTTACATTGTATTCCAATTCATGTTTTTCTGAATATTTCCTGTGCTCAAAAACCTTTTTGTTGAAAAGAAAAGAATACCAACGATAACCGCTGCCAACCCGAAATTTTACTCGTGCTAAAAAAATAATTAACGCCGTTATAAACGTAGGATACACAATAATACTTGCATCGAATGAACCTTTTTTCAATTGATTCACATTTTTCCAAACAGGGATTTTTCCATTATCTTCCTTCAGTATTATTACATCATCAATGTTCGGATGATCGATTGCAATATCCTTTGTATAATTTCTCAATAGAAACGTAATCTTACAATCAGGATAATGTTTTTTTATCAATCCTGCTAACGGAAGCGAAAGTACAACGTCTCCTATACTGTCATTCCTCACAATCAAAATATTTTTTGGTATTATCATTTTCTCGATAAGTAAGGATTATCCTCAATAAAAAATCTCCATGGTAAATCTACTGATCTTGTAATTCCAATTCTTTTTGAAACACCAATTTTCTCATGCTTTTTCAGTTTTGATTTAACCAAATAAATTTTGTTACCTGTCAGATCAATCCCTGAATGGTTTTTAATAATACTAAAAGCACTGCAAACTTTTCCCGGCCCGCTTGTAAGATTGAAAATTTCTTTAGCGTTTAACAATTCCCTTTTAAACCTGTTTTGTATCATTGTATCTATACCTTCAGAAGGTTCCACTGCTCTAATCAGAACAGCAGTTCCTTTTCCTTCAATGCCGGTTACAACGTTACAGCAATGATGAGCACCATAAGTAAAGTAAACATATAGCAATCCTCCTTCATTAAACATAACTTCATTTCTTTTTGTTTTACCTGTAAAGGTATGTGCTGCGGAATCGGTATCTCCGTTGTATGCTTCAACTTCTACAATTCTACCTGCTAAAATTTTATTTCCGTCTTTTTTAACTAAAATATTACCGAGTAATTCTATTGCCACTGTTAAAAGCTCTCTATTATAGAATTTTTTGTTTAGCCTGGTTTTATTCATTGTAGTATTCATTGAACGGAAGAATTGTTTTTATTGTGCAGATGATGTGAATTGATCTAAAATCAAAAAGAATTATGAAATTAATCTTGAACGAATTTCTTTTATTTTTTCCGTATAATGTTCATACCTTGATGGTTCTTTTTTTACAAGTTTCTCATAAACTTTTATTGCTTCGTCATATTCATTTTGCGCAACATAAATTTTAGCTAGAGTTTCCGATACTATCATATTATCCTGAGAAAGTATATCTGTAAAATCTGTGTGGGTTGTTGTGCTTCCCGTTGAAGCAGATAATTTAACTTTGGAAATTTGCTCGGCTAGCTGCGCTAATCTTTCATCAATTGAAACAGCTAATTCTTTCTCTGCTATTGCTTCACTCTTTGCATTGAATAAATCAGGTGCTTTTGGCGCTTTTTGTAATTTTTTTGATGAATTGAAAAATGAATTCGCTCTTGAAGCTTCGAACAAAGATCGTTGCTTTTTTACTTTTTCAAGTTCACTAACATAATAATTATAGGTTTCATCAGACTGAATAATATCACTTCCCTTTTTGAAATACTCGAGAGCTTTACCATAATTACCCATCAATGCAAACGCTTTACCCAAAAGTAAATGAGCAACAGGATGTTCAGGATATGTTTTTAAACCTGCTCTTAGAATTTCAATGGCTTCATCTACATTATTCTCTTCGATTTGGGAATTAGCCATCTTTACAAAAAGTGGGGAGTTACGATTATATTCGTAAATAAGACTAACTTTTTTGCTAAATATTGTATTGTTAGTTTTTTTCAATTACACTTTAATTAGTTTTTAGATAAAGCATGCTTAATGCTTGTAATTGCAACGAAAGAAAAACCGGTAAAAAATAATAGTTGAAAAGGTAATGCTGCAAGCTCTAAAAAATAAATGCTCGATACAATACCTATCAAACAATAAACCGCCATAATCGATTCGATGAATACCGAAAAACCGATTTTGTTGTTAAGATATTTTTTCCCCGTCCACGAATCTTTTTCATCAACAACTTTAAATTTAGGAGTTCTTACAAATTCACTTTTACGATTCATTAACCCTTCGAAAACCGCTCGCGAATTGTTCACCGCCAACCCCATACTCCCTGCCATAAAAAGCGGGAACAGGACTATCTTCTTCCGCCAATCCGATCGAACATCTTTCTGTGAATAAAGATAAAAAAGAAATGTGCTTATAAATGCTAAAACAAAAACAGACATAAATGCAAAATAAACTTCGTGAGAGCCGCTGTTTTTTATAAATATTAATGGGACATTTAAAATCGCTACCAGCAGGATGAAAGGGAAAACAAGATTGTTGCTGAGATGGAATGTTGATTGCAGTTTTACTCGTAGTGGTATTTTAGATTTCCAAACTAACGGCAGAATTTTTTTCGCGGTTTCAATTGCTCCTTTTGTCCATCTGAACTGCTGTGCCTTTAAAGCGTTTATTTCAGAAGGAAGTTCTGCCGGCGAAGTAAAATCTTTTAGGAAGATAAACTTCCATCCGTTTAATTGAGCACGGTAGCTAAGGTCTAAATCTTCTGTTAAAGTATCGGAGTGCCAGTTCCCGGCGTCTTCAATACATTCTTTTCTCCAAACACCGCCTGTACCGTTAAAATTAATAAAGAAACCGGCTTTATTCCTAACTGTCTGTTCAATTACAAAATGTCCATCAAGTGCAAGTGCCTGTGTCTTAGTAAGAATTGAATAATTGCTGTTTAAGTGTTCCCATCTTGTTTGAACCATGCCTACGTTTTCTTCACTGAAAAAAGATAGGGTTTTTTTGAGAAAATTTTTGCGTGGAATAAAATCGGCATCGAAAATTGCAACGTACTTTCCTTTGGCGATTGCTAATCCCTCTTTAAGCGCACCGGCTTTGTAACCTTTCCTGTTTTCTCTGTGTATATAAGAAATATCGAAACCCAGTTTTTTCTTTTCCTCAACAATTTTAGCTGCAATTTCTACGGTCTCATCTGTGGAATCATCTAGGACCTGTATTTCAAGTTTATCTTTCGGATAATCAATTGCACATACCGCATCAATTAATCTTTCAACAACATAAAGTTCGTTATAAAGCGGAAGTTGTATGGTAACGACATCCTTACATTGAAAATCAGGTATGGGTTTGTGCTGAACTGCTTTATACTTTTTACGATAGTAAAGCATTATAAACCCATGCATCCCAAAAATAAATAATATTGAAAGCGAGAGGAAATACCCAATTAAAACTATTTCATCCAAATCTAAAATCCTTTTTTAGTTACCAACCAGAAACAACTGCCAGTAGAATATCTTCAGATATTTTTTCAACAGCTATCTCAGATGCTTGTACACGTTCGTTTGCTACTGTTCCCGGTTTATAATCACCATAATTTAAAAAATTATTATCGAACACGGTTACTCTTTTTACAAGGTCTTTATAAATGACCTGAACCGTAACCGTCACGCGTCTCTGTTCAACATTTTCGCCTGCACCAAGAATTGAAGGTGCATCGGAAAATGAAACGATAGTACACTCTAACAGTGCATCTGCTTGTGTACGCTCTGTAACCTGCAAAGAGTTATCATCAATAAACTGTCTGATAATCTCCTGAGTTAGTAATTCCCTCAATCCCGGAATCCCCGCTCCGCTTCTATCCTGAGCAATAGGAATTGCAATTGTCTTCAAATGACCGGGAACGGACGAACCCGTAAAAGAATACGTACAACAGGCAGTTAAATTAATCATCAAAACAGCTATTAACAAGAGCATTATGGAATAATAAACCTTGTTTTTCTGCGTTAATTTCACTTTTTGTTTGAATGTGTACATATTATTGAAGTTGATACTCTTTTATTTTCCTATACAAAGTTCTTTCGCTAATGTTTAAAAGTCTCGCTGCTTTTCTTTTACTGCCTCGTGTTTGGTCAAGAGCATTTTTTATAGCTCCCTTTTCCATTTCATCCAAGGGGAGAACTTCGTTATCATAATTATTGTTTGTTATAACTTCTTTTTGCTGATGCAGTATAATGTCTTTTAACTCTATCAAATCTTTTTTTATCTCAAACAATGCTCTGTACAGTAATTCTCTATCAGCTTCTTCGGGAGTTTTTCTTAAAAACACAGGTAGATTTCTATGATCTTCATATGTTTTCTCCTTCACTAATAGAGAAGTGAAAGAATCAGCACCAAGCATCTCATCTTTGCTTAATGCAATAGCGGTTTCAATTGTGTTTTTTAATTCTCTAATATTTCCTGGCCAATTATACTCCATTAAAATATGTAAAGCTTCGTTGGTAAGAACGGGCAGTATCTTACGATTATCTTTTGCGTAATTCTGGATAAAATAATCGGCTAACTGTTCAATATCACCTTTTCGTTTCCTAAGCGGCGGTATATTAAACGTAACAACTTTTAATCTAAAATACAGATCTTCTCTGAAATGCTTAATATCTACTTCATTTTGAAGATCTTTATTTGTTGCAGCAATAAATCTAACATCAACATTTGTAACGGTTTCACTTCCTATTCTCATAAACTCTTTACCTTCAATCGCACGAAGCACCTTTACTTGTGTAGTTAAAGGCATCTCTGCAATTTCATCAAGAAACAAAGTTCCTCCGTCAGCCATTTCAAAATATCCTTTTCGATGATCAATAGCACCAGTGAACGAACCTTTTTTATGTCCGAACAATTCGCTTTCAAGAATGCCTTCGGGTATGGCACCGCAGTTTACAGTAATCAACGGTTTGTCTGCACGTTTGCTGGCATTATGAATTGCCCGCGCAAATATTTCTTTGCCAACTCCGCTTTCACCATAAATTAGTACTGTAATATCGGAAGGAGCCACTTGTATTACAACATCAACAAGATCGTTTAACTCCTGAGATTTTCCGATGATACCGTTCTTTTGTTTAAATACTTCTCTTGTCATTTTTAATTTTCATTTTTTTGATGACATATTGTCGCACATCATTCAAATAGTTTTCTTTTGAAAATGTAAATATAATAAATTTAATGAGCGCGTAAACATCAAAAAGGGGTAATATTGTCAGAGTTTGATTTTCAACCCATCTGAGGCAATTATAATCTTTTCCTTCAAATTCTCAGGTAATTCTAAAATAAATTTTTGTAATGAAATTAGATCATCATCGCATATGTGGGTTAATATAATTCGCCCCGGTAAATCGCTTTTATCAAAGGCAGTTATAATATCTTCCGGTTTAATGTGCGTTACTTCGCTGATAAGACAATCAATTGTTTTATCCCTAAATAGTTGAAGATCATTTTTCTCACCTACATCGGATGTGTAATGAATATTTTTATCATCAACACTTAACAGAAAACTACTCGAAGAGAAACTCTGAGATTCATAATCATCCAGTTTTGATACTGAACTTAGATGAGAATTTTGTCTCGGTATAAAACTTATGTCATCGTTTATATTAAACTTTATATTATCGGTAAGCTGATGATATTCTATTACAAAGCCGATTCTTTCAGGAAACAAATAAGATTGTATTAAAAAATTTCGGATCACATCTGCTAACTCTGAATTAATAAAAACATCTAGTGTCTTTTTTCTTTCTATCATTTTCATTTGAACAATTAAGGCAGCCATCCCTGTGTAGTGGTCGGGATGAAGATGTGAAAAAAGAATTCCATCAATTACATCATAACTAACTTGCTGCGTTAACAATGCTTTTGAAATACCATCGCCTGCATCAATAAGCAGATTATAATTTGAGGTTGATATAAGGATTGATGAATGAAAACGATTTAAAGTGGTTTTGCCCGAAGAGGTGCCGATGAATATTAATTCAGCCATTTAAATTATTGCGATATTTGTATTAATCTGCCTGAAAGTTCAAACTTATCATTTATTGTTTTTAAAAAACTCTCGGCATCATTTTCAGTAACAAACTTACCAACATAAACAACATGAAAAGTTGTACCGGCAACAAGTTTATCTTTTATCTCTGAGAATATCCCCGACTTTTCAAATTTAAGTTGGAGTGATTCTGCATTTTCTTTTTTCGAGAAAGCACCTGCCTGAATTGTAAATTTATAATCAGCCCCCACTACATCATCGTTTTTTTGCTGAGTTACGTCGGTTTCATCTTCCTGTGATATCTCCGGATTTACAGGCAATTGATTTTGTTTGGCAATTTTTATGTAAGGAGATTTTGGATAATCAGTAATTAGCTTGTTCAGTTTTTCATTTGCAGATTCGTATAAACCTAAAGCATAGTAATAAGAGTAGATTCTGTAAAGTGCAGCATCGGCATACTTACTATCAGGATATTCATCAACAACTTTCTGGTAGATAACAACCGCCTTTTGACCGTTTTCAGTTAGAACTCCTTCAAGAAACATAACCGATGGATCCTCGGAGTATCTTTCCTTTAAACCGATTAGCTCATTTCTAACTTCATCAGCTTTTCCGTTTTCAATTTGTTGTAAATAAGGAATGATGTTTACTTGCTGAGCATTTATATTAATAGAGAGAGCAGAAAAAAGTAATGCGAGGAAAACAAGATTTTTAATACTTTGAGGGATCATATTTCTGTTCCGATAGCTTAATGGCTCCGGATTTTATTAAGAAAATTACTATTTCTTTTTCCTAAGTTATGCAATTAAAGCAAGATTTTCATCATTAACATCAACGCTACTCACAAATTCACCAAAAAGTGTTGCCTGTGTAGCTCGATTGATCTTAACTTTCACATAACTTCCTTCCTCAACAATAACATTTTTCGGAAAGATTACAACCTTATTCGTATCAGTTCTTCCGGCAAAAAACTGATCTGATTTTTTACTTAATCCTTCAACCAGAACTGTTTCTTCGGTACCGATTAATTCCTGATTGATCTCATACGATATCTGCTGTTGAAGATCAATAATTTCCTGCAGCCGTTTCGATTTAGTTTCTTCATTCACATCATCTTCCATCCGGAAAGCTTTTGTTCCTTCCCTCGGAGAATACTTGAACATATAAGCACCATCGTATCTTACCAGCCGCAAAACATCCAAAGTTTTTACATGATCTTCGTAAGTTTCAGTAGGAAAGCCGGAAATAATATCTGTTGAAAAGCTAACACCGGGAATAATTTTCCTTGCTTTTTCAAGCAAATTAAGATAATGATCAATCGTGTAAGTTCGGTTCATCAACTTTAATATTCTATCGGAACCAGATTGAACAGGAAGATGAATATAGTTACAGATATTTGAGTTTTCAGCAATTGTATAAAGCAGCTTATCTGAAAGATCTTGCGGATGAGATGTAGTAAACCTTATTCTCAAAGATCTGTCAACCTCAGCACAAGCTGCAAGAAGATCAGAAAAATCCTTACTGTTATCTAGATAAGAGTTTACATTCTGACCTAACAAAGTTACTTCTTTAAAACCTCTGTTCGATAGTTCTTTAATTTCATTAACAATTGAAGTTAAGGTTCTGCTTCTTTCTCTGCCGCGGGTAAAAGGTACAACACAAAAGGTACAAAACTTATCGCATCCTCGTATAACAGATATCCATGCCTGTAAGCCGTCTTCTCTATGGGGGGTAATATCATCATAGGTTTCCGTGCGCGAAAGTTTAACACCAATTCCCTTATCACCGTTATATGCTACATCAATCAGTTCCGGTAACCGTCTGTATTCATCGGGACCGACAACGAGATCAACAATGCTATTTTTCTCAACTAGGTCCTTTCTCAGTCGTTCTGCCATACAACCAAGGATTCCGACAACGAGATTGGGTTTGCTTTCTTTTAAATTCTTAAATCTGCCGAGCCGTCCGTAAATACGCTGTTCTGCATTTTCTCTTATGCTGCAAGTATTTAACAAAACCACATCTGCATCATTAGCATCCTGGGTTACATTGTAACCTTTACTATTTAATATTCCAAGCACAATTTCCGTATCCGCCAAATTCATCTGGCAGCCGTAAGTTTCTATGTATATTTTATTTTTCTGCATTTATTTATTTAAGATTTTTAGCAAAATAAAACTTTCATTTTCACGTAAGCTTAACATAAATGGAACATGAAAGAACGTAAGTAAAAAAATATAGGTTGCAATATTAAATGCTTATTAGAGAGTAGAGGATTAAATTGAGTAATGCAAAAGCTACTGAAGCAAAAATTATAGTAATGATGATTCTCTTTCTTCTCTGCTCACGATAGATTTCACCCCCTAATAAGGATTTACGACCAAATTTAACAAATCCGAA
Organism: Bacteroidota bacterium; assembly: GCA_022564295.1. Lineage (GTDB taxonomy): Bacteria > Bacteroidota > Ignavibacteria > Ignavibacteriales > Ignavibacteriaceae > BMS3ABIN03. The sequence goes on along the minus strand of JADFLR010000001.1, from coordinate 181,503 downwards.
CATAGATATAATTTTCCCGCCAATTATTAATTATAGATAACTTTTAAGTGGTAAAAATAGAAAAATCTAAGATTAAAATCATGGTAATTTGATTTCATAAAAAACCCCTCACTTATTCAGAGAGGGGTTATAATTAGATGATGAATGCTAGTTTTACTTTAGTAATGTCATCTTTTTAACCTGGGTAAATTCGCCTGCTTGAATTCTGTAGAAATACATTCCGCTGTTCAATCCAATTGCTTCAAAATTAACTTCGTGTATTCCGCTTTCCATAATCCTATCAACTAATAACGCAACCTCTTCACCCAAAGCATTAAATACTTTTAACGTAACCATAGTTGCTTCCGGTATTGCAAATTTAATTGTTGTACTAGGGTTAAATGGATTCGGATAATTTTGAGAAAGTTCAAACTCTACGGGAATGGTAATATCAACAAAAACTACATTTGAATATTCAAAAGAACCGTCAAAATCAATTTGTTTTAACTTATAGGAATATTTTCCGGTATTAAGATTTTCATCTTCAAAAGAATAACTCTGTATTTCTGTTGTTGTACCGAAACCAGCAACAAATCCAATTTTCTCCCATACATCCTCTTCAGTCGAACGGAGAACATCAAAACCGGAATTGTTCAACTCAGTAGCAGTAATCCAATTAAGTGTAACATTATTCTCACTTACAGATGCAGTAAATGATGTTAATTCGACTGGAGTAACCTCCGACCAGACTGACGATATTAATATACCATCAAAAATTATATCTGTTGATGAGTTAAATTGGCGAAAGTTAAGAGAACCTGGCTCAATTTCTGACGCCCCACCTGCTGAAAATGGACCTAAGGTAGGTACGCCGGGTTCGGTAGGTGTTGGAGGGGTAGCAGAATCAAATACATAGAGACTAACCATATCATTATCTGCCCCAGCAACAATTTCATATTTGAGGACGAGTAAGTAAGTTTCTCCAAAGTTATAATCGAAACCTGTATAAACCTCGCCACCACCGCTACTAAAACTTAAACCAAACGCGACATTAGAAGCATCATCATCAACAAATAATCTTCCACGGTAATTAAAGGCATGTGGATTTTCAGCATAATGCATAAAATAGCTTGCTGATCCACTAGCGTTTACAACCACCATCACTGATGTGTAAACCGCTCCAGAAGTTGGGGCAGTAAATAACTTATGCACATCCTCACCGGTATTATCCATCCAGGCAGCATTCCCAACACCCGAACCAGGTTGACCCGGAAATACCAATCCAGGCGAAACAACCGTCATCGGATTTGATCCGCCTCCACTGTGAGCTACCCATCCATGATCGGTAAGTATATCTCCCGCAGTATAATCGAAATTTTCCTCGAGCAGCAATTGCGCGAATATGTTTGTGCTAAACAAAAGTGCAAAGATAATTGAAGATTTGTAAAGTAGATTTTTTTTCATAGCAGTCCTCAAATTAAAAGTATAAAATAATTTTTATTAATATATGAAATAGTACAGTTAAAGTACACAAGCAGGAAATATTTTTTTTGTTTAAAACTGTTGCTAAATCAAACTTTTTATTAAGAGCACTAAAAAATCGAGCTTAACGGGACATTACCTTATCAAACTCATCTTTTTAACCCGGAGAAAGTTTCTCGTTTCAAGTTTGTAAAAATATATTCCGCTCGGTAGCGTATAAGCATTTCCGCCTAAGGTGGATCCGCCCACGCCGGAAAAATTAATTGTATAAATTCCTGCTTCTTTTGTTTCGTTCACCAGAATTTGCACTTCTTCCCCCAGAATGTTAAATACCGATAATTTTACGTTTGAGGTTACCGGAAGAGAAAATTTAATTGTTGTTGATGGATTGAACGGATTAGGGTAGTTCTGGCTTAGTTCAAATTCCAAAGGTGCATCAACATCAATTTCAATTATTTTTGAATATTCAAATGTTCCGTCGTTATCAATTTGTTTTAATCTGTATGCATATTTACCGGAAGTGATTTTATCATCAATAAAAAAATAGTTCTTTGGCGAATTTGAATTTCCGTGTCCCTCAACAAAGCCAATTGTCTCCCAACCTCCCCCGTCCGGTAATTGCCGGACACCGCCTCCTTGATAAGGAGTGAGAAAGGGTGAGGTTCTTTCTACTTCAAATCCATGATTATTCACTTCTGTTTCCGTACGCCAATTTAGTCTTACGCCATTATTAAATATTGATGCAGAGAAGGATGAGAGTTCTACGGGGAGGGGTGTATAACCACTGAATTCATCTAATCTTTCATTGGTACCAGTTGATGCACCATCAACTTGAGAATTTGTAAATTCATTCCAATCAGCGATGTTAAATGTGGTCGAAGGATTAATTGAAGAAGTTTTCCTAGAAAATGAAGTGTTATTACCCCAAGAGGATCCATCTCCTATGATATCTAACCTATTAGACCATGCAACGCCAGAAGTAGTTGAGTTACTTGTAGATATAATCACAAGATCATCTCCATTAAATGTACATACTCCAGTAGATATTCCAGCAGCATATGTGGGAATTACAGCTGAAGAATTTTGGAATAGTAAGATCTCCGCAGCAGCTAAAGAACCCGAAAATGTAAAAGAACCATTATGAGTACTATTTGCTGGATCATCCGCATTTTCATTACTAAAAAGCACCAAGTATAGTTGTGGAGAAGTTAAATCAATTGTATTATTACCTACATTAGTAACTTCCAACCATTTGTTATTACTAGTTCCTTTATAGTATTGTGTTATAATAAGAACCCCTTGAGCAAATGAATATAGTGCTGATGAAACAGTTAGGAGAATAATTAACCAAAATTTTTTCATATCGCCCTCCAATTACATTCTTTTAAGAAGCATTATTTTCAAAAAAAATGATGTGATTTTCAAGAATATCGCCACCAAATTTTCGAAATATATTTTAATTAAAATTGACTGGTAAAGAATCTCATCCAAACAGTAAAACATAGAAGAGTATTAAAATTCGCTTTAGCCACCACTCATAGTTTTAAACTAAATAAAATATCTCACAAGTTCCATTATTTTTTAAATATTTATGAAAATATCAAAAAAAAGCCCTGAAAACTCAGGGCTTAAGAGAGATACAATAACTATTCAATTTTATTGTAATAGCAGCATTTTTCTAACGAGAGATTTTTGGGGAGTGCTTAAGCGGTAATAATATACACCGCTTGATAAATCTGATGCATTAAATTCTATCTCATATATTTTTCCTGCTTCGGTAGTTTCATTAAACAATTGAGCAATCTCATTTCCTAAAATATCATAAACCTTAAGGGTTGTTGGAATATCTGCATCAACTGCAAACTTAATTATTGTTGCTGGATTAAACGGATTTGGATAGTTCTGTTCTAGCGCAAATCCTGCCGGAATAATCCCTGCATTAACTCCAATTATATGACTGTATTCAAAAGTACCATCGTTATCAATCTGTTTTAATCTGTAAGCATAACTGCCATAACTTATTCCTTCATCCAAAAAATTATATTCTTTGGGTGAATTACTGTTGCCATGTCCTTCTACAAAACCAAGCACATCCCATTTATCAGACATCATAGAGCGGTGTACTTCAAAACCGTAGTTATTTACTTCTGTTTCAGTTAACCAATTCAAAATAACTCTGTTATCACTGATATTAGCACTAAATGAAACCAGCTCAACGGGAAGTGGATCCGTATATTCTTCACCGTTTACGTATAAATTGTTTCCATTTAAATCCAATTCTCCCTGTGTTAGAGTAAAAGAAATCTTTGCTTCTACATCCGTTAGTAAAGTAACGGTTCCAGGGTTATCAATTGTCAATTTACCAAAAGTATTTGTCCCCGGTACAGGGTTACAAGCACTATGGATAGTCTGATCACTCGTACCATTAAAAATAAATTCTGCAGTTGTAACATCCAGCAAGGAATTATTATTTGTGAAATCTCCTGCTACTTTGATTTTGCCGGGTACAACCTTATCAAATTTTGGATCAACTCCTGAATTGATAATCACATTAAAGAATTGATTTGTGCCAGTTGAAAAATCTGGTCCACCGCCGCCGGAACCGGTGAATTGAATTGTTCCCCCAGTTGAATTAAAAGTTCCACCACCATTGTTTTTATAATCGTTGGAAATTACTAACAATGAAGAACCACTTTGAGTAAATACTCCTGCACCTATAAACTTCAAATTCTTTACATTCAAAGTGCCGCCGGAATGTGTTATGCTACCATAGGGTGATATGGTTGCAAGAAATTCTATTTTGCCAGTTGCGGTGAATGTTCCCCCAGATATAGTTAGACTACCTGTTCCAGTAATTTTTACATCTTTTATATCGACTGTACCATTCGTAATAATTGGGTAGTTTGTAAGTCCTGTTGGTATTATAGCTTTATCTCCAGCTGCAGGTACATTACCACCATCCCAATTCTCACCTACGTTCCAATCAGAACTAGTAGTACCATTCCAAATTTTATTTGCAGATAAAGTATAGTTTGCGGATAAAAGAATTGAGAGAAGCCCAATTATAATTAATAAGCAAGATTTAGAGAATATTTTATTCATGTCTAAATTACCTTTCTCTCCAGATTAACATATCTATCCGGAGGAATACACAGACTATTCCCTTGAAAAGGATCTATCCTTTTTTAAAATTATTAATTATTAGGTGGAATCCGAGGCATCCAATATTACGAAGACATTGGATATAATTCTTGAATGGATTTTAGCCACCACCAGTAAATCTTGAGGTAATTGCCAAATATTGTACCATCGGAAAAATTTATTTAAATGGTAGCAGATTGCATAAAAGTCTTAAATACGAAGAAAAATTAACCTCAATAAGATGAATTCCTAAGTATGATAGTAAATATTACTTGTGATCTTATCTCCAAAATTATTTCAAGAAAAAAATAATTGTTAATATATTTTTAGACATTGATGAATAAAGGTTTAAACAAAAAAAACCCGTCTTGAATAAAAACGGGTTAAAATAATTTTATGTTTTTAATTGTTATTTCAACAGCAACATCTTCCTTGTCTGTGTTTTATTATTAGATGAGAGTTTATAAATATAAAATCCACTTGAAAGACCTTCTGCATTAAAATTATACGAATACATTCCTGCCTCTAAAAATCCATTTTGCAAAATTTGAATTTCTTCACCCAACATATTATAAACACTTAAACTTACATTCCCATTTACGGGTAAGGTAAAAGTAATAGTAGTTGAAGGATTAAACGGATTAGGATAGTTTTGATTTAATTCAAATGATATGGGCGAATTAAAATCAACTTCAATTATTTGCGAATATTCATAGCTGCCATCATTATCAATTTGTTTTAACCTATACATATATTTTCCTGCATTAACAATATCGTCATCTAAAAAACTGTAATCTTTGGGTGAGTTGCTGTTTCCGTGTCCTTCCACGAAGCCCAAAGTATTCCAAGTTTCACCTTCTCTTTTGCGTTCAACATTAAATCCATAATTGTTTACTTCGGTTGCAGTCATCCAATTTAACTGAACTGCATTTTCTGTTAAGATAGCAGAGAATGATGAAAGTTCGACAGGGAGAGCCTGATTTGTATTTACCAAACCCATTGTAGCTGTTCCAGAGGTCCAAGTAAAGTCAGAATATTGCGTTCCTGTTCCTTCTAAGAATAGAGAATTACCTTCGGGAGTATTATTACTTTCAGTTACACCTATGTCAGTACTTGTTACTCCATTTGCAGGTCCTTCAGTCCCTGTAATTATTCCTTCGTAACTTAAGAATTGTCCACTAATTAGAGTTCCCATATAATCAATAGCAATCCCATCTCCAAGTCCCCCCCCACCATTTTGAAGTTGAATAAGAAGATAATAAATAGTGAGTCCATCCTGGGTTGATCCAACGGTAAAATTATTTAGAGTTTCTGATGCCTTAACTGTACCTTCACCGCCAGGATCACCTCCATCATACTTTGATACAGTAAAGTTTGATAAATCAGTAAATCCCTCATTTACAACAACTTCGATAAATTCATCATTATCTCCACCCTCATCATCATAATGGAACTCATTAATCCAAGCTTGTGTCGGTTGTGCAAGTATACCAACTGAAAATGTACAACTTAAAAGCAATGCTAAAAAAGAAAATATAAATTTGTGCATGTTTGCTTCCCTTGAATATATAAAATATCACAGTTAAAAATTTATGTTATGTTCATATTTTATAACTATTTAGGTGGATGATGAAACTATAATTATGCCTATTATCTTAAGTGCTTAATTTAGCATATAGATAATTTTCATTTATATTAAAAATGTATTAATGATAGAATATGTCTCAAATCCAGTCAAGTCTTACACATAATTTTTAAATCTAATAGCAGATAAATTTAACATTGTAAATACCTATAAAATTTAGGTGCTTAAAAGGAGTAATGGTGTCCAATATTTATTATTTAGCGAAATTTTGATTATGAAATGTCTTATATTAATTTAATTGATTAGGTAAACATTTTTAAGAATTGCAATGAATAATAAAATAATAGTAACAGGCGCAACAGGATTAATCGGACGAATACTTTGTTCAAAATTATTAGAACAAGGGAATGAGATCACAATATTTACACGTAATCCTGAAGCTGCAAAAAAAACAATTAAGTTTGCAAAAAAATACGTTAAATGGAATTATAATAATCCCGAAGAATGGAAAGATTATTTAAATGAAACGGATTCGATAATTCATCTTGCTGGAACAAATCTCGGTGCAAAAAGATGGAATTATAAATTTAAAAAGGAGTTGTTCAATAGTAGAATAGAAAGTACAAGACAACTTGTTAATACAATAAAAAACTGCGAAAACAAACCAAAATCTTTTATCACAGCATCTGCAGTTGGATTCTATGGAGATAGAGGTGAAGAAGTATTAATCGAAAAAAGTAATCCCGGAAAAGATTTTCTCTCTAATCTTTGTTCAGAGTGGGAAAAAGAAGCTGAAAAAATCGAAGATCAAAATGTGAGAAGAGTTTCTTTGCGAATTGGACTTGTGTTAAGCAGCGAAGGTGGAGTTTTAAAAAAGTTTTTACCACCCTTTAAAATATTTTTGGGCGGTCCGTTAGGAAATGGAAAGCAATGGTTCCCATGGATTCATATTGAAGATTTAATAAACATTTTAATTCACACAATAAAAACTGAATCTCTTCAAGGACCTGTAAACATTGCATCACCGGGAATTGTTAGAATGAAAGACTTTGCAACCTCACTTGGCAAAGTGCTTCAAAGACCCTCATTTTTTCAGGTTCCAAAATTTATTTTGAAGATTGCAGTTGGTGAATTTGCAAATGCAATTGTCTCAGGTCAAAAAGTATCTGTTGATAAATTATTAAACTCAGGTTATAATTTTAGATTTACAGATTTGGAGAACGCATTGAAGAATTTACTAGAAAAGTAGAGACACAAAGAAATGCGTCTCTACTTTGGAAATCTAATATCTGTAATAATCAGGTTTATATGGTCCTTCTATCGGAACATCAATATATTTTGCCTGCTCAGGAGTAAGTGATTCCAATTCAACACCAATCTTATCCAAATGCAAACGTGCTACTTTTTCATCCAGATGTTTTGGAAGAGTGTATACTTTGTTTTCATATTTATCCTGATTATTCCAAAGTTCAATCTGCGCTAACACTTGATTAGTAAATGAGTTAGACATTACAAATGATGGATGACCCATTGCACAGCCCAGGTTAACCAATCTTCCTTCCGCTAAAACAATAATATCTTTTCCATCTATTGAATATTTATCAACCTGTGGTTTAATTGTATCCTTTGTATTGCCATAAGTTTTTTCCAGCCAAGCCATATCAATCTCATTATCAAAATGCCCGATGTTACAAACGATAGTTTTATCTCTCATCAGTCTGAATATCTTTTCATTAATAACATCTTTATTACCTGTTGCGGTAACAATAATATCCGCTCTCGGTGCAGCATCTTCCATCTTTTTAACTTCGTAACCATCCATCGCCGCCTGCAATGCACAAATCGGATCAATCTCTGTAACGATAACTCTTACACCTGCGCTGCTTAACGATTGCGCCGAACCTTTTCCAACATCGCCATAACCGGCAACAACTGCAACTTTACCTGCAAGCATTAAATCGGTTGCTCTGCGAATTGCATCTACTAATGATTCCCGGCAGCCATATTTATTATCGAATTTGGATTTAGTAACAGAATCATTAACATTTATTGCAGGAGTAGGAAGAGTACCGTTCTTCTCTCTTTCATATAGTCTGTGAACTCCAGTGGTTGTTTCCTCGGAAAGACCTCTGATATCTTTTGCCAGTTCCGGATATTTGTCAAAAACCATATTCGTTAGGTCACCACCGTCATCCAATATCAAATTTAATGGTTTTTTATCATCACCAAAAAATAATGTTTGTTCGATACACCAATCAAATTCTTCAAGTGTTTCACCTTTCCAGGCATAAACAGGAAATTTTTGAGCAGCAATTGCCGCAGCAGCATGATCTTGCGTTGAAAAAATATTGCAGGATGACCAGGTTACTTCCGCACCGAGTTCTCTAAGTGTTTCAATCAGTACAGCCGTTTGAATAGTCATATGCAGACAGCCCGCAATACGTGCACCTTTTAAAGGTTTTTTATTTTTGTATTCTTCCCGCAAAGCCATTAAACCGGGCATTTCTACCTCTGCAAGTATTATTTCTTTTCTACCCCAATCTGCTAATGAAATATCTTTAACCTTGTAGGGTAAAGTTTTTACATCATTCTTAGCCATTGTTTCACTCATATTTATACCTTTATCTTTTACTAAAACTTAAATGTACCTTTTAAATAAATCAACAAGATCCAAATTCTCCCAGGTGAATCCGTCTTCTTCCCTTCCAAAGTGTCCATATGCTGCAGTCTGTTGATATATGGGTCTTCTCAACTTAAGTCTTTCGATAATTCCTTTTGGGGTTAAATCAATTTCTTTGTTTATCATCTTTGAAATTTCACTATCAGGAATTACACCAGTGCCTTTTGTATCCACAAAAACAGATACAGGCTCAGTGACACCGATGGCATAAGCCAATTGCACTAAGCACTCTGTCGCAAGTCCTGCACCTACAATATTTTTAGCAATGTGCCTTGCTGCGTAAGTAGCACTTCTATCAACTTTAGACGGGTCTTTACCGGAGAAAGCACCGCCTCCATGGGGCGCCCACCCTCCATAAGTATCAACTATTATTTTTCTTCCGGTCAAACCACTGTCACCATGTGGTCCTCCAATTTCAAACCGCCCGGTTGGATTTACATAATACTTGGTTTTTTTATCAATCAAATCTTGCGGGATTACTTTTTTAATAACTTTTTCTATTACATCTTCTTTAATTTTTTTCTGACTCGCATCTGCATCGTGTTGTGTTGAGATAACAACTGTATCAACTCTTAACGGTTTTTTGTTTTCATCATATTCAATAGTAACCTGAGACTTAGCATCGGGTCGGAGGTAAGGCATAAAACCATCATAACTTTTTCTTATGCTTGCCAATTTCATAACTAATTTATGAGCATACATAATAGGCATAGGCATTAGTTCAGGTGTTTGTTCGCAGGCATATCCAAACATCATTCCCTGGTCTCCCGCTCCGCCAGTATCAACTCCCATAGCAATATCAGGTGATTGAGCATGAATTGCATTTAATACAGAACAAGATTCGGCATCAAATTTATATTCTGCACTGGTGTAGCCTATTTTTTTAACTGTAGATCGTACAACATCAGGCACCTCAATATAGGCATCGGTCGAGATTTCTCCGCCAACCAAGACTAAGCCCGTTGTTACAAATGTTTCGCAAGCTACTCGTGCCTGCGGATCTTTTTCAATAATCGCATCTAAAATACCATCTGATATCGCATCACAAATTTTATCAGGATGTCCTTCCGAAACTGATTCTGATGTAAATAAGAAAGACATATTTTACAAACCTTTCTAAAGATTCCATTAAAAACATTAAATTAAGAGGTGATTATATTCTTTAAATAAAAAAGAATGTAAATTTACCCAAACTCTATTTTATTAACAAATAATAACAATCTATATTGAACTACTTAGTCATACATTACAATAGACCGAGCGGATAAAACATTATGATTACTTTTAATACAAAAATAACAAAACTGTTAAACATTAAATTTCCAATTGTGCAAGCAGGTATGGTATGGGTTTCTGTCTGGAAACTTGCATCAGCAGTTTCAAATAATGGAGGTTTAGGACTTATCGGTTCAGGTTCAATGAAACCGGAGTTATTAAAAGAACACATACAAAAATGTTTTGCTGCAACCGATAAACCATTTGGTGTGAATATTCCGCTGATTCGTAGTGATGTTGAAGAACTTGTAAAAGTAACTGCTGATGAAGGAGTAAAAATTGTTTTTACGTCCGCAGGCAACCCTAAAAAATTTACAAAACAGTTAAAGAAAAATAATATTTCTGTTATACATGTTGCCCTCGGTTAAGTTTGGTCTGAAAGCCGAAGCTGCAGGATGTGATGCGGTAGTTGGCGAGGGTGTTGAAGCCGGCGGACATAACGGCAACGATGAAATTACAACTATGGCTTTAATTCCACAATTGGTTGATGCTTTAAGTATTCCGGTTATCGCTGCAGGTGGAATTTCAGACGGGAGAGGTATTCTTGGGGCACTATCACTGGGGGCTGAAGGTATAGGAACAAGGTTTGCCACTACAGTAGAATCATCAGCTCATCAAAATTATAAAAAAAAGTGTTGTTGAAGCATCGGATAATGATACGATTCTTGCTTTTAGAAAAATTGGTTTGGTTAGGATGTTAAAAAATGATTTCGCATTAAATGCTGTTAAAGCTGATAAGGATGGTTGGAACGAAGATAAATTAAAAATGCTGCTCGGCAATAAAAGAGAAATGCTCGGTATTTTTGAGGGCAATGGAAATGAAGGTGAAATGGAAGCAGGGCAAAGTTCAGGATTAATTAAAGAGATTCCGACAGTAGATTTATTAATGAATAAATTCTTAAAAGAAGTGGAAAAAGCAAATGTAAGAAACCAAATGATAGTTACTACCCATTCATATTAACAGTAATTGCCTCAACAACATCATCTACATATTTCGTTTCATCAAAAAATAATAATAGTTTTCTCAACACCGACTCAACGGCTGCATCAGGACAAGAAGCACCGCTGGTTAATAATATTGAAACCGATTTTGCCTGTGGAAGATATTTTTTTGTTATTTTTTCCTGTTTTGTTTGAATGTCAAAATGAAGTATCTCATTTACCTCTAATATTTTTTCTTCAGATAAGATAAAATATGTGGGTAGTTTTTCTTGACATAGCTCAACAATATGTCCTGTATTGGAACTGTTATATCCTCCTACAACTATTGCCAGATCAGCATCCACTTTCAACAAGCCATAAGTTGCTTCCTGATTATCGTTCGTGGCATAGCACAATGTATCCCTTGTATCAGCAAAATGATCATTTAAATTTTCAACACCATATTTTTCTATCATTACACTTTTCAGATGATCAGCTATTTCCTGTGTTTCAGTTGCCAGCATTGTAGTTTGATTTACAACACCAATTTTTTCCAAATCCTTTCCAACATTAAAACCGATTGAGTATTTACTATCAAAGAAACTATAAAATTCATTTTCATTCTTTTTGCCAAGTATGATTGAACCTAATATCTTTACTTCATTCAGATCTTTTACAATTAGCGATGGTGCGCTCGTTTGGCTGTGCGAGAACGTTGCACGGGTTTCTTCATGTAAATGTTTACCGTGAATAATAATTGTACAATCATCCGTACCTAATGCAGAACTTCTGTTCCACACTTTTTCAACAAAAGGACAAGTAGTGTCATATTGATAAGGATTGATACCTTTATCATTCAATTTCTTTTCAATTTCAATTGTTGTTCCAAATGCAGGTATGATAACAATATCATCAGCAGTTAATTCATTCCAGTCAATCAATTCATTACCTGAAGTATCCATTAAAAATTTAATCCCCATTTTATTCAAGTCATCATTCACACCCGGATTGTGAATCATTTCACTCAGCAAAAATATTCGTTTATCCGGATTTTCTTCAACGGTACTGTATGCAATTTCTATTGCATTCTCAACTCCGTAGCAAAAGCCAAAATGCCTTGCCAAATAAAATCTCACAGGTCCAAAATCAAGCAAGGTTGGTGAATAATCCTTTTTTTTCGGATCATCGTCTTTCCGGGAATTTTTTATTCTGGTGATGAAAGAACTTCTGTAAAATTGTGGGATGTCAAACTGTTTCATCTGTTTATAATTTTTTAATTTTGTCCCGACTTGGCGGGAAACTCATCCCGATTCATCAGGACTCGTTTCATAAATAAAACGCCAAAACTCAAAAATAATTATCTGATTGAAAAAATATTATTAACTGTTCGAGAATACCTTTTTCTGATCATTTGAAATTTTAAAATCATTAAAAAATTGTTCCTTAGACGGTCTTATAAGAATAAAGAAACCCAACATAAATAAAAATACAATTGCATGAAGGTAATTGCCGGTTATAATAAATCCTACATTTGAAAGAAAACCAACCGATTCTATTAAAGCCCATTGAATAATTTTAAAAGTACGGTACTTAGTAATATTGGTTAATAAGTCATCGTTATAATCACTGAGGAAACATTTTTATTATAAATACCCCTTGCCAAAAACATTATTGCAAATCCGGCTAATGGAATTAGTATCTTAAAAATCTCATCCATTGATTGAATGGGTTCAAATTTTTTATTTTCGACGATAAACAGCGCTATTACAAAAAAAGTGATCAGCCCTAGGATTAAGGAACCGTAAATTATTCCGGTAACTCTAAATTGTTCCGAAATATTATTATCATTCATGTCAATACTTCTTTAATAAAATCGATATTAGATTGTACTCAAAGTTACTTAGAAATTCAGAAACATCTTTACTATATTTGCACACCTAAATATAAAAAGTGCTGGTGACTTTACAAGTTGTTAGCATTTTAATGTAATTAACAAATGAAAATTAGCAATGGACTTAATAGGAAAATTAATAAAAATTAATTCCAGATATGAAGATATCAATGCACAGCTTTCGAATTCAGAAATTATAAGTGATCGTAATAAGATGATAAGCTTGAGCAAGGAAAGAAGCGATCTTGAGGAAATAATAAAGGTTTACCAGGAATATGATTCTGTTTTAAAAAACATCACAGGAAATAAAGAAATCATTAGCTCCGAAAAGGATAAGGAACTAATTGAATTTGCTGAGACAGAATTAACTGAACTTAACGAGCAAAAAGAGAAATTGGAAGAGAAAATAAAGTTCATTCTTCTGCCGAAAGACCCTAACGATGACAAAGATGTAATTGTTGAAATAAGAGCCGGTACAGGGGGCGATGAAGCCGGATTGTTTGCAGGAGATATGTTCAGGATGTACTCCCGCTATGCAGAATTCAGATCATGGAAACTTGAAATAATTGATATAAGCGAATCGGGAATGGGCGGAATAAAAGAGGTTGTATTCTCATTAAACGGTGATGGTGTTTACGGTGATATGAAATTTGAAAGAGGTGTGCACAGAGTGCAAAGAGTACCCGATACGGAAGCAAGCGGAAGAGTTCATACTTCAGCGGCATCTGTGGCTGTATTGCCAGAAGCTGAGGATGTGCAAATTGAAATTAATCCTAATGATTTGAAGATTGATATTTTTCGATCGGGCGGTGCCGGAGGACAAAGTGTGAACAAGCTTGAAACTGCCGTGAGGATTACTCATCTTCCTACAAAGATTGTTGTGCAATGCCAGGATGAAAGATCACAGTTAAAAAACAAGCATAAAGCTCTTAAAGTGCTGAAGGCAAGATTATATGATTTGGAATTAAAAAAACAAAATGAGAAAATATCATCACAACGAAAATCAATGATTGGCAGCGGCGATAGAAGTGATAAGATACGAACCTACAACTTTCCGCAAAACAGGGTTACTGACCATAGAATTGGTTTAACCCTTTATAATCTTTCAGGGATAATAGAAGGCGATTTGGATGAACTGATTGAACAATTGAAGATAGCTGATCGAGCCGAAAAATTACAAGTTAGCGGTTCAAACTAATAAGCAAATAAATGTAAAAAAACTATCCCGCAGTTTTGTGTTTAATACCATCGAACAGTTTAATTAAGAAGACGAAAACAAAACCCAAGATAGAAAACAACACATCATCGCTGCTAACTATGTATTGTTCGGTGAAACCAAGAAGATAGGTTATACCTTTTGTGAAAATAAGTACAGTAAAAAAGGCGGCAAAGCCGTATAACCCTGAAACAAAAGGTTTGAAAAAGAAACTAATCAAGTAATAATAAAGCATGTTGCCTCCCGTTTTAATGTGCGATTTAGAAAGAATTGCTCCTTTCATTCGAATCCTGTATTTTTTTTATTGTAAAATAGCTTTTTAATAAAAATAATAACCTTTGCATACAGGGTTAGTTTAAGAGAACCCCGTAAAACCTTAGAATAAAACAAGTTAAACTTTCAATGATTTAATCTAATAATAATATTTTAATATTCAAAATTCTTCTAACTTATTTTGGTATAATTATATAGAAAAAATTTTGTTCTATTTTGAAATATTTTCGAAAATATTTCTAAAAGGTTCATTTGGGGATTTTATTTGATTGTTTTCGCAAGCTTTTTGTGCTATGAAAGAAGATTAATTCCAAATATTTACTTAACTGTAATTGAAATTAAACTTATATCATCTTCAAAATTTCCACCTGAAAATTCAGTGATACCCTCCTTAATTACTTCAAGTTCATCCCTACCATTTGTGAGAGACTGAATTCTCTCCAATAATCGAATAGAACCAAACTGTTCATCGCTTGCATTTCTTGTTTCAATTATTCCGTCGGTGGTTAGCAAAAGTGAATCATTTTTATTAAGATGGATAAGAGTATCTTCGTATGCACCATCTTCAGAAAAACCCAAAAGCATACCCTTGGATTGAATTCTTTTCACCGTATTCTCCGATGAGTTTTTATATACTAACGGAAGATCGCCGGCGCCCGTATAATTTGCAGTAAGATTTTTGTTATCCAATATTAAAATTGAAATTGTAGAAAACACTTCTGAAACCTTTGCATCTTTATAAACCGATTTGTTTACTTCACTTAAAATTGCACTTGGAGAATATCTCTGGGAAGACTGCAATACACTGCGCAAAGCACTTCTAACATAACCTGCATACGCAAAAGCAAAATACCATGCGCCCCATTTTTTACCCATAACATCGCCCAAAATAATTGCAAGATGTTCATCATCAATATTAAAATAATCTATAAAATCTCCGCCCGGAATTCCTTCAAAAGGCAAATGCCATTGTTTAATTTTAAATCCTCCAAATTCAGGAAGATTATCAGGAACAACCTTTATGCGCAATGAGTCTGCTGCCTCATGTAATTCAGATACAACTTTTTGGCGCTCTTTCGATAAGCTATTAATGATTGCCTTAACTTTTGCAACAATAACTTTAGGACCTTCGGTTTTAATAACATAATCTGCAATATCCAGTTCATAACCATCAAGAATATCCTGTTCCTCACTTCTCGCAGTTAGAAATATGAAAGGTATTGAACTTAGTTCAGCTCGTTCTAATATATAACTTCTAAACTCAAAACCATTCATATTGGGCATCATTATATCAGAAATTATAACATCAGGTTTAAATGTATTTAAAATTTCCAATCCTTCTTTGCCGCTCTCTGCAGATTTACATTCAAATCCAGCTTTTTTGAGATTATAGCAAAATACCTGCAATAAGGTAGCTTCGTCATCTACAAGTAATATTTTAAATGTTTTTTTTTGGAAAGTATTGTTAAGCTTTTTCTTAACACCATAAAGCTTATAAATATCCGATCTTTTTTGAAGTGCCTTTACTTTTAAAATGAGTTCATTAACATCGAATGGTTTTGTTATAATATCATCACCGCCGACTTCCAGCGCACGTGTTTTATCTTCATACGAACTTTTAGCTGTAACAAAAATGAAAGGTATAAGTTTATAATTTTCATTTTCTCTAACTTTTTTACAAAATGTAAATCCATCCATTTTCCCCAAAGTTACATCGCAAAGAACTAAATCGATATTATTATTTTCAAGATAATTTAACCCTTCATCAGCACTTTCCGCTTCAAAGGTTTTGAAATTATTTGCTTTTAAATTATGACTTAAAAGTTTTCGAATTGTGATATCATCATCAATTATCAATACTGTTTTTCCATCGTCACCCACTGTATCCCTCCATTACTACTTTTGATAAAATGATGAGTTTGTAACTACCCCTGATGATATTATTTTTTCATCAACAGGTTTACTAAAGGATTGATTGGATGTTTTAAAACAATAGTTCATAATATCTCCTTCTACTGAAAACTCAGAATAGCGTCTTCTTTGGTTTTGAATGTTTCAAAAACACGATACATCCTGGTTAATTCAAACATTGAGTGAACAGCTGGCTGAAATCCTACTAATCTTAAATCTCCACCAAGACTGGTTATCTTTTTAAGAGATATTACTAAAGCACCAAGAAAGGTAGAATCAATAAATACACAATCGGTAAGATCGACAATTATTTTTTTGTAGCCATTCTCAATATTTTCAGTTAATCTTTGCTTGAATTCATCAGCTTCACTTAAAGTAGCCCTATTTAAATCTACAACCTCTACAATAACATCATTGTGCTCTTCTTTAATAAAAAACATTTAATTCTTTCCTCTTATATAATTATTCACTGTAAGCTCTGTTTTCAATCGTGTATTTTTCCATTAACCTGTAAATAGTAGCTCGCCCAAGCTGCAGCCGTTTAGCTGCTTCAACAATGTTGCCTTTGGTAACTTTTAGTGCGTGCCTTATCGATTCCTCTTTAAGTTTCTCAAACGGAATTATCGTGTCATCGGTGAAAAGCGGACCAGCGTAATCTACTGAAGCCATCTTTTCTGCAGTTCTTAAATGAGGCGGAAGATCTTCCACATCTATCGCATTATTTTCTGCAATAATAATGCATCGTTCAATAGTATTTTCCATTTCACGAATATTTCCCGGCCAATCGTATTCATAAATTAATTTTAAAGCTCTTTTTGTAAATCCTTTAATATCTTTGCCTAATTTCTTATTAAGTTCTGTCACAAAGTGTTCTGTTAAAACTAATATATCTCCTTTTCTTTGTCTTAAAGGTGGAATGTAGATTGGAAAGGAATTTAAACGATAATAAAGATCTTCTCTGAATTCTTTATTATCAACAGCTTGTTTTAAATCTATGTTAGTGGCTGACATTATTCGAACGTTGGTTTTTATTAATTCGTTTCCACCAACTCTTTCAAATTCTCTTTGCTGAATTACGCGGAGAAGTTTTGCCTGAAGCAGCATTTCAAGTTCACCAACTTCATCCAAAAATATTGTTCCTCCATTAGCTAATTCAAACTTTCCTAATTTGCGTTGATGTGCCCCGGTGAAGGACCCTTTTTCGTGGCCAAATAATTCACTCTCTAAAAGTTCCCGAGGTATTGAAGCACAATTTACAACTATAAACGGATTATCTTTTCTGTTACCATTATAATGAATTGCTTTAGCAATCAACTCTTTACCTGTTCCGCTTTCGCCATATATCAAAACCGTTATATCGTTATTCAAAACCTTGGTAACCAAACGGAAAACATCCTGCATTTTACCATCAGCAGTAATAATATTATCGAAGCTGAATTCGCGCTGAACATTTTCTTTCAGACTCTGAATTTCACGTGTTAAATCGTAGTTTTTTATTGCGTTTTTTATGGCAAGTTCAAGCCGCTGCTGGTCGATTGGTTTAGGGAAATAATCAAAAGCCCCGAAACGAAGAGACTTTACGGCTACTTCGATGCTGCCCTGTGCAGATAACATAATTACCGGTAAATTTTCATCAATTTGCTTTATTCTTTTCAAAGTTTCCACTCCATCCAAACCTGGAAGCATGATATCTAATAGTATTAAATCCGGTTTAGCGCTCAGTCTTTTCAACATAACTTCGCTGTTGGAAAATACTTCTACCTCATATAACCATTTTTCTTTCACCCAAAAGGAGAGAAGCTTTGATATTGCCTGTTCGTCATCGACAATAAATATCAACTTATTCAAATTTTAACCTCAGTTTTTTGCTTTAAAACTTTTGAGAAATTTTACAATAAAGGTGGTTCCATTTCCTATTTCACTCTGAACGGAAATCATCCCTTTATGTAAATCAATCATTTGTTTCACAAAAACTAAGCCAATTCCTGTGCCAGGAATTTCTGTACCAGGACGGCTTACACGATAGAATTTTTGGAAAATATACGGTAAATCTTTCTCCGGTATGCCAATTCCTGTATCACTAATTATAATTTCTACTTCTTTAAATTGATTATTTACTATAACTTTAACTCTTCCGTCGCCATTAGTAAATTTGATCGCATTGTTGATTAATGCCTCAAATGATTGTGCTATTTTTTCTTTATCAGCCTCTATTAATATTGGGTTATTGGGATGTTCGAATTTGAGTGTGATTTTTTTCCTGAGAGCACTTTCATTATTGCGATCCACAACCTCTTTTAAAATTTCTACCACATCAAAACTTATTTTATTCAGTATTATTTTACCACCTTCAATCTTAGAAATATCCAGCACGTCATTTATCAGTTTTGCCAATCGTTTTCCTTCATTAAGAATTACTTTGTTAAACTCCGATTTCATTTCTTCGGGAAGATCGGGATCAGAAACTATCGTTTCTGAAAATCCAATAATTGAAGCCAATGGCGTTCTTAACTCATGTGAGATATTGGAAACGAACTCGCTCTTAAGTCTGTCGAGTTCTTCGATTAACGAACTCTGCTGCCAAAGTCGTGCTCTTTCCAGAGAAATCAATCGCTTAGCTTCTGTCAATTTTGGTTTCAGCTTTATCAATTCATCTTCATATTTTTTCATCTTTGATATATCATTACCTATTCCAAGCATTCCGATTACTTTGCCGTCTCTCATAATAGTCCGCCCGGTTATCTCGAAAGATCTAAGCCTATCTAATTTGGTTTTTAGGTTTGTAGTAAAATTAATGACCTTATCCGACTGCAACATTTTACTTATTGCTTCTGATACTTCGATATTTTTATCGGCGGGAACCAACTCTAAAAAATGTTTGCCAAGTAATTCTCTCTCGCTATAATCCAGCAGCAAAGCGCCGGATTCATTTACCTTTAATAAACATCCCTCTTTATCAAGCATAAAAATTAAATCGTTAGATATTTGAAGAAGGTTTTTAAAATTTTCTTCCCAGTTTTTTACTATTGTATCAGCATCAACCTTGGTATCGGCAAACGGCAATAAAGATTTTTTGTTCAGGGTTTCATAAAATATTTCTTTTACCTGGCTACTAAGAATGTTAAGTATAGACATACACACATCATTTTCAGAGTAAAAAAGTTTATTATTTTCATCTGAGAAAAGAAACAAATAAACTGAATCATTTTGTTCATTAATTGAATAAACATTCTGAATAAAACATGACTGCACATCAAGTTCATTAACTATGGATTTGTAAACAGGAAGGTTTTCAACCGAGTCATAGTCAATTCCTGTGCTTCTGTGCAGATGTGCGAGGGATTGGATAAATTCTTCAAACGTAGCAGGGTTAACGTCAACAAGAGACATAACATAAGATTCAAAATTATTGATCCTGAGCAAAAGTCCCGTTTTGCTGTTAGTAACTTTTGCAAGTATTTTAAATGTATTATCTATCAGTTCATTCATTAGGAGAAATGTTTTAAATAAAAATTAACAACTTAAAATCTCATTCGTAATTATAATAAAAATTTTTGTGGGTAGGATTACCGGCAGGGCAAAAAGGATAATTTATTTTTTAATCTCCTCTTTTTGAATAGCTTCGTAATATTTTAGAATTAATTTTTCATAATCTTTTGCATAACCTTCCTGCACAGCTTTGTTCAATTCATCTTTTAATTTTTCTTTGCCTTCATCCGACGATAAGTTGATATCAAAAGGCGATTGCCTTACAAAATTCTCACCCGTATTAGATTTTCTTTTCTTTTCAAAATCTCTTTCATTTATCGAACGCTGTGCATCGAGCAGCTTTGATAATATCTGTTCCTGCTTTTGTACAAGTTTATCATCAAGTTTTTCGGTTTTCATGTTCGTTAAAACTTCCTGCATTTCCTTCAAAATATTATCCAGATCAGCGGGAAGTTTTTTCGACTCACCCGAAATTTTTGCTTCTTCATTCAACTCTGCCAGAGATTTTTTTATCAATTCCTGCTGGTGGGCTAACCTTTGCAACTCTCCCTGCTGCTGGGGAGATAGTTGACCCTGCTGCATTTGTTGTAGCATTTGAGTAAGACTGTTCAAATCCATTTGCTGTGAAGAAAGTTGCTGCAATTGCTGCATCATCGACATCATTCCACCCTGCCCTCCGCCTTGCATCATTGCTTCCATCGAACCTTTCATCATCGATGCTGCCTGATTCAAATGCATCATTGCTTCACCTTGTGTAATAGCAGCGTACAAACCGTTACGGTTTTGCAACGATTGAATAGACTGCTGCATTTGTTTGTTTGCATCGCCCAACGCTTTACCCATCTCCGGCGAAATAGCAAAAGTTTTTTGCGAAAGTTCCTCCATCTGCTTCATAAGATTCGAAAGATTATATTTCAGTTTTTCCTGTTGCTCGGCATTATCATTAAACGCTGCTGAATTTGGTTCTGAATTCTTAGTTTCATTTTTCAGTTCTTCCTGCATCTTCGAAAGCTCAAGCATGTTATCAAGTATCTTCATCATATCTGTAAAAGTCTGCATCTGATTCTGCATCATCATCGAATTTTGCATTTCCTTAATTTGCTGGTTTAGTTTTTTCATATTTTGTGATATCTGCTGCTGTTGCTGCATTGCGTTCTGCTTTTTATTTTGCTGAATATTTTGAGATGCTTGTTCGGACAATTCTTCATTTTTCTGTTTTTCATAGTCATCCATAACCTGTTCAAGTTCTTCATTCGGCATATCCTCTAATTCACTCATTTTCTCATCAAGATTTTTCATTTGCTCTTCAAGTTTTTCTAATTTATCCGTTATATCTTTTTGCTTCTGCGCCAATTCATTTTTTTCGTTTTGGTTTGATGGATCGCTTTGTTCAGTTTGCTCTTTAAGCTCTTCTTGTTCGGCTATAAGTTCTTCAGTTCTTTTCAGCAGCTCATCAATTTTTTGTTCAATTTGAATTCGCTTTAAAAGATTCAAAGTTCGCTCAATACTTTTTTTAAATCTTTCCTCATCCAATTTCATATTCTGAAGCTGCTCCTGTGTCATATCACGGTTAAGCTGCTCTAAAGTATCTCGAAGTTTCTCCATCGCCTTTTTCATTTCTTCGCTTGTAAGTTCATCCATCAGCTTTTGTAGTTCCATATACTTCTCAAGCGTTTCTTCCGATAGAAGATCATTCTGTTGAAGATCGTTTTGCATTTCCTGAAGTTTATCTTTCATGTCATCCATTCTTTGCTGAAGTTCTTCAAATTTTTCTAATGCGTTTTCAATTTTTTCCTTTTCTTCCCATGTTAATTTTTCCTGATCTTTTTTAAGGTCCTGATCAATTTCCTGCAATTCTTGTTGGAGTTCCTCAGCTTCTTTTAATGTTTGTTCCAATTCAGATTCTGTATGAGATTGGATTTTATCAGCTTCCGCAAGTATTTCATCGAGCGAAGGAACTCTTACAGTGAAGACAGAAGTCTTAGCAGATTTTGGTCCGTTAATATTATCATTATCAAAAACTTCGAGGTAATAGCTTACAACATCATCCACCCCTAATGAGAGTTGAGATAAGTTCCATATGTAATTAACGGGAATCTCTTTCTTCGAAGGTGGTAATTGAATTTCCAATTTACGAAAATCCTTCTGCGGTGGTTCGTACCTTGAAGCTGAGAGCCTGTAGTTTAGAATGAGTTTTGAGAAACCGTAATCATCAGAAACTTCTGCAATAAGATTAACTCTGTTATCATTTGCAAGAGGGATACTCATATTTGGCGCAATCATTTCGATAGTGGGATATGCATCGTATAATGCCTGCACATAGTAAGTTATTGGTGATGAATTTTCATTTCCATTCTCATCCAATAATTTTATAATGTATTGAATGTCTTTTCTTATAGTAAATTTTCCAACAGCATCATTTTCCGTAACATCAAACTCAACAGAGGTTGAATCACTAAAAAGAAGGAATGCTTTACTCAGTTTTTTTGTAGAAGAGAGTTTAATATATACTCTTGTTCCGATTAAAGAAGTAACATTGCCGTTATCTTGTTGAACAATTTTTTCCATTTTGGAATAAGCAGGAGGAATTATTTCCAGCTCAATTGTTTCTACAATTGGTCTGTCAATTACTGTTATTTTATATTCATCACTTTTTACTTCGTCTGCTGCAACAAAATATTTGAATGAGGTTCTTACAGATAGAAAGTTATAATTAAAATTATCAAGTGAATCGGGTTTTACTCGTTTATAAGTGTATTCAACATCTTCTTTATTTTTTATGGCAAAGTAAATCTCGTTTGGAGATTCTCCCTCAACAGAAACGGAAATTAAAATATCTTCGCCTTTAGTTATCTCAGAATTACCGGGAAATACTTTAAAAGAGAATTTCGGTGGTTCAATAAATTCCTGGTCGTAATTAATTAAACGGTAAGATGCTGCTTTAAGCCCGGGTATAAACAAAAACATTAAAATAACAACAACAGTAAGAGTGCTAAAATAAATAAAGGTGCTCTTCACTTTTTTAAAATTAATGATCGAATCAAACTTTATATTTTTCGTACGGTTATATACATTTTGAAACGCTGCATTGATCAGTTTAGGCGAATAAATTTTGTCATCGTTTGAAGAAACAAGCTGTATTGTATTGAGAAGGTCATCTTTTATTTCCGGAAAGTGTTCACCAATTTTTCCGGCAACCTTGAAGTAAGATTCATTCCTGAAAAACTTAAAGTAACGCAGCACGGGGATAAGCAATAAATAAACAATCGTTCCGCCGATAACAGCAACTGTTAAATAAAAGATAAAAGTTCTTAATGAAGAATTAGAATGTGCAATTAGTTCAAGTAAAGCGAAGACTGTGAAAACTACTATAGCAATTAACAAAACTATTAGCAAACCGATCATAACCTGAAGAAGATATTTCTTTTGGCAATACCTTTCCAGTTTGCTTATAACTTCTCTATAATATTTTGAATCTGTTCCCATTATTGTATTAACGCCCAAACTACTATGTTAGTTCCAAATTTCAATGCTTCTTCTCTTTTTTCGGGTGGGTCGTTATGTACCACTTCATCAGCCCAACCATCACTCGGGTTAGATTCATAAGTATAATATACTGCAAGTCTTCCATCTACAAAAATACCGAATCCCTGCGGTGGGTTTTTATCATGTTCATGTGTTTTGGGCGGTCCGTTTTCAAAATTATAAAACACACTGTATAAACCATAATTAAAAGGAAGCTCAATAAAATCTTTTGCTGGGAAAACCTTCTTCATCTCACGTCTTATTGCATTATCCAAACCATAGTCATCATCAATGTAAAGAAAACCACCGTTCTCCAAATAGAGTCGTAACCGTTCAACTTCATCTTCCGAAAAAACAACATTTCCATGTCCTGTAATAAACAAAAATGGATAAGAAAAAATCTCTTCCGATGATATTTCTACAAACCGATATCTTGCATCGACTTTTATATTTGTGTTTCGCGTGATGAAGTTAAGCAAGTTCACTTCAGCCGAAGGATCGTTGTACCAATCGCCGCCGCCATTATACTTTAGACGCGCAATTGTAAAAGTTCCCTGTTTCTGTGCAAAAGCGCTTATAATAAACCCGGCTAATAAAAATATTGTTAATATTTTGTACATATTCTTTCCATTATTGAAATCAATATATTCAGCTAAAAAATGAATAGCAATTTAGAAAAACAGTTCTGATGAATAATTTCTATTTTATATATATGTTTCGAGGAAACAACAAAATAATTTGAGGAATAAAATTGGCAAAGAAATATTGGCTTTTCAAATCTGAACCGAATGCTTTTTCAATTGATGATTTGCAAAACAGGCCCGGCACAAAAACTCATTGGGATGGTGTTAGAAATTACCAGGCACGAAATTTTATAAGGGACGATATGCGGAAAGGCGACGGTGTTTTATTTTACCACAGCAATGCAGACCCGCTTGCGGTTGTTGGCTATTGTGAGATTGTAAAAGAAGCTTATCCCGACCATACACAGTTTGACCCTGATAACAAACATTTTGATCCAACCGCACTGCAAAAAGAGCCGCGCTGGTTTATGGTTGATATTAAGCTGAAAGAAAAATTTAAACATCCAGTGACTTTAAAAGCGATAAAGGAAAATCCAATACTAAAGGACTTCAGATTAATTCAAAGAGGTAACCGGTTATCAGTATTTCCGGTAAATAAAAAAGAGTGGGATGAGATTTTGAAGATGGGGAGGTAAAATTAATTAAGTTTTTGTCATCCCGCACTTGATGCGGGATCTCCTTATATCAAGAGCATTATTAAGGTTCCCTAATTCGCGGGAATGACATTTAGTTAAAGCATTTAATGTTTCTTTGCCTTTATCGAAAACATCATCGGAATAATATCTTCCATTCCTTTTATTCTCCACCAGCCGTCTTTTCCTTTAACTGAGTTTGAGAATACATCATATACACTGAACGGAAACTCGTGAAGAAATTCGATTTGCAAACCGTTTTCGATCAAAGAATTTATCACTTCACTTAAGGGATGATTCCAACCATACTGCTTTTGTTTAATCGGAGCGTTTATATCAGCGTATGTTCCTTCCACTTCCTCTTCAATCTCTCCCCGGTTAAAATAGGAATACTTAAAATTCTTAAAATCGTCATCGAACATCCAAAGCACTGTATGAAATTCAACAATATAAAATATACCACCCGGTTTAAGATAATGCGAGACCAACCTTCCCCACTCTTTCAAATCGGGCAGCCAGCCGATTGTACCATAAGAAGTGAAAACAATATCAAATTTTTCATCAAGATGTTCTTCAATATCATAAATATTTGAGCAGATAAATTTTGCATCGAGATTAAGTTCATCGTTTAATGATCTTGCTACTTTAATTGCTTCATCCGAAAAATCGACCCCGGTTACTTTCGCACCCATCCTTGCCCAGGAAAGAGAATCCTGTCCAAAATGGCATTGCAGATGCAGCATAGTTTTATTATTTACATTACCCAACTCTTCCAATTCAATAAACTTTAAGGAAGATTTGCTTTTCTTAAAACCCTCAAGATCATAAAGCTCAGATTGCAGATGGAACGGAGTTCTATTGTTCCATGCTTTTTTATTTGTATTAAAAAAATCAATTAATTCTTTTTGATTATTCATTTATTTTCTCGTTTAGAATTGATTCTCTACCCATATAAATGAGACTGTCTCAAAAGTAAGATCTAAAGAGATCCCCACTTTTCCCGATAAATCGGGACGGGCAGTGGGGATGACATTTCTGTATTTATTACTTTTGAGACACCTCGACAATTTTGAATCGAATTTTATATTGTTGACTAAGCCATTTGAGTATTCAATTCCGGTTTTATTCTCCATGCTAAAACTAATCCGGCGAAGAACCAGGTTAAACAGAAATCAGCAACTTCAACAATTGTATAACCAGTAGGGAAACTCCACCAATTCCAATCCATAAAAGGTCCGATGAATCCGGCAAATAATCCAAGTAAGGTTACAAATATAACCCTTCGCCAAAAGCTGGGATTTTGGGCAAGAGTCATCATCAATAAAACCCCTGCAATAAATGCAGCAATAAAATTGATGATAAAACTTTTAATAAAATTCATTGGATTCATTGGCTCGGAACCTTCGGGATGATAAACCATAAAATTTACAAGAGGACCTGCTTTATATTTACTTGTCCATTCTTCCATATCTGTATCATCACCACCATCAGGATGACCGGGATAAATATAAATACCAGGTTCATTTATTGATTCTTTCATTTGCTCAGCAATGGCATCACCGTTGGGTAGCTCCTCAATATCAACATTATGCCAGCCGATAACAGCCCAAGAGATAAACATCCAGATAAATACAACAACAGCAGCAATTAGTGACGGAACAATTAATTTGTTCATATCTCCTCCAGAGATTTAATTAACAAATAATTTTTTAGTTGTCCCCTGCTTCGTCCTCTGCACCCTCAACAATTTTTTGTGGAAGTGATTTGGAAGTTTTTGCACCAAGTTGTTTAATATTTTCAGCTCGACCAATAAGGTTACCTCTACCGTTTTTAAGTTTATTCATCGCTCCTTCATAACTGTTCTTCGCCTGATCCATCCTGTTGCCAATATCAATTAAGTCATCAACAAAGCCGACAAACTTATCGTACAGGGCGCCAGATTGTTTTGCAATTTCAATTACATTTCTGCTTTGGTGCTCCTGCTTCCAAATATTTTCAATTGTTCTCAATGTAGCCAAAAGAGTAGTTGGACTGACAATAATAATATTCATTTCTCCAAAAGCATAATTATAGAGGGAATTATCATTTTGTAATGCGAGTGCAAATGCGCCCTCAATTGGGATAAACATTAATACGAAATCTAAACTTTCATTTTGATAAAGATTTTGATATCCTTTTGAGCTAAGATTCTTTAGATGTGATCTGATAGACGAAATATGTTCTTTCAACGCAATTTGCTTTTCTTTTTCATCATCAAGCGAAGTATATTTTTCATACGCTAACAATGACACCTTAGAGTCAATAATAATATTCTTTTTATCGGGAAGTCTGACAATTACATCAGGTTGTAGTCTTTTCCCATCTTCTGTGGTTACACTCTCCTGGATAATGTATTCACGATCTTTCTCCAGACCAGATATTTCAAGTATTCTTTCTAGAATCATTTCTCCCCAATTACCCATAGTTTTGACTTCGCCTTTTAAAGCATTTGTTAGATTTTGTGCATCCTGGCTCATCTGCAAATTCATTTCTTTAAGTGAAGATAACTGCTGTCGCAATGCAGCGTTTCTATCTATACTTTCTTTATTTGTTTCTTCAACTTTATTTTGGAACTCTGAAATTCTTTCCTTTAAAGGATCGAGTATTTCCTTCAGATTAGTTTTATTTTGCTCTGTGAATTTGCTGCTTTTTTCTTCGAAGATTTTATTAGCAAGATTTTCAAATTCCTTTATGAATTTTTCCTGCAGTTTTTCAATCTCACCTTTTTGTTCGGCGAGTTTCTCCTGAAGGTTATCGTAATCAGCCTGAAGTGAAGAAAGATTAGAATTAAGTTTAAAAGTTTTTTCCCGCTCTGCGTTTAATTCATTCTCTTTTTCAATATTATCTTCCTGAAGATGTTTGTTCCGCTCTTCAAGCCTTCCGCTTTCACTTTTGCTAATTAATAATTTAATTATCCAACCGAAAACGAGACCTATCACTAATCCTGTAAATAAGTATAATAATTCCATTACTTGAATTTTTATGTTTAGTTTAAATCAAAATAAAATTCTTAATGCGTTATTCCAAACTTCCAACTTCTTTTTCAACTTCTTCGAGTATTTCACAGGATTGAACTAGCTCTTTCATTTTGTTATGATCATTATAAAGGGGTCTGTCGATATCAAGAAATTCAACATATCTCCGAATTACCTTTTTTGCTTTTGCAACTCCTTTGCCTGTTTGATGATCACGGAAATCCAATGCTTGCGCAGCAGCCATAAATTCAATGCCAAGTATACCATATGCATTCTCAATTATTTGAGTATTCTTCATTACAGTGTTCATGCCCATCGAAACAAAATCTTCCTGATCAGCAGCAGCAGGAATTGACTGAATAGATGCGGGTGCTGAAAGCATTCTTTGCTCAACAATTAAAGTATCGGCGGTGTACTGGCTTAACATCAAACCGGAAAACATTCCTGCCCCTTTTGTTAAGAATGCGGGGAGTCCCATACTTAAAGCCGGATTGTTTAATCTATTCATTCTGCGTTCACTCATAACACTTACCATAGTAACCGCAGCGCTTATCATATCCATCGGTAGTGCAACGGGTGTACCCTGAAAATTTGCACCTGTAAGCATAAGATCGTCCTCAGGAATGAATATTGGATTATCGCCAATACCATTCAACTCAATTTCTATTTGCTTCAGTGCATAAGCTACAGCATCGTGGGCAGTCCCGATTACCTGTGGCGTAGATCTCATCGAGTAAGCATCCTGAACCTTATGTTTTATCTTGCCTAACTGCAGATCACTTCCGTTAACACATTTCATTATTGCATTTGCACTTCTTACTGCGCCGGGGAACCCTCTCATCTTATGCAATCTTTCATCATAGGGTTTTATGTTTGCATGAAGAGCTTCAAGAGACATCGATGCAGCAATCTCCGCCTGCTTCAGCCATCGGTTTATATCATACAATTGAAGCGCGCTGATTGCTGTAATGAAGTTGGAACCGTTTATTGTAGATAAACCATCGCGTGCATGCAAACCCGGTATTGCTATTCCTGCCTTTTCTAAAGCATCTTTGCCGGGCATCCTTTCCCCGTTATAAAATGCTTCACCTTCTCCCATTAAAAGCAAAGCGATTTGAGCCATTGGGGCTAAATCTCCGCTAGCACCAACCGATCCCTTTTGGCAAACAACTGAAGTAACATTTTTGTTAAGCATTTCGCATAATGTTTGAGTTATTTCAGGACGGCAGCCGGAGTTGCCGTGTGCGTGCACATTAATTCTTCCGGCTATTGCACCACGAACATATTCAATCGGCATTGGTTCGCCAATACCCGCAGAGTGGTTATAAATAAGGTATTTTTGAAAATCTTTTACCTGATCATCGTCCAACACTACTTCCGAAAATTCACCAATACCGGTATTGACACCGTACATAATTTCCTTTGCCGCAATCTTTTTTTCAAGCATTGCGCGGCACACTTTTATTCTTTCCAGTGCTTCATTACTTAATTCTACTTTTTCATTGAAGCGCGCAATACGAACTAATTTTTCAATTGTTAATCCATTGCCATCAAGAACAATTGCCATTTATTCCTCCGTAAAAAAGAAAATTTTTAACGTGTGAAAGTTAAGAATAGAAAGCGAGAAAACAGAAAAATTAAAGAGCAATATTAAGATGGCTAATAACTAATATGGTATTACAAACTACAGAGTTATTTGTTACACTGATAAAGCCTGATATTCCAATCCATTACACTTTCCAAATACAGGATGCTATTCTTAATAAAAGGATCATCTTTGAATGTGATACTAATTTTACTTTTATCCTTCTTCTTTATATTCAATTATATTTTTCTCATCTTTCCCAAGTAATTTTTTAATCCTCTTCTTATTTTCCTCACTCGTTCTAATATTCAGTACAACGCTGCCATTATCGTATTTTATAGAAATTACTTCAGCAAGTGAATGAATTTGTGAAACGAGTTTTGTCTTCTCAATTGCAATTGATATTTCATCTTCAACGAATGAACATTCAGCGGCATCTATCAGCATTTCATTTAA
Source organism: Bacteroidota bacterium (assembly GCA_022564295.1). Taxonomy (GTDB): domain Bacteria; phylum Bacteroidota; class Ignavibacteria; order Ignavibacteriales; family Ignavibacteriaceae; genus BMS3ABIN03. The sequence continues at coordinate 151,864 of JADFLR010000001.1, read as the reverse complement.
CTTTGAAATGTTAATTCCCTTTTGAGCGGAAATTATCACACTATTTTTATAAGTGTTTCGAATAAATTCTATTTTACTTTTATCTTTAACTGCATCAACTTTATTAAAAACTTTTATCTCAATTTTATCTTTACTTCCAAATTCCTTTAAAGTATCATCAACAATTTTCAAATGGTCTTCATAAAAATGATGAGACATATCAATTACGTGCAAAATAATATCAGCATCTCTAACTTCATTAAGTGTACTTTTAAATGATGCAACTAAGTGCGGCGGAAGTTTTCGAATAAAACCGACAGTATCGCTTATCAGCATTTTTTGACTGCTGTTCAAATCAAGTGTACGCGTTGTGGAATCGAGCGTTGCAAAAAGTTTATCTTCAGCAAACACATCAGATTTTGTAAGCAGATTGAAGAGTGTGGATTTACCGGCATTTGTATATCCTGCAAGTGATACACGAACGTGATTTTTTCTGTTGCTACTTTGAGTACTCCGCTGCAATTCTATTTTCTTTAATTTTTCTTTCAGATGACTGATGCGTGTACGAATTATTCGTCTGTCAGTTTCGATCTGTGTTTCACCAGGGCCCTTGGTTCCTATGCCGCCGTACTGTTTTGATAAGTGAGTCCAGGCTCTTGTTAACCTTGGCAATAAATATTGAAGCTGTGCAAGTTCAACCTGGGTTTTTGCTTCTTTGGTTTTTGCTCTTAGTGCAAAAATATCAAGTATCAAGCCGCTACGGTCTATAATTTTTCTGTTAAATATTTTTTCAAGATTCCTTACCTGAACTGAAGTTAGATCATCATCAAAAGTTACTAATTCTATGTCATTCAACTCAACAAGCTGCGCAAGTTCTTCCGCTTTGCCTTTGCCAATATAATATGCAGGATCAAACCGGTTTCTAGACTGAATGATTTTAAAAATAGTATCGGCTCCTGCAGTATCGGCAAGTTCTTCAAGTTCAGATATATGCTCATCAACCAGATGTTTACTAACACCCTTTAGGTTAATCGCAACGAGCATTGTTCTTTCTTTTGTTTTCTTTGGAATATCTATCATTCTTTTACATCAACCAATTCTTTTTTCGCTGATCTTGCAATTGTCATTTCGATTAAGGCTAACAAAAATGCAGCGAATAAAAAGTAACGCCACAACTCCGAACCGAATCTCGCCTGTAAAATTAATGTGACGGGATCTTCTCCTTTTGTTATTTTAATATGTGCTCCTTTAAAATTGATTTCTTTTAAGTAATCTTCAAATTCATCATCCAAAATATAATTTACATTCGATTCAAGTTGTTCAGTATTTACACTTATTGTTTCAAGAAGATCAACGCCTGAATAAATTTTATAATTTCCCGATAAGTAGGTTTTGCTGAAATTCAGAAAATCCGAATCGTTCCCGTTAAGATTAATTAAATCTTCACTCCTATCAGGGCGAATCACTTTTATTATCGGCAGAGTTCTCCGGGAGATATTAATATTTAACGGTTCACCAGCAATGTATTCTGAATTATTCCTATCTTTTGCAGAAAGATACACAACAGACTTGTAAATTAGCGGAGCAAAAATACTTTTGATAGGAAAATCACTCCACTCCAATACAGGCGGAACATTAAAAACAAAAATCTTTCCTCTTCCAAAATTATACTCACTCAAAAATGATGAGCCATCGAGTAAAGAAATTATGCTCCTACCTTTTCCCATAGGGGAAATTTTGTAATAATTTTGAATTATTGGTGATTCAATCTCCTTCTTTTGTTCATCCCTGAAAATATTTTGCAGAAGAGGATGATCGTAGTCAATTTTTTCAAAATCAACTGTTTTATTTACTTGCTCCGAATAATATATTAGCTCTTTCGCCTGAGGCAATTTCAATGAATTTAAGATTCCCCGAAATCCCACCAAATCAGGTTCGGATGATGGAAATATAATTACCCCGCCGCCGTCTGTTAATAATCTTCTTAAGTCACCGGAACGATCAATTACTTTGCTGCCGATAATTATTACTGCATCGTAGTTGTTTAATTTAATTGTACTTATTTTGCTTAAAGGTTTTTCATCAAGCTCAAGATTTCCATTATCAGCAGCAGATTGTAAAGCAAGTTTAACGAATCGTATATCATTAAATTTATCATAAAGTAAAATCACAGATATTTTTTCTGGAATAAATATTGAACTAAATCGTTTATTATCTACGCTTACTTCGTCGTCTTCTATTTCAACGGTAACATCAACAAACCCATTTTTATTTGCTGTTCCTTCAAGCTGAACAATTTTTGCTTTATTCGATGTAAGATTAATACTCTTTTGAGCAGAACGCTTACCGCCTACAATTAAAGATACAACAAGGTTATTTACCGTTTGATCCGAGTAGTTTGTAACTGTTACTTCAAACGAGATTGGTTTGTTTATTTCGAAAATTTTTGTAATCACCTTCAGTTTACTAATTCCTATGTTGTAAACTTCTTTACCTGAAAAATCGAAAGAATAAAGCTTAACCCGTTCATTGAGAGCTTGACTTAAATTGGTTAAGTTTTGTTCGATTGCAATTCTATCTTTTTGAAAATCTGAAAGAAGATAAATTTCTTTATTAAAATTTTTAGATTCCAAAATTAAATTTGATGCCTTAATTAAAGCAGAATTAATTGTTCCGCTTGCGTCTGACACATTTATGTTTTTCAGTTTTTCTGCAACCGAATTAATATTTGTAGTAACCGCTACTTCTCCTTCAATGTCTCCCGAAACAAGAATTAATCCCGCTTCGTCTCCTTCTTCCAAATTAGTTAACAATTCTTTAATTATTTGTTTCGCCTGATTAATATACGAACCATTCTGATCGACTACGGACATGCTGAACGAATCATCCAGGATAAGCAGTGCGGTTGTTTTTGCTGCCGATGTTGTTCCACCAATACTAACACCTTCTAAAGTGGGTCTCGCAAATGCTGTAACAATTAAAAGAATTATTAAAACACGTAGAGCAAGTAAAAGCCACTGTTTCAGTTTTACACGTCTAATTTTATTTTTCTGTAATTCTTTTAAGAAGATTAAAGTGCTGAACTCGATCTTTTTAAGCTTCCTCAGGTTGAGCAGATGAATTATTACAGGTATGGTTGCAGCAGCCAGCCCGATTAGTATTGCAGGGTTTAAAAACGTCATTAACTAATAGTTTGAAATAAATTCTTTTTATTATAATAGTGAACTAATTATTTACCAAAATAGTGATATCTCAATCAGAATTCTATATATCAATTTTTCAATTAATATTTGTTTGTCTTAATGTTTAACATCACAATCAATATGCTTTATTGCTGATAATACTTGTAACTTTTGAGATGATGCTATATGTTGTGTCACAACATATAAACTAAATTGAAGAGAAATGGGAGCTGTATTAAAAAAAAGATTAAAACAATCACACTTTGAATCCACTGAGCAGGAAGCAGTGCTAAATATACTTGTTTGCTCAAATCACATAAAATCACGTATTGAAGCAGTTTGTTTAAAATATGGTATCACTCAAGCACAATTCAATGTATTACGAATTCTTAACGGCAAATACCCCGAAGGTTACCCAAGAGGCGATATAATCAGCAGGATGGTAGAACCGGCACCCGATGTAACGAGACTGGTTGACCGCTTAATAAAACAAGGGTTGGTAGAACGATTTGCGTCTAAGCAGGATAGAAGATTATCGCTTGCGAGAATAACCAAAAAAGGCAGATATGAATTGAAAAGAATTAAACCAAAAATAGATCCACTAATTAAAATAGTTTCTGATAAGCTTAATAAAACCGAGAGAAAACAGCTTTCAGTTCTATTAGAAAAAATTTACTCTGATCTTTTTTAAAAATTTTTTAAATATATATGTGTTAACCTATCACTTAACACTAAACATAATCACTAAAATTAATATAGGAGATAATTATGGATATAGAAGCAAATGTAAATGACCTCAATAAAATGATTCTTGAAGGAAAGATAATAGATGCCTTCGAAAAATACTATGCAGATGATGTGGTCATGCAGGAAATAAACATGGAGCCAACTATTGGCAAAGATGCAAACAGAGAAAGAGAAATAAAATGGCTAGAAGGTATCACTGATTTCCGTGGTGCTGAAGTAAAGAATTTAGCTGTGGGGGATAATGTATCAATGGTGGAATGGTTTATGGACTACTCACATAAAGAATATGGTGATGTTAAAATTGACCAGGTTGCGGTACAAACCTGGAAAGACGGCAAAATAGTTAAAGAAGTGTTTTATCACGGTTAATTAAAAATATTAGAGACGCATAGATATGCGTCTCTAAATTATTTTTTTTACTTATTCTTTTCTGCAATCAGGTTCAAAGCACTGCCTGCTTTAAACCATTCAATCTGTGCAGCATTCATTGTATGATTCAGCATTATCTCATTTTCTGAACCATCTTTATGTTTTAATATCATTTTAACCTGTTTGCCTGGGCTTAGTTCACTCAATCCAACAATATTTACTTTATCTTCTTCCTGTATCTTATCATAATCTGATGGACTTGCAAACGTTAAAGGCAGCAACCCTTGTTTCTTTAAATTGGTTTCGTGTATGCGTGCAAATGATTTTACAATGATCGCTTTGCCTCCAAGGAATCTCGGTTCCATTGCGGCATGTTCACGACTCGATCCTTCACCATAATTTTCATCGCCAATTACAACCCATCCTATTCCTTCTGCTTTATAATGACGTGCAACTTCCGGAACGGTTAAGTACTCACCGGTTAACCGGTCTTTAACTTTTCCCGGCTCTTTGGTAAAATAATTTATCGCACCGATAAACATATTGTTAGAAATGTTATCGAGATGCCCTCGGAATCTTAACCAGGGACCAGCCATAGAAATATGATCGGTTGTACATTTACCCTTTGCTTTTAGCAGTACAAAAAGTTCTTCGTAATCTTTTCCATCCCATGGTTTAAACGGTTCGAGTAACTGCAGTCTTTCACTTTTGGGATTAACTCTTATTTCAATCGTGGAGCCATCTTCTGCCGGAGGAACAAATCCTCTACCTCCTTCATCAAACCCGGAGGGCGGAAGCTCCTCACCTTTGGGCGGATCTAATTTTACTTTTTCTCCATTTTCATTTACAAGTTCATCCGTAATAGGATTGAATGATAAACTTCCTGCGATTGCTAATGCAGTAGTTAATTCTGGGCTTGCAACGAATGCCATCGTTTCAGGATTTCCATCATTACGTTTGGCAAAATTTCTGTTGAAAGATGTAACTATTGTATTCCTCTCTTTGTTCTCAGCTCCAACACGTTTCCACATTCCAATACAAGGACCACAGGCATTTGCCAAAATTATTCCACCAATATCGGCTAACTTCTTTAACTGACCATCGCGTTCGATTGTTTTTCGAACTTGCTCGGAACCCGGAGTGATGGTAAACTCTGCTTTTGTTTTAAGATTCTTTTCCATTGCTTGCTGTGCTATGCTTGCAGAACGATCAATATCTTCGTAACTGGAATTTGTACAACTGCCAATGAGTGCAACGCTTACTTTATCGATAAAGTTGTTTTCTTTTACAGCTTCCTTCATCTGGGAAATAGGCCAGGCTTTATCAGGTGTAAAAGGACCATTAAGATGAGGTTCCAATTCATCAAGATTTATTTCAACTATTTGATCATAATATTTTTCAGGCGATTCAAATACATCTTTATCCGCAGTTAATAAATCTGCCAACCCTTCTGCCAAAGCAGCGACATCTGCTCTTCCTGTAATTCTTAAATAGGAAGACATTTTTTCATCGAAAGGAAATACAGAAGTTGTTGCACCTATTTCAGCGCCCATATTACATATTGTTCCTTTACCTGTACAGGATATTGAGTGAGTTCCCTCACCAAAATATTCTACAATAGTGCCGGTTCCACCTTTAACGGTTAAGATTCCAGCTAACTTTAGAATTACATCCTTGGCGGAAGTCCATCCATTTAACTTGCCTGTTAATTTAACGCCAATCAATTTAGGCCATTTCAATTCCCAGGGCATTCCTGCCATCACATCAACTGCATCAGCACCACCGACACCTATAGCTATCATACCTAAACCACCACCATTAGGTGTATGAGAATCTGTGCCAATTATCATTCCGCCAGGAAAAGCATAATTTTCGAGCACTACCTGATGTATTATCCCCGCACCCGGTTTCCAAAAACCAATTTTGTATTTACCCGAAATGCTTTCCAGAAAATCATAAACTTCTTTATTATCTTCGGTCGCTCTTAATAAATCATCTTTCGCTCCTATCTCCGCTTGTATCAGATGATCACAGTGAACAGTAGATGGGACTGCAACAGATTCTCTTCCTGCAGACATAAACTGCAGTAATGACATCTGTGCTGTTGCATCCTGCATTGCAACCCTATCCGGCGATAGTTCAACATAGTCTTTCCCTCCTACATACTCGGTTTCAAGTGTTTCCCAAAGATGTGCATAAAGAATTTTTTCTGTATAAGTCATTGGGCGCTTTAGAACTTTCTTTGCTCTTGCAAGTTTATCTCTATACCCTTCATATACTTTCTTTATCATATCAAAATTTGCTGTCATTTTTTATCCTTAAACTTTAAATAAATTTAAAATTAACTTCGTTGAAAATAATAAAAAGTCTTGGTTTTTGCCTCTTAATATTTTATCCTTCAAAATCGATCAATCTATTAACCATTAAAAAAATAATACTTATCTTTGTACACAAATTTTACACGGAGGCAATATATGTTAAGTAATTCAATATTAATTGTAGATGATGAAATATCCTACCTGGAATTAATGAAAGGTTTATTGGAGCAGGAAGGATATCAAAACGTAATTACTGAAGAAAACCCATTGAAAGTAATATCTATCATCGAACAAAAGAATATTGAACTTATTCTACTCGATGTTTATATGCCTCAAAAAAGCGGGTTGGATTTACTTGAGGAAATTTATGCTCAATTCCCTAATATTCCGGTTATAATCATTACTGCAGTTAACGAAGTTGAAGTTGCACTTAAAGCTATAAAACTTGGGGCTTATGAATTCATTACAAAACCGCCGGATACGGACAGATTATTTCTAACAATAAAAAGAGCTTTAGGAAAACGGCTTCTTGAGACCGAAAGAGATTCTTTAAGAAAAGCGCTAAGCGATGAGAAGCCCGAACAGAAAGTTTTTTCAGATATTATTACTGACTCTCCCGCAATGTTCAAAGTTTTTGAACTGGTTGAAATTTTTGCGCCAACAAACGAAACAGTTTTAATTTCGGGAGAAACCGGAACCGGTAAAGATTTGCTGGCAAGAAAAATCCACGATCTATCGCCGAGGCATCAGGGACCTTTTATTGCTGTTAACCTTGCATCTATTTCACCAAGTTTATTTGAAAGTGAATTGTTCGGGCATAAAAAAGGAACGTTTACAGGCGCAGGAAATGATAAGATGGGTTATTTTGAAGCAGCTCAAAATGGTACAATCTTTCTCGATGAAATTGGCGAACTTCCTTTAGAGCTTCAAGGCAAACTACTAAGGACCATACAATATAATGAGATAATGAGATTAGGCGATCCTAAACCAATCAATCTTGATATAAGAATAATTTCTGCTACAAACCGAAATTTGTTAGATGCGGTTAATAGAAAGGAATTTCGTGCAGATCTTTATTACCGTTTAAACAGAGGATTCATTCATATACCGCCATTAAGAAAACGAGGTGATGATGTTCTCATTCTTGCAGATCATTTTCTGGAAACAGGCAATAAAATTTATAACCGGAATATTCTTGGTTTTTCGGAAGACGTTGTGAATGATCTGAGAACATACTCCTTCCCCGGAAATGTAAGAGAACTTGAAAACATTATATTTAATGCTGTGGCTAAAACTTCGAACAGCCAATATATAGATACCATTGATCTTCCGGCTGCTGTACATAGCGATAAGCAATGGTCAACGGATACTGGGAAACTTACTTCGCTAGAAGATGCATTAGAAGAACATATTATGTACGTTATGAAAATGATGGGTAACAGTGTTCAAAAAACTGCTCCAATTTTGGGCATAAGTGAAAGAACCTTACAGAGGAGATTGAAAATTATACGAGACAAAACAAAATAAGTCCGACATCTGTGGCGCAATCTATGTCGTTATTGACGCCGGCATTGTCCGAACATCTAAACTATACCTTCAAAACCTTTTCAAACTTCCTAAAATCATACTTCCCAGTGCATGCATATTCTGGCAGCGAAATTGCAACTATTTTACCGGTAAGTTTGTCTCAATTCACTAAATTGTAAAGGGAATTATGAACACCGGACAATCATTTTTAAGCATAGGCGCGTTATTATTATTCTCATTAGTATCTCTAAACTTCAACTCATCAGTTTTATCAAACACTACTGTTGAAGTAGAGAACAAAGTATATTTAACTGCCTTCTCGCTCGCAGATGATTTGATAGAGGAAATAAAACAAAAAGCCTTTGATGCAGCAACAATTAATTTTCCTACCACGGACCCATCTATTCTCACCGGCGCTTTTAACCTTGGACATGGTTGGTGGGAAACTTATCCTGATTATAATGATATTGATGACTTCAATGGTTTTGTTCAAACTGTATCTGCACCGCACGCAGAAAATTATCAGATAACCTGTGCTGTTTGGTATGTTGACGGTGATAACCCTGATACAATTGTTTGGACTCAAACATTTTACAAAAAAGTTACTGTAACAGTAAGCAGTCCTTATTTAAGAAATCCAATTCAATTATCTCACATTTTTACATTAAAGTAAGCTATGAATATTATACTAGATTTAATGGGTTCAACAATAATTGGTGGTTTAATATTATCAATGTTAATCAACTTCAATGTATTCCAAAGCAACTCTATAATTTCGTCCGATTCAGAACTTCAGCTTCAGCAAAATGCGAAGACACTTGCAGAGATTCTTAACCACGATTTTAGAAAAATAGGTTACCGTTATGATAATACTGCATTTGTAGAAGCAGACTCAGAACGGATTTCATTTTATTCTGATATTGACAGAGACGGAACCATCGAACTTGTAACTTATATGCTTGGTGATACTACAGAAGTATCTGGAACAACAAACCCAAGAGACAGGATTCTTTACAGGATAGTAGACAGCGATACTATTAAAGGACCATCTCTTGGCTTAACAAAAGCTAAATTTTCTTACTTCAACGGATCAGGTGTTGCGACCACAACTCTTTCAGAAATACAATATGTGAAAGCTGAACTCTGGATTGAAACAATTGAACCGGTTGATGGCGGACATCCGTTTACTTATTGGGAAATAACAATTAATCCGAGGAATTTATAAAATGGGTAGAGGAATAATTATAATAGTTTTAGGAGTTTCTGTAATTACTGCATTTCTTATATTGAAACTGAATGCTAATTCTAAGCAAGGATTAAAAACAACAGTTGATTACTACGAATTAACTCAGGCAAGAATTATTGCTAACTCCGGTGTTGAGATATATTTAGAAAAATTGAGGAGAAATAAAACTCTAACCGGTACATTCTCTGATATTGGTTTGATGGATGGAGAATATGACCTTTCGATAACCGGTCCGGATTCACAAATGACCATCACATCAACCGGTCATTTCGGAAATACTAATTATCAGGTAATTGTAACTGCTGCAAGAGAAAAAGCGATCGTTCCTCCTGTGAAGGGCGCTTTGTATATTTCATCAACTAATCTTGATGTTAATCTAAAAGGGAACCTTGACATTGACGGAAACGACAGGAATATAGATGACTCTCCGGGTCCTAATCCTTCGTTACCGGGCATAGCTGTTGATGACCCGGGCGACAGCGCTTATGTGGTTGATGAATTAAAACCTAAAATAGCAAATGACATTAATGGGTTAGGCGGCTCCCCAAGTGTTCATACTGTGGCTGATACTACTGACTGGGATGAAGTAACAGAAAATCTAATTTTTTCTGCTGATTACACTCTGCATTCCGGAACTTACGCAAGTGGAACGGTATTAGGAACTTTTGCTGAACCAAAAATTACTTTTGTAAATGGTGATGTTCATTTTTCCGGAACAGCTACCGGAAGTGGTATAATGGTTATAAATGGAAACGTTACTATGAGCGGGCAGTTTACATACTACGGTATATTAATAGTTTATGGACAGTCCTCTATTGAAACAAATATTGTTGGCAACGGTGGAGTTTATGGCTCCACTATATTGGTCGGTGATAATGTGGATATTCAGGCAACCGGAAATTCGGCATTTTATTACAGCAGCCAGGCAATTTCAAATGCACAAATGAATTTGAAATCATCAAGATTTAGAATACTAAGTTGGTGGGAGTAAAAAAATAATTAAAATTATTGGAATAAAATACCCTGTCCTATGATGTAGTGGGGGAAACATCATATAGGGGGATTGGAGGGGCTCACCTCTTACGAGGTTAATCTTACTTCATCAGCACGTTCTTCTTAGTATCAAAAAATTTCCTGCTTGTATTCTGTAGAAATAAATACCCCTTGGTAATGCACTCCACAAACTCTCCTTAAAGCGATTAAGACATTTTGCTAATTGTTAAATTTAGAGAATAATTATTTAAATGCAAATAAAATAAGGTTAATACAATTTGAAGAGTATCAATATTGATTTATCATTTTCCATAAAAGGTTATGAAAAATTCCGATTTAAGTTCTTGCAAATAAAAAGTTAAAAATCAACAATGGTCATTTAAAAATCATCGGATCAAATGCATTAACCAAAAAATAGTTTTTATACTTAATTCTTAAAATCTTACTGCAATAATTTTGAATATGGCGTGGTTTTATTGATTCAGCTTAATCAATATTTAACATTTCTAATTATATTCTTTTGTTTGTTTTCTTAAATATTTACTTCGGGTCGTGAATTACTTTTCCATTACAAAAAACGGAGTGGGATATCACTTAATTACACCAGTTTTAGTGCTTCTCTTCGGGACACATTTTTATTTAAATACATTTAATATCATTCTATATTTGGAGATATCGTTGATTTTATACAAAAAAACGAACTTTAATCGCTAACTAACAATGGCATTGCCCTTGTATAACAGGAACTGCAAATAGGAGTAAAAAATATAAATTCCTGTTAGCGCTCTTTGATAAGATGGATGCTCGACTTAGACTATTTCAACTAAGTAATTAAAGTATTCATAATATCCTGGAGTAAAAATGAGAATCACATTAACCATACTGTTGCTTTCAGCACTTTTTCTGGTTGGATGTGCGGATGATTCATCCCTACTAACTTCACCCGAAGCACAAATCACACAACAATCAACTTCACCAAATTGGGTTAAACTTCCATCTGATATTCGTCGGGGTCCTTCAGTTGAAACATTATTCTCTACTGAAAAATTTATTACAGGTGAGAATGGTGGAATAATTAGACTGGATGTCGTCATACCTCGTCCAGGTAATCAATTAGGTGATTTTGAAATACATGTTAAAGTACAGGTGCAGGATCATTCTTTCCCCGATCAGGAACAAAGATTGTTTACCATAGCTTTAGATCCTGAGTACTCTCTGCTCTATATTTCACCCTCTCCCAATACACTTGAAAAACAGTTAATAGTTGATTTTAAGATCGAAGGGATTGATGTATCCGAAATTGATACTGATATATTTGGTTTTATCTACGTTGATGATAATGATCAGATTCTGGAAACAGAAAATCAGGTTCTTCAGTTGAATAGTAATGCAGATTGGATTAAAATAAAAGATGCTGAAATTATTGTGCCTACATACGAAACATCTGGCGGTGCACGATATGGCTTTACAAGATAAATTGAAATTGAATATTAAATAAATTTTACTATAACCTAAAAAAAGGATAAAAACAATGAAAATCACTTTAACCACTTTGTTGCTTTCAGCCTTATTTCTTCTTGGTTGCGCGGATACTCCAATTTCCCCTATCATGGATGATAATCATTCATATCAATTTATAAAACTTCCTAAAAAGTCGGGAATGTCCGTCGAAACCTCATTCTCTATAACCAAAACCATTAACGGAACTGTTGGTGGAAATATATATTTATATGAAAGTTATGTTGCAGAAGACGGGCATACTGTTAGTATCTATGTAAATTTAAAAGTTAGAAGACATTCCTATGTTGGTGATGCTACTATCACTCTAACAGTAGATGATGAATTTGCTGATGTTTCATTTACCCCAGCAATGGTTTTTGACAAGCCATTAATACTTGATCTGACATTTGAAGGGATAGATCTCACAACCGTAGATTATGATTTTGTTTTTATCGATGATGACGGTACAACAGGAGAAGTGACTTATAATTCTCTTCACGTGAATGAAGCCCAGGGTACAATTTGGGTGAATAAGGCAAAACTAGATCATTTCTCAAGATATGGATTTGTTAACTAATTTTATTTAATGTATAAAAATGGATAGCTTAGTAAATAATTTTGAAAAAGAACTCGACGGACTTCTGGAACAATATCTTGGAGATGGCGAGTTAAATCATTTGAATCTGAACATTAATCCGCCTAAAGAAGGAAATAACAAAATTCCCGGAACGATTAATGATTTTTATCTGAATCAGTTACAGATAGAAAATAATAATTATAGTGAACGAATTAAAATTGACAGATCAATTACTTTTTCAGAAAAAACATTACAGCCAAATAACTTCTATGAATTTTTGTTAGATCTTGGTCAGCTTTGTCTTTCGGGCGGCAGATTAAATTTTGCCAACGAAATATTCCGGAAGGTAAAAACTCGCAGCAGTAAAACTTTGCACAAGGCAGAATCTCTATTGGGGTTGGCAGATGTTTTTAGCAGAAGAGCTAATTGGCAGAGAAGTTTAAGAACAATTGAAGAAGCCGGATCGTTGTACAGAGAATTAAATGATAATAGCGGTCTGGCAAAATGTGAAAACTTACTGGGCTCGATTTATGGAGAACGTGGAGATTTAGCGAAGGCGAAAGACTATTTCCTTAATAGTCTGTCTCTGATTAATCCTGAAAATGATCTGGAATTAGCCGCCAACCTGGATACGAACTTAGGAATAATAGATAATATTCAGGGGAATACGGATGATTCGATAAAACACCTGACAAACGCTTTAGTAAGTTATAATAAACTTGGTAATAACAGGCGTATTGCAGAAACAAAGCTCAATATTGGTATGGTGTATCTCGAGTCAGCAGATTATGAATCGGCACTTGCAACTTTTGATGAAGGGATTGAGATCGCTAAGCAAGGCCGCTTTATGTCCATCTTATGTATTATTTATCTTGCTAAATCACAGGTACTGATTGCAACGGATGACCTTTACTATGCTTCAGAATTCGCCGATAAAGCTTTAGATATGAGCAATAGCACTGATGATAAACTAACATCCGCAGATATTTACAGGGTAAAAGGAATAATAGAGAGACGCAGGAAAAACTACAATGATGCAGAAACTTACCTGCTAAACAGTCTGAGGATGAATACAAGTTTAAAAAATGAGCAGAATATTGCGGAAACTTCCATCGAACTTGCAGTTCTATATCAAGAAAAAAATAATTCTCAATCTAAAAACTCATACTTAACAAGTGCACTTAATTATTTTAAGCAAATAAATGCTTTCAAAAAAGTTAAAAAAATTGAAGATATGCTGATTATCGGAACAACTTAATCAAAATTTGTTATAAAGAGACTATCATGAAAAATAATAATACAAATATAGTTAAGGATCTAAAAAATTTACTTGATGATTATATGACGGAAGCATCTTCCAGGGAATTTATTAAAAAGCTCCAGGAGGATAGTTTTGCATATAATAATGAAGAGTCAGATTTCAATGAATTAGAAAAATCGCAGGTAGAATATGAAGTTCCTAAGGGAATAGATCATCGTATAATGGTTGATAAGATGATAACTCATTGTGAAAATGATCTGCCGGAGGAGAGATTTTACAATTTACTGCTGGATCTTTCACAGTTAATGCTTCATTCAGGAGAAGTTTCTTTTTCACTTGAAATAGCAGATGATCTACTTAGTAAACTTAACTTTGATAATAAATATGTTTCTGTTCTAGCAGAAGCTAATCTTATGGTCTCCAAAATTTACTGGTCTCAGGCAATTTGGGATGATTGCAGCTACTATGTTTCGAAAGCTATGCAATTATTTCTTTCTATTTCAAGTGAGGCTGGTATTGCAAAATGCGAGAATATGTTAGGTACTCTTTACGGAGAAAAAGGGGAGTTTGAAAAGGCACAGCAATATCTTGAAAATGCTTTAAAACATTTAAAAGAAGATGATGACTTATCATCCCGTGCAATGATCCTAACTAATTTAGGAATTATTAATACTATTAACGGAGATTTTGAAAAAGCAGTCTGGAATTACAAAACCTCAATAGAAAAGTTTGAAAGTCTGAATGATACACGGCGTTTATCGCGGGTTTATCATAACATTGGAATGTTATATACAAGGATGGGGAAATATGATGCGGCATTAGATGAATTTAATAAATGTATTAGCCACTCATTGGATAATGATTACCTTTCTAATTGTGCTGTTGCATATGTCGGTAAAGCATTTATCTATACCAAACTTAAAAACTCTGCACTGGCTGATGCATATACTGATAAAGCAATGGAAATTGCTTATAAGATAAATGACACATTATCAATAGCAGATATATATAAGATTAAAGGAATGATTCATACCGAGATGGACAATTTCCAGCTTTCTGAAGAATTTTTTGAAAACAGTATAAGATTGAATAAAGATCTGGAAAATAAACTAAATGCGGCTGAAAGTTCAGCAGAATTGGGAAAACTTCTTCAAAAAAACGAAAGAGAAGAAGAGGCGAAACCCTATCTCGATTCCGCAGTTAGTTATTACAAAGAAATTAAAGATGAAGATATTGCTGCTAAACTAGTCAAAAAATAAACTTAAATAATTTTAATCAATATTAATAATTAATATACAACGGAGTAAAAATGAAAACCACACTAACCACTTTGCTACTTTCAGCACTTTTTCTGGTTGGATGTGCGGATGATTCATCCCTACTAACTTCACCCGAAGCACAAATCACACAACAATCAAATTCCCCCAATTGGGTTAAACTTCCTACTGATCTTGGGAGCGGTTCCTCTATTGAAACTACTTATTCATCGAGCAAAATGATAAATGGTTACAATGGCGGAATGATAAGTCTTAATGTTATAATCCCAAGACCAGGAAATGAATTGGGTGATTACGAATCTCACATTAGAGTATTTGTAGAAAAAGAATCCTTCCCCGATCAAGAGAACAGACTTTTTACTATAACCCTGGATCCGGATTATGCTTTTCTTAATATTACCCCATCACCAAGTACATTACTAAAGCACATTCGGATAGATTGGACACTTGAGGGAATTGATGTTTCACTGATCGATCCTGATACATTTGGTTTTATTTACGTAGGAGATAACTCTGATATACTGGAAACAGGAAACCAGACCTTAAAACTGTATAGTAATCTAAATAGGCTTAAAGTCAAGAAAGCGGAAATTATTGTGCCTACAGACGAAACTCCTGGCGGTGCACGATATGGCTTTACAAGATAAATTGAAATTGAATATTAAATAAATTTTACTATAACCTAAAAAAAGGATAAAAACAATGAAAATCACTTTAACCACTTTGTTGCTTTCAGCCTTATTTCTTCTTGGCTGCGCGGATACTCCAATTTCCCCTATCATGGATGATAATCATTCATATCAATTTATAAAACTTCCTAAAAAGTCGGGAATGTCCGTCGAAACCTCATTCTCTATAACCAAAACCATTAACGGAACTGTTGGTGGAAATATATATTTATATGAAAGTTATGTTGCAGAAGACGGGCATACTGTTAGTATCTATGTAAATTTAAAAGTTAGAAGACATTCCTATGTTGGTGATGCTACTATCACTCTAACAGTAGATGATGAATTTGCTGATGTTTCATTTACCCCAGCAATGGTTTTTGACAAGCCATTAATACTTGATCTGACATTTGAAGGGATAGATCTCACAACCGTAGATTATGATTTTGTTTTTATCGATGATGACGGTACAACAGGAGAAGTGACTTATAATTCTCTTCACGTGAATGAAGCCCAGGGTACAATTTGGGTGAATAAGGCAAAACTAGATCATTTCTCAAGATATGGATTTGTTAACTAATTTTATTTAATGTATAAAAATGGATAGCTTAGTAAATAATTTTGAAAAAGAACTCGACGGACTTCTGGAACAATATCTTGGAGATGGCGAGTTAAATCATTTGAATCTGAACATTAATCCGCCTAAAGAAGGAAATAACAAAATTCCCGGAACGATTAATGATTTTTATCTGAATCAGTTACAGATAGAAAATAATAATTATAGTGAACGAATTAAAATTGACAGATCAATTACTTTTTCAGAAAAAACATTACAGCCAAATAACTTCTATGAATTTTTGTTAGATCTTGGTCAGCTTTGTCTTTCAGGCGGCAGATTAAATCTTGCTAACGAAATATTCCGGAAGGTACAAACTCATAGCAGTAAAATTTTACATAAGGCAGAATCTCTGCTGGGGTTGGCTGATGTTTTTAGCAGAAGAGCTAATTGGAAGAGAAGTTTAAAAACAATTGAAGAAGTCGGATCGTTGTACAGAGAATTAAATGATAATAGCGGTCAGGCAAAATGTGAAAACTTATTGGGTTCAATTTACGGAGAGCGTGGAAATTTAACGAAGGCGAAAGACTATTTCCTTAATAGTCTGTCTCTGATTAATCCTGACAATGATTTGGAATTAGCCGCTAACCTGGATACGAACCTGGGAATAATAGATAATATTCGGGGGAATACGGATGATTCGATAAAACACCTGACAAACGCTTTAGTAAGTTATAATAAACTCGGAAATAACAGGCGTATTGCAGAAACAAAGCTTAATATTGGTATGGTGTATCTCGAGTCAGCAGATTATGAATCGGCACTTGCAACTTTTGATGAAGGGATTGAGATCGCTAAGCAAGGCCGCTTTATGTCCATCTTATGTATTATTTATCTTGCTAAATCACAGGTACTGATTGCAACGGATGACCTTTACTATGCTTCAGAATTTGCCGATAAAGCTTTAGATATGAGCAATAGCACTGATGATAAACTAACATCTGCAGATATATACAGGGTAAAAGGAATAATAGAGAGACGCAGGGAAAACTACAATGATGCAGAAACTTACCTGCTAAACAGTCTGAGGATGAATACAAGTTTAAAAAATGAGCAGAATATTGCGGAAACATCTTTTGAATTGGGGTTGCTTAGTGGTGAAATCGGTAATGAGAGTGGGAAAACAGATTGGCTGCAAAAATCTTTACATTATTATTCTGATATTGATGCAACTGAGAAAGTTACAATGATAGAAGAATTGCTAAAAACGAATTTAAACTGATAATATCCACCTTTGAATCTATTCTTTAATTCTATTTCTACATAATACTTTTTACTCCTTTAAGATTCAATCCCCTTTCGTGATGTAACTCCCTCTTGATAATAATGTTTTACTTCATTCATTTCGGTAACCAAGTCAGCTTTGTCTAACAGCTTCTCAGGACAATAACGACCGGTTAAAATCAATTCGACATTTTCAGGTTTCTGTTTAATAAAAGTTAATATTTCTTCATCAGAGAAAAGACCGAAATAGATTGAGACACATACTTCATCTAATATAATTATATCGTATTTACCGCTTAGCATTTTTGCCTTAGCAGCCGCTAAACCACGCTGTGCTTTATCTATTTCATTATTGCCCGGCGGTTCTTTTTTATAGACGAATTCATCTCCGCCAAACTGCTCTATTGTTATCCATTCTTTCAAATGTTTTAAACTTTTGAGTTCGTTGTACGGAAACTCCTTCATAAACTGAACAATATAACTCTTCAACCCAAAACCTGCTGCACGCACTGCCTGCCCTATTGCTGCAGTTGTTTTACCTTTACCGTTACCTGTGTATATTTGAATGTAACCTTGATTGAGTTTGCCCATAGTATCAAAATTTAATTTAATTAAAAGATTCTTCATCCCGACAAGTCGGGATTCAGAATGACAAATTAATACTTATACCCTTTCATTTCTTCTGCTGAAAAATCAACACCGAGACCGTTTGCGACTCTGTTTACAAAGTTAAAGTAATTTGTTATTAATGTGATGCTTAAAATCTCTTCATCACTAAAACCATTTTCTCTTAAACTTTTAACATCATCTTCTTTCATTTTACCGGGATATAATGTTAGTTTTTCTGCGAACTCCAGCATAGCACTTTGCTTTTCCGTCAAATCTAATTTTCTAAAATCTTCCGCTGCCTGTTTAACTCTTTCTTCATCTTTCCAATAAGATTTAAGTGCTTCGGCGTGATGGTTTACACAGTAATTACATTTGTTTGCTGCTGAAACCACCGTAGCAATTAACTCGGCATCGGCTCTTCTTATTCCTGCTTTATTGAACATAATAGACATATAAAAATCGAGATGTGTTATCATCGTTTTGGGCAGCAGGCTGTGTATCTTAAGAATGTTTGAAAGCTTACCTCTTTCACCAACTACTTTTGAGTAAATATCTTTTAACTCTCCCGATGCTTCATTTAGTTCAACTGTTTTTATGTGCGGCATAATATTCTTTCAATATTTTTCTATTTGGGAAATTTAGATTCATTTATAATCTTTTCTGCCTGATTCAAATGGCGTTTATCGTGATAAAGATTAATTAATAATGCATCACCGACATTCATTCTGAGCAGCTTTGTAACAGGTGAACTGATTTTTAATTTTGTGAGATCTGCACCATGCAGTTTTTCAGCAAATGAAATCATTGTTTCAACTTCTTCACAGAAATACCTGATGATGTTTGCATTTATTTGTCTCATCGATGGTTTGAATAATTTTAATGTTTTTATCCTGGTTGTTGAGTTCGGATCGACGTACTTTAAAATCATCCTGCCGCTAAATGTATGTTTAAACTTAAACGAGCCCTCGTCAGAATCTTCAAACAATAGTTGAAGTTCTATGATTTGGGAGTTGTATAATTTATGAGTAACAGCAAGATGTTCTATACATTCACCGATGCTCCATTTTTCTTCGGAAGGTTTCCAGTTAATTTGATTTCCCGAAAGTCCGTTAAATTGCTTGTTTGCAGTATCAATCAATAATGGAGCCTCACCCAGGAATTTTTCCAATAATTTATAAGAGCTTTTCATCTTGAACTTAAAAAAATAATTAGTTAATTATTAAAATGGTTTTGTAATTTATGCTGTGGTCTATCTTTTAATAAGATAAAAAAGATTTAATGAGTGATAATATGGAATTTTTTGATTCAATAACAGTTGCAATTTTAGCAACGGCAATTTTGATTTTTGCAATTGGATTTTATCTTTACCTCTATATAGATTGATTGCCTAGCTCAAGTTTAGAAAGTGTGACTATGAGACTGAGAGATGTTGAAACGGTAGGACTTTGAGACGGTGGGGCTTTGAGGTAATACAATATACTTGTTCTAAAAGTCAAAAGACTCACAGACCCAGAGTCTCATTATCTCAAAGTCACATTTATTCTTCAGCATTAAACGTAAGTGTCTGCCCGATTTCACTTATACCAATTTTTATATCATACTTCTCCACAGATTTATTCATCCAATCTATTGGTACGTGGAAACCTTCATCTCCATCAAACGTATTAGCGTGTATTGGAACAAAATACTTTGCGCCAATATGTTCACTTGCCATAATCAATGCTTCCTCGGGATCGCAATGCCTATGATGATGAGGGATGTATCCGCCAATCGGCATAATTACAACATCAATGTTTTTATCTCTGTGCTGTTTGAACTTTTCAGTGTAAGCAGTATCTCCGGCGAAAAGAATTTTCTTACCATTACTTTCTAAAATATAACCGTTATAACTTCTTCCGTATAACATGTGCCCTTTAGCTCTGTCTAATTCACCGGGAAGACGAAAGCCATCGTGATTAACTTCAATTCCCGTGATTTTTAATTCATCAAGCTTTAACGATTCGCCCCAATCAAGTTCTGTGAGTGTTTTCCAGTTTAGATCTTCAATTATATCCTTTGTGTTATAAGCTGTAATGCAGTTTACCTTGCCGGGATATTTTTTAGTTAGTTCTTTTAAAGATTTATAATCCATGTGATCCATATGGGCATGAGATATTAGCACAAGATCGGGTTTAGGAATTTCATCAAATTCTAATGCAGGCATTGTTGCCCTAATTTTACCAATTGTTGTACCAAGCACATAAAATCCAACCGAATTAAAAAGTGCCGGATCCGTTAAAATTATCTTTCCGAAAAAATTAATTAAAACGGTCGCATGACCTATCCAGGCAATGTTTATTTCATCATCTTTCCAGTTGGCAGGATTGGGTTTGTAACTAATATAAGTCTTATTATCTCCGGCAAATAGTTGGCTGTTTCTTGTTATAAGAGAAGGGGCAATTGTTCCTGCCAGAGTTAATCCTAAACTATTTTTTATAAATTTTCGCCTGTTCAATAAATTATTTTTCTTTAAATACTGGTAATTATTCAGGTTTATAAATAGAACATTTTATAGAATTTATCAATGCAAATGAATGTTCTGGGTTTGACGGTTGAATAGCAAAATCGTTCATAAAAATTGAAATTAGCGTTTAGAAAACTTAATTTTAGGCAAACAAGTTAAGGAACTAATATGTCGTTACTCGATTTTTTAATAATGTTTGTAATTGCAGCCATTACCGGTTCGATAGCACGCTCGCTTGTTGGGTTTGATAAAGGTGGATGTATTCTATCGGCAATTGTTGGTTTTATAGGTGCGTTGATTGGAACTTGGTTGGGAAGAGAGTTCGATCTGCCGGAAATCTGGACACCGGTAATTCGTGGTATAAGATATCCTGTTATCTGGTCAATTCTCGGTGCGGTTATATTCACTTTGGTGCTCAGTTTAATTTCGCCGAAGAAAAAGAGTTAATTGCAGCAATTTTTTTACGCTAATAGTTCAATATTAAAATATTTAACATCGGCTTTATATGGGAACTCATTATAATGGTTCAAAAAAAGTGATGCGTGCATTAGATTCTTACATTAAACTTATGCGCGCTGCGGATACAATTAATTCAGCGGTTAATTTATCTCTTTCAAAATTCGGGTTAACGGAAAGCCAGTTTAATGTATTGGATGCTCTTTATCATCTTGGACCTTTATCTCAGAAGGAACTTGGTTATAAATTACTGAAAAGCGGCGGCAACATTACAATGGTAATTGATAACCTTGAAAAGGACGCTTATGTAGAAAGAAGAAGGGGTACAGAAGACAGGCGGATTTTCTTCGTCCATCTAACAAAGGAAGGGGGGGAAAAGTTAGAGGAAATTTTGCCTATGAAGGTTAATTTTATTACGAATGAAATGAACAGACTAAACAAAACGGAGCAGATTGAACTTCAGCGGCTTTGTAAAAAAATCGGAATCAGGAAACAATAGAGCTTTTATAAGCTTCTAAAATGTTAGGTAATATTGTTCCGGCTTCACCAAAAAAAGAATAATCCACAGCAGATGAAATTTCTGTTTCAACCACATTTATCTCAACCAGTAAAGCTCCACTCTGTTTGGCTGTAAAAACCAATCCTGCTGCCGGATACACAATTGCTGATGTTCCTACAATGAAAAAAACATCTGCATTCCCCGCTGCTTTTTCTCCACCTTTAAATTGATCTTCCGGAAGATATTCACCAAACCAAACAACATCGGGTCTGATTAATCCTCCGCACTCACATTTCGGCACACCTTCGCTGAAATCAAGTTCTTCGTTATAAAACTTTTTACAATTCACGCAAAAGTTCCTTTCGATGTTTCCGTGCAACTCAAATATATTTTTACTTCCTGCACGCCTGTGTAGGTTATCGATGTTTTGCGTTACAATAATCACTTCATCAAAATAGTTTTGCATCTCTGCAATGGTTAAATGTCCTTTGTTCGGTTGGGCTTCATGTATTATTTTTTTGCGGTGATTGTACCATTCCCAAACCATATCGGGGTTGCTCATAAAAGCATCGAAGTTTGCAAGTTCTTCGGGTTTAAGTTTTTTCCAAATACCGTCTTTTCCTCTGAATGTAGGAATTCCACTTTCAGCAGAAATGCCCGCCCCGGTAAAGAACACCAGGGAACGGGCACTTTTTAATTTTTCAATTAGTGATTGATCAATGGTCATTATTCTAATTCTTCATCCACCTTTATTATTAGTTCTTTCGCTTCATCTAAAACCTGATCGTCATCTTCGTCAACAAAAGGAGCACTTTCAAGCTGTGTAAGTGTTTCTTTTGCTTTTTCGTATTCACTTTCTTCAAAATAAGATTTAGCAAGAGCAAGATAGAACATTCTAAAATTGGGTCTGAGTTTTACAGCCATTTCAAGTTCGCGGATAGAATCTTCCATATCGCCCCAACCTAATCCTATTGGAAGACGAAGCAAATACGGTTTTTCACAAACTTTATAATGTGCTCTTCCTAAAATATAATGTGCAAGTGCTTGTGTGTAACTTCCGCCGTTACCGAGTTCAATTGCATGTTCAGAATCATCCCTTACATCATTCACTGATCCGATAGCAGAAAATATTCCTTCTAATAGTGCAATTTTTCCGCTGGCAATAGCTCTTGTTACATACGCATCTGCTTCACCGGGTGCAAGCTTAACCGAGCTATCAGCATAAATCAATGCTTTTTCAAATTCTAATTTTTTCGAATCTTCTTCTTCTTCGGTATCCTGTGACATTTTTTCTGCTAAATCAACATAAGCTCTGCTTATCTTCCACATTAAAACCCAATTTCCTTGATATAAACTGTCGGCTTTTGAATAAGTTTCTAAGGCACTCCGATGGTTAAACTTTTTATAATAATTATCTCCTTCCTGCATTAACTCTTCCAAAGATTGAGCATTCACATAAGAACCGAAAATAACGAACAGTGATGCAAAAGTAAGTTTTGTAAAAACTTGTTTTATAATCCTCTCCTTAATAATTTAATCAAAAAGTGACTTGTTAATTTTTTTTTCAGATTCTTCTGATAAATTATATTTATAAAGATCAGTTTGTGCAAGATGAATAAACTTTGTCCAATTGCCTTCGATTGTCATATCAGAATTTATAACACCAACATACGCATTTACTTTTGCACTTAATTCATCTGCCTGATAAAGTGCAATTGCTTCCACCGTTTTGGGAACAACGGGGGATGCATACTCAAGTTTTCCCTGATGGCTTAATATTAGATGTATAAGTAAATTTTTAAGTCCCTCGGGAAAATCCGTTAACTTTTTTGTCTCTTCTTCAATCATCGAAGCACAAATAACAATATGCCCAATCAATTTTCCTTTATCGCTGTAATTGAAAGACGAATCATAAGATAGTTCCTCGGTTTTCCCGAAATCGTGCAGTATTGCGCCCGCTGCTAATAAATCTCTGTTGATCGCTGGATGAAAATCGCACATTAAATCACAAATTTTAATCATCTCCAAGGTGTGTTCAATTAAACCATGAATATATCCGTGATGCCAGGATTTTCCGGCGGGTGCAGTCTTAAATTTTTCCATCCGTTCCCCCGAAAAAATATTTTTAAGCAGTTCCTTAAGGTGAGTGTTTGAGATCTCTTCAATGCGCACAAGCAGCTCCTTTTTCATTACTTCGGGGTCTCTTGCAGATCGTGGTAAGAAATCCTGAACTTCGACATTATCTGCTGGAATGTTTAACCTGATTGAAGTTACTTTAATTTGTGGTACTCCCTGAAACTCATCAATACTCCCCAAAACTTTTATTATATCTCCAACCTTACCATTATCTGCAATACTATCAAATCCGGCTGTATCGTTCCAAACATTTGTATTAATACTGCCCGATTTATCTCCTAATTCCATTGAGAGAAACTTTTTCCCCGCTTTGGTATTTCTAATCTCAATTTTTCCAATCATCAAAAAATGATCAATAATATTTCCTTTTGTGAGTTCTGTTAAATCAGATTGAATTAGCATTTAATATTCCGAAATCTAATAGCTAATAACTTAAGAAAATCATAGATAAAAAGTAATAAACAGATTGATTCAATTTGATGTTTCACGGATTGCTTCCAAACTGCTTTCTTTCGGTAAACGTGCAATTACTGATCTGTTAAGAAGATCTATAGAAACCGAAATCGATTTGCCTGTTTCTCCTTTTACAACTGTTCCGATTATTCCTTCAAATGGTCCGTCTTTAATTATTACTTTTGCTCCCGGCACAATTCCTTTATGAACAATAACGTCCTCATTAGTCTCAAGCATCGTTCGTAAGTTGTCAATCTGCCAATCAGGAATCCGTGCGGGGCGACCGACATCAAAAACACATCTTACAATAGATTGTTGTTCCACCGAAACTAATCTTTCCCCCTCATTCGCATAAATAAAAATGTATCCTCTTAAAAGTGGTTCTGTTACTTTCTTTTTTCTGTCGCTCCATTGTTTTAAAAGTGTTACCGTTGGAAGATAATTAGTTATACCCGCCTCTATTAATTGATGTTCAGCTTTGAATTCGTTGCGTGGTTTTGTATACAACGCAAACCAGAACTTATCTGTTGAATTTTTTTTCATATACAAGATATTTAAATAAAATGTTTAAAATATTTGTTTCGAAAAACAATTTATCAATTAAATTATTGAAAGGTCATTTAAGAATGGTTCGAAGTTGTTCATCCAACTGATCAAAACCGGATGAATCATCCAGTATTGTTTTTATTCCGTATTCATCATAACTTTTTTTAATTTCATCCGATTCTGCATTAAGGATTGCAATTACAGGAATGTTTAGCGGTTTATCTTCTAAACGAATGGATTGAATAAGCTTTATACCGTTCATAAGAGGCATTTCATGATCTGTTACAATTAAGGAAGGCATATGGCTTATTATTATACCCAATGCTTCATAACCGTTGTCGGCACCTATTACTTGATATAAAGGAAATCTTTCTTTAAGAAAATTTATGTAAGATTTCTTTTTTTCTTTGTCACTCTTAACTACTAAAATTGTGTTTGCCGATGAAGGAAGAGTAACATGAAATTCGCTTCCTTCTCCAAGTTTTGAATAAAACCAAATATCGCCTCCATGCTTTTCAACAATCTGTTTCGCAAGTGCAAGCCCTAAACCGGTTCCTTTTTCTCCTTTAGTTCCTTCGGTGGAAAAGATTTTACCAATTTTAAAAAGTTTCTCTTTGCCTTCCTCCGAAATACCAACACCTTCATCTTTAACAATAATTTCCGATAATTTTTCATTATAAATGTTTGCACTAATTTCAACGGATGTTTCTTCGGGTGAAAACTTAATTGCGTTACCAAGTAAATTAGTTATTACCTGTATTATCAGTCTCTCATCCACACTAATGTAAAGATTATCGGGAACATTTACTTTTATATCAATATTTTTTCTTACCGCATTTCCCGTAAGAGAAGAAACACAATTAAATACCATGCCTTGTGCCTGTACACGTTGTTCTTTAATTTTTAACTTACCTGTTTGTAGACGCGACCAATCAAGCATATTGTTTACTAATTGGAGTTGATTTTGAGATGAATCGTTTATGTACGATAGATACTCGGCTTTTTCTTTATCCGATAAATTCGTTTCATTTAGTAGAATTTCTGAGAATCCGAGAATGCTAGTAAACGGTGCTCTCAGATCGTGAGAAAGCATAGCAATAAAATTATCTTTGGAAACATTTATCTTTCGCAATTCATCTATATTTTGTAATAAAGAGTTTTCTTTTTCTTTGTAAGAAGTTATATTATAAACTTTTCCAAAGGATTCTATTATTTCACCATCGTCATTTCTATTAGCAATTATAGACTCTTTAACCCAAACAATTTTTTTATCCTTTATCGTAATTCTGAATTCAAGTTCTAAGCAATATCTATCGGGATCATTTTCAAATTCGTTTACTTGATGTTTTAGTCCCTGTAAATCCTCGCTGTAAATGAGATCCTTCCCTCTACCCGGCATTGCAAGAAGTTCTTCCTTGGTATAACCTGTTACTTTTACAACGTTGTCTGTATAGAATATCTCTGTTTTTTCATTTTTTCTATGTTCATACCAGAAATATTCATCTTTAAAAAGATCAACAAATTTCTCGATGATATTTTTTTCAGTTATTCCCATCAAATAATAATTATAAGATTTTATCCGTTAGATTTAATTTTTTAAATTAATTATAGATTCTAAAATATGGAAATTAAATATTTATGCACATAATTTATTGAAATGTTTAATAGGTCGGTTAAGATGATACATTTGATATGTTAAACAATAAACACCTTTGCAACGTCTATCAATAAAGATGGCTGGTTTAGCAGTGCAGTTCTAAAAACTCTTCCGAGAGTTCTCTTTTCAAAAGGAATTTTATTAATGGAGTGCGCAATATTATTAAATTTCTCGTCCGAAAAATTGAAAATGCCTTCTTTAATCCGGTTAAATATTTCGTGTCTTTTACCTAATCTAGCGCGCCAAGCATTATCATACGTCAACAGATGATCGAGCTTGTTCATTTTTATTGCATCACCGGCAATCGTGCCGGCAATGCTTGCACCAATCATTCCACTTGCAATACCGCCTCCGCTAAGCGGATTAACCTGTCTTGCAGCATCTCCCACTAGGGCAATTCCGGGAGCAGAAATTTTATCAAGTGTAATTGCACTTGGTACTCCTCCTGCAATAGTTGTTAAAACGGATGCACCGGGATAATGTTTCTCCATAAAATTGTTCAAAAATGATATTGCAGAACTTTTTTTTCCGATCATACCGCTTACACCCAAACCAATATTTGCAATATTGTCACCTTTCGGGAAAACCCAAAAATATCCTTCGGGTGCTATATCCTTGCCAAAGTAAAAGTAAAGTGTATCCTGGGCAACTGGAATTTCTGCTGCTGTAATTTGTGTGCAGCATTCCATATCTCTAAAATCGATGTGAGTGGTTAACCCTGCCCATCTTCCCACTCGTGATTCTACTCCATCAGCAGCAATTACAATTTTGGCTTTAAGTTCTTTCTGTTCGCCGTTATGTTCGTATTTTACTCCTGCTACTTTATCATCGTCAAACAACAATCCATTTACATAGGCGCGGGTTAAAATTTGTGCGCCTTCTTTAACGGCAGTTTTAGCAAGTTCGTAATCGAATATTCTTCTTTCTAATACGTAACCTTCCTGTTCTGTATCAAATTGCAATGTTACTTCCGTATTATCCGGAGCAATAAATGAAAACTTAGTAATGTGTGCTGTTATCCATCGCTCATCGGGTTCAATAAACTCTTCCACACCGGCTTTACTTATAGCTTCACCGCATCTAACCGGATAACCAACATCTCTGTCTTTCTCAAGCATTAAAACTGAAACACCTTTTTCAGAAGCAAAACGTGCAGCCATTGAACCTGCGGGTCCTGCACCAACTACTATTATGTCGTATTCCTCTTTCATATTCATTAACTACTTAAGTAATCTTTATTCGTAAAATTCTTGTTATTCCGGTTTTCAAAAAGTAGGCAATATACAGTAGGCAGTAAGCAAATTTTTATAGTCACACTTTTATTCTTGCCTACTGTCCGTTACTTACTGCTTACTGGTTTTTATCACTTTGTCTCAAAAACTTTTCCAGATATTCAATCATATGGTTTAACATTCTGCCGATTTCTTCTGATTTCTCAAAATATTCCTTATACACATCTCTGCTGATGTATTTGTATCTAAGTGAAAAATCCAGCCAAACTTGTGTTTCACTATTTTCCTATATCGGAATCGGTCATTTTAGAAACAAAATGTGCCGGGTATTTTCTTTTAAGATATCCTTCCCCAATAGAAGAACAAACTGATCTTGATGATTTTCTGATCTGTGTTGTAAGTGCATATTTCTCTTCTTCAGGAAAGTCCATAGTCATTTTAAAGATATCCATAGCAAGTTTAAAGGCTTTTTGATAGACTTTTAAATCTCTGAAGCTTCCCATTAATTTATTCTCTCCAACTCTCAGATTGCCAACTGTGGACTGCTGACTGCCTACTTCTTAACTAACTGGAAATGAAAATCACTTAGCTACTACTCCTTCTTTATTAAAAACAATCACCTCAATCGGGCAACTCCAAATACATTTAGAACAGTTTGTACAACGTTCATCAATTATGAATATCTCAGCTTCTTTTAGTTCAATCGCATCTTCCGGACAAACTCCTACACAGCATCCGCAAAAGTCACATTTATCAGGTAGGATTTCAATCATCAACTTACTGTTTTTCGCTTGCCGGTATTCCATCAATTTAATATATATAAGAAAAATTTAAAAAATTATTGGAATAAGTTAACTAATTGTTATCAAAAAATATTTATTAATTCTTTACTATATTTTAATTAAAATTAATACAAATTTTTATTGATGAAATCCAGTAAGTTCGGAACATTCGGCGGCGTATTTACTCCTTCAATCCTCACAATACTTGGCGTAATCATGTATTTACGACTGCCATGGATTGTAGGGCAGGCAGGATTGTTTACAACTCTTGCAATAATTCTTGTTGCACACTTTATTTCCATAACAACTGGTTTGAGTGTTTCTTCAATTGCGACAGATAAAAAAGTAAAAACGGGAGGAACATATTATATAATCTCACGAAGTCTTGGGCTGCCTATTGGCGGGACTTTGGGACTTGCATTGTTTGTCGGATTATCATTCAGCGTTAGTTTATACCTTATCGGTTTTGCAGTAAGCTTCCTCGGTTATTGGGGCTTTGATGTATCACTTACAGCTATAAGAATTACCGGCACGTTGATTTTATTGGTGGTAACGGGCGTTACATTAATCGGTACAAAGCTTGCCATAAAGACCCAGTATTACATTATGGGGGCAATTGCTCTTTCACTTCTTTCAATAGTTTTTGGCAAACACGATTTCGTTCCAACAGAACCATTATTATTTCCACTCACAACATCGGCACCTTTTATACTTTTGTTCGGAATATTTTTTCCTGCAGTTACCGGTTTCGAAGCTGGTATTTCTATGTCGGGTGATTTAGAAAACCCTAAAAGATCGATTCCAAGAGGCACTATAACAGCAATTGTATTAGGATTAGCAGTTTACATTTTTCTTATCTTTTATTTTTCATACACAGTTAGTCCGGATATATTGGTTAACGACCCGAATGTGCTATTAAAAATTTCCTTCATACCCGAACTTGTAATTGCCGGTATTTGGGGCGCAACACTTTCTTCTGCATTCGGAAGTATATTAGGTGCGCCAAGAATTTTACAAGCAACTGCCAAAGACAGAATAACACCCAAAATATTCGCTAAAGGTGTTGGTGAATTAAACGAACCGCGAAATGCTCTCTTTCTTTCCTTCTTTATTGCCGAAGCAGGGATATTGATTGGCGATCTTGACATTATTGCGCGGATAGTTGCTATATTTTTTATTACTACCTATGGTATACTTAATCTCAGCGCAGCAATCGAAAACTGGGCAAGTTCTGATTTTTATCCTGAGTTTAAAATTCCTATTTGGGTAAGTCTTCTTGGCAGCGCAGCTTGTTTTATTGTAATGATCCAACTGGATTTTGTTGCGATGATCGGGGCAACTTTTATTTTGGGTTTGGTTTTCATTTACCTTCAAAGAAAAGAACTCGCATTAAAAAGCGGTGATACGTGGGGAGGATTTTGGGAGGCAGTTGTTCGTTACGGATTAATCAAACTTAAAAACAGACCCAGCAAATGGAGAAACTGGAGACCTAATGTTATTCTTTTCAGCGGAGGAAGTTATGCAAGACCCTACCTAACGGAATTGGCAAAAGCACTCGTTGGTAAGTTAGGGTTAGTATCGAATTTTGATCTCATTGAAAACAATTCTTCTAACTTACTTTTTACAAAAGCTGAGCACACTGTTAATCAGGAAGGTGAAGAACAGGAAGACGAAGAAGGTGTTTTTATAAGAAGACATGAATGCCGTGATATTTATGAGGGGATGGAAGTTATTGCAAGCATTTACGGATTTTCAAGCATTGAGCCAAACACAATTTTGATGGGCTGGGCAAGCAACACAAAAGAACCGTTAAAATTTGCTCATCTAATAAAAACTTTTAACGAACTCGATTATAATTCACTTTTTTTTCACTACAATGAAGAGGAAGGATTTAGGGATAGGAAGCGAATTGATATATGGTGGCGAGGTGCGGGAAACAATTTTTCTCTGGCTTTAACTCTCGTAAGATTTATTACAACAAACGAGGATTGGCGGGATGCGGAGATTAGATTATTAACCATAAAAAATGATTTTTCCAGCTCTCGTATTTTAGAAAATGAAGCGACCCGTTTAATGCGAACATTCAGAATAGATGCAACAATAAAAATTATCGATAACACATCAGGAAATAAAACCAGCGCAGAAATTTTCAAGGAAGAATCACCAACTGCAGATCTTTCAGTTTTCGGCATTCCTCCTATTGATGAAAATAATGCCCATGATTATATTAAAAACATTAATAAGTTGTTAGATGATGTGGGAACAACATTACTCGTAAATGCTTCTTCGTATTTTGAGGAAATTAAAAGTGCGGAGGAGGAGTGAGGGAGTGGGGTTATGTACGATAGTCTTTAAATTGATTTAATTTTTAATACCTTTTAGCATTTATCTTAAAATTGGTTTTAATCAATCTCTATCTCTTCAAAATTTTCTTTAAGTGCTTTCTTCTCTTCTTCCAATTCTTTGTTGGAAACCATCAATTGCAAGACATCTTCCTCTTTATCCGCTGATTCTATTCTATTATGATTATCTTTTATCTGCCGATCAATTTTGAACAGTTTAAATTTCAGCACAATATCCTTTGTGTATTTTTGCAATATCATTTCGGGTGTCATACCGGGATTTCTCTCCTCCCAATTGGTGCTGATTGAATGCGGTTCGAAAGTTATTTCCCTTACATACGATTCAAGTTCTTCGTCTTTTATTTCTGCTATCAATTTACTAGCACTTAGAGATTCTGAGCTATTTAATTCTTCATACACGATGCCCACTAACTTTGGGTGCACTTCAATATTAAATTCTTCTGCATCAATATTTTTTGAAATAAATTTTATTATCGGCTTTTGTCCGTCAAATAATAATTTAATTAATTCTTTTTCCAAATTGTACAGAAGCGGGTCTAATTTTCCCTCATCTATTATTCGCTGCAGACCCTCTTTCTCAGCTTTCTCTTTTTCAGAAGATCGAACAACATTCGGTCTTCTAATTGACTCTTTACTGATAATTTTATTCAATTCAGCTTCAAGCAGTTTTTCCCTAAGATTAAATTTCTTTGCAATGTTTTTAATCAACAGATTTCTTTTCAGCTCATCTCTTATAAGCACTAACGATTTTACAAGATCTCGAATTGCCTCAGCCGCGGAAGCAGGATCGCTTAATTTCCCTAAAGAATCGTAATAGCGTGTTTGATACTCGATAAAATTTTCCGCTATCTTCATTAAGTCATCAAACTTATCCTTCCCGAATTTATTAACATAAGAATCCGGATCTTCTCCTTCGGGCAGCGAAACAATTTTCACTTCCATATCCTGTTTTAACAATACTTCAATACTGCGCATCGATGCATTTATTCCTGCTGTATCAGAATCAAATAGCAACACAACATCCTTTGTATAGCGTGATAAGAGTTGAACCTGATCATAAGTTAACGCCGTACCTGAAACAGCAACAACATTTTTCACACCGCTTTGGTAAAGCGAAATCAAATCCATATAACCTTCAACGAGTATCGCTTTATTCAGTCTTCTTATTTCATCTTTTGCAAATGATAATCCATAAAGGATTTTACTTTTAGAGTAGATGAGAGATTCGGGTGAGTTAATATATTTTGCGCCTTTTTCTTCCGGGTCGAGTATTCTCCCGGCAAATGCAACAACTCTGCCGTTAGGTGAGAAGATAGGAAAGATCAGTCTGCCTGAGAGTTTATCGTAATACCTTCCATCATCACTTTTGCCTATCAATCCTAACTTAACAGCTCTATCTAAATCAATCTTTTTTCCTTTAGCAAAGTTGATGAAGTTTTCCCATCCTCTTAAAGTGTAACCCAAACCGAACGCACGAATTGTCTGTGGTTTTATATTTCTTGCTTGCAAATATT
Organism: Bacteroidota bacterium; assembly: GCA_022564295.1. Taxonomy (GTDB): domain Bacteria; phylum Bacteroidota; class Ignavibacteria; order Ignavibacteriales; family Ignavibacteriaceae; genus BMS3ABIN03. Next base: position 119,630 of record JADFLR010000001.1, on the reverse strand, counting down.
TTCTTGCACCATCCGCTTCTTCATCATTAAGTAAATTATTTAAAAAATACTTTGCCGATTCGGTGTTAATATCATAAAGTGTTTCCTGTTCTGTTTGCTGCTCTTCATATCCTGCCGATTCCTGGTATTCTAAAGGGATGCCTAATTGTTCAGCAATTTCCTGTACGGCTTCTACAAAAGAGATTTTTTTATATTCCATTAAAAACTTAAAAACATTTCCACCTGTATGGCAGCCAAAACAATGGAAGATCTGCTTTTCATCACTCACGGTAAATGATGGGGTTTTCTCGTTATGGAAGGGACATAAACCAACGTAGTTTTTCCCTCGCTTACGTAATTGAACGTATTCGGATATTATATCAACAGCATTAGCTGTAATTCTTATTTCTTCTATTTTAGATTCGGGAATTCTCATTTATATTAATAACAAGTTTTATAGTCATTGCAATCCAAAAGATTATATTAAAACCAACTAAGATCTCAGACAAATTTAATTCTTTTTCTCTATCCCTGCATTATCTTATATTTGCGTATTACAATAATAAATAATCATAAAATTTGCAAAATCATATTACACAAAATAGTATTTTAATTTTCCTCTCCGCAAATAGTTTTAGCGAAGAAGAATACTTAATTATTAGAAAAGTATTTATTAAAGCAAGTAAAAGAATTTTTATCACATCGGACTCACAAACTGTTTGCAACGGGGATAATGGAATGAAAGTAAAAGCGGATACTGATTTTTACAATGTGAACGATAAAAACTTTTCTGCTATTGTTTTGATTGGAGGAAAAGGAAGTAAAGATTATTGGGATAATGAACAACTACACAATATTGTAAAGAATTTTAAAAATGCCGGAAAAATAGTTGCTGCTATTTGCGAGGCTCCAATAATTCTTGCAAGGGCAGGATTGCTTTCGAAGATTCCAGCCACCTGCTGGTCTGAAGATAAAAATGAACTGATTAAGTTAGGAATTAACTATAATGATAGATCAGTAATTGCTGAAAAAGGGGTGCTAACTTCCAACGGACCCCGCTCTGCAGAACAATTTGCCGAAACAGTTTTGAATATGATAAAAAATCATTAAAGTACCTTAAAAAAAACCAAATCTCAAAATTCAAATATGTGTGGATTTTTGGATTTTCTTTGTTATTAATTATTTTATAATTGCACCTTGATTTTTATGATTTTTCTAACGTTTTAATATAATTTCATACGAATAAAAATGATTACAACAGAAAATAAGTATTGCAACAGTTTAACAGAATATTCGCGTTACAAAACGAGAGAAGTTTATATTGGAGAGGTTCCTCTTGGCGGAAACAATCCTATCCGAATACAATCGATGACGATAACCAATACGATGGATACAAGGGCAACGGTTGAACAGACGATAAGAATGGTTGATGCGGGATGTGAGTATGTTAGAATTACTGCCCCGAGCATTAACGAGGCAAAAAATCTGGAAAACATTAAAAACGAACTTAGAAAAAGAGGTTACACTGTTCCGCTGATTGCCGATATCCATTTCACACCGAATGCAGCGGAAGTTGCCGCACGAATAGTGGAAAAGGTTAGAGTAAATCCGGGTAATTATGCAGATAAGAAAAAATTTGAATCGATTGACTATTCCGATGAAAGTTACGAGATAGAACTTGAGAGAATTAGAAATAAGTTTACTCCTCTTGTTAAAATCTGCAAGGAATACAGGACTGCGATGCGCATCGGTGCAAATCATGGTTCGTTATCCGATAGGATAATGAGCCGTTACGGAGACACTCCGTTTGGCATGGTTGAATCTGCTTTAGAGTTCGTACGTATTTGTGAAGAGTTAAATTATCACGAAATTGTACTTTCGATGAAATCAAGCAACCCGCAAGTTATGGTTCAGGCATATCGTCTTCTTATACAAAAAATGGAAGAAGAAGGAATGAACTATCCACTTCATATTGGAGTAACCGAAGCTGGCGGGGGTGAAGATGGTAGAATAAAATCTGCGGTTGGAATCGGAACTTTGCTGGAAGATGGAATCGGTGATACAATAAGAGTTTCACTTACGGAAGACCCTGAATTTGAAGTGCCTGTTGCAATCTCTTTAGCTAACAGATACAAAAACAGAAACGATCATGATTCAATTAAACCGCTTGATGAAATTCCAATCGATCCGTTGAGCTATAAAAGAAGAACCTCAGTTGCAGTCTCCGGAATTGGTGGAAGCAATTTTCCAACTGTAATCGCAGACTTTAGTCTTCGAAAGGTTAAATCTTATAAAGATCTTAAAGACATCGGATACATTTATGATGAGATTACAGATAAGTGGAATATGGAGGATGCTGCTGCTGATATTATTTTCCTTGGCAAAAATACTTTAACTTTCGATTCCCCTTCCAGTTTAAAAATTATTTACGATTATGATTTTTGGTTAGAACTTAATGAGAAGAAAGAAAGTTTCCCTCTTTTAACAAAAGAACAATACTTAAACGAAAAAGAGTTGTCATCCAAACTTAATTTTTTATTAATAGACTTAAATTCTTTAACAGAGGATTTAATTAAGAAATTAAAATCAGATGGTAATATTGTTCTTGTAGCCGAAACAAAAAACAAACACGGAATGGCAGAGCAGCGAAGATTATTCTTCGAACTGATTCATAAGGATATTGCAAATCCTGTGATCGTAAAAAAGGAATACGAAAATATTTCAAAAGACCAATTCAGAATTTATTCTTCCACTGATTTTGGCGCATTATTAATAGATGGTTTTGGTGACGGAGTATGGGTTGGAAACAATCATTTTTCTGATAATAACACAACCAATAATAACTACGTTAAAAGTTTTGGCAACACCACAGAATCAATTCAAAAAATAATTAACAGAACACTCTTCGGAATACTGCAAGCTGCAAGGGTTAGAATATCTAAAACAGAATATATTGCATGTCCTTCCTGCGGCAGAACACTCTTTGATTTACAGGAAACAACGGAAATGATTCGTAAAAGAACAGAACATCTAAAGGGATTAAAAATAGCTGTGATGGGATGCATTGTAAACGGACCGGGTGAAATGGCTGATGCCGATTATGGCTATGTCGGTTCGGGCGTGGATAAAATAACCCTTTACAAAGAAAAAGAAATTGTTAAGCGAAACATTCCTGCTTCCGAGGCAGTTGATAAACTGATAGAACTAATTAAAGCCGATGGGAATTGGCTCGAAAGAAAGAAAATTTAGAGGCAGATTACTGCTCACAATTGATAATGTAATTAATTTCCGTTATATTTCATTTCTTAAAATCAAAGGAATTATGAAAAACAGAAAGAAATTTCTTGGAAAAGTTAACATGGGGGAAAATATTTACCCCAAAATAAGATAAAATTAGAACTGCACCTCGATTCAAACGAGGTGCTTTTTTTTTATTATGCAGTGTAAAGAAGTTATAAAACATATAGAAGAGTGGGCACCTAAAGCAATAGCATGGGATAGAGATAATGTAGGGCTTCAGGTTGGAACGCCCAAAAGAAAAATAAAAAATGTTATGCTTAGTCTGGATTTAAATGAAAATGTGATAGAACAGGCGCTTAAAAAGAAATGTAATTTTATTATTACTCATCATCCCTTACTCTTCAACCCTTTAACTAAAATTGATACGGAATCAGATTCAAAATCAAAACTTGTTGAGAAACTTATAAAAAATGATGTGACTCTTTACTCCGCTCATACAAACCTCGATTTCACAAAAGATGGGGTAAGCTTTCAGCTTGCAAAAAGATTAAATCTGCAAAACATAAAATTCCTGCATCACTTAAATGAAAATCAAACAAAATTAGTAGTGTTTGTTCAGGAAGATTATGTTGAAAAGGTTTCAAATGCAATTCATCTCTCAGGAGGAGGAATAATTGGCAACTATTCAAATTGCAGTTTCCGAATTAAAGGCACCGGAACGTTTAAAGGTACGGATAAAACAAGTCCAGCAATAGGTACTAAAGGCAAACTTGAATCTGTGGATGAAATTAGATTAGAAGTGATTGTTGATAACTGGAAACTGCCTGAAGTGATAATTGCGATGAAATCAGCTCATCCCTACGAAGAAGTTGCGTACGATTTATATCCGCTTAAAAATGAAAATGGTCAGTATGGAATGGGAACAATTGGTGAATTGAAAAAACCTATGATCAAAAACGAATTTCTTGATCTCGTTTCAAAAAAGCTGAACGCAAAAAATTTAAGATACTCAAACGGGAAAAGAGGAAATATAAAACGAGTGGCTGTGTGTGGCGGCTCTTGCTCAGATTTGCTAAATGAAGCGTCTGAGTTAAATGCAGATGCATTTATCACGGCTGATGTGAAATATCATTCATTTCAAGATGCTGAGGGAAAAATCCTTTTTATTGATGCGGGGCATTATGAAACGGAAATTCATTCTATTGATGAAATACAAAAAAGATTGGAACTCTTTCTTAACAAAGAAAAGAGAATTAAAGTTTATAAGTATAGCGGTTCAACAAACCCAATATTTTTTTATAACAACTGAGGAGCATATTTAAATTGTATTACAGGTTAAAAATAATATGTCAGCTTCAACTAATTGATGATCAACTTGATGAACTTGAAGAGTTGAGAGGAGACCTTCCGAAAACCGTTAAAGTATTGGAAGGAAAAATTAATAGTTTGAAAGAAGATATTGCTAATATGGAAAAGGAGCAGAAGGAATCTCTTAAAAAACGTAACAGAAACGAATTGGAAATTGATAAACTTACTGAAAACCAGAAGAAATTTAAATCTCAACTTTACCAGGTACGAAACAACAAGGAATATGATGCACTTACAAAAGAGATTGATCACACTGAAGATCAAATAAAAAAGCTGACTGCCGAAAATGATTCGCTTGCCGATCTTAGTAAAAGTCTCACTGTACAAATTGAAGATATTAAACCAAGTCTGGATGAATTAAAGCAGGAGCTTAAAGAAAACAAGGCAGATTTAAAAGAGATTGTAAAAGCAAACGAAAAAGAAGAAGCCAAGCTACGAAGTAATAGAAAGAAAATAGAAAGTGAAGTGAAGAAGCCCGATATTTCTGCTTATATGAGAATAAGAAAAGCAAAGAAAGGTAAAGCAGTAGCTACAATCAAAAGATCTGCTTGTTCGGGATGCCACAATGTTGTCCCTTCTCAAAGACAATTGGAAATTCGGCAGAATAACAAGTTATATCTTTGCGAATATTGCGGAAGAATATTAGTCTCAAATGAAATTGCTGAATCCGCAAAAGAATAAAAGAGAACAATGAAAATCCTGTTGTTGGATTAATCTAGATTATCAAATAGTTGAGTTTAGTAATAGTTATTACAACTTTGCTTTTCTACTGATTTAGGCAAGTTAATTTAGTATATTTGCCCGACTTGCAGAGCACATTGAGTGTTCATTATCTATGGTTATAATTAATTCGTAATTAGCAAAATTGTTCGCTTTTATAATTAGGGAGCAATTTTTATTTTAGAAGAATAATAGAATAAGTCAGTCCGGGCAATTGCTGCACTGTTTTTCGGTGTAGAGGAAAGTCCGAACTTCACAGAACAGGGTGCCGGGTAACTCCCGGGAATTGTAAGAGAAATCTTACAATGACTGCCAGTGCCACAGAAAATATACTTCCCCGATTTTTCGGGGTAAAGGTGAAAAGGCGGGGTAAGAGCCCACCGCTCTGATGGTAACATCGGAGGCACGGTAAACCACACCCGAAGCAAAGTCAAATAGGGAGATTGTTTCCTAATATTATTGGGAAGCGGGGTTGTTCGCTCCGATAGTCTCCGGGTAGACCGCTTGACCCAAATGGTAACATTTGGGCTAGATAAATAATTGTCCTCCGGCAGTTGCCGGAATACAGAATTCGGCTTACAGGATTGAATTGTTCTAATTGTTCTTTGCATTTTTAATTTATTATTTATGTTGCAAAAACGTTGGAATATAAAGGAAATTAAAGATGATTTAGCTGTTGAAACTCTTGCTGAATCACTGAACATTTCAGAAACATTAGCCCGTTTACTGGTTCAAAGGAATATAAAATCTTTTAATGAAGCAAAACTTTATTTCAGACCATCGCTCGAATATCTTCACGACCCCTTCCTTATGGACGGTATGGAAACTGCTACATACCGTCTTATTAAAGCACTCACCGAAAATGAGTTAATAACTATTTATGGCGATTACGATGTTGACGGAACCTGTGCAACTTCTGTACTCTATCTGTTTTTAAAAGCACTTGATGCAAATGTGGGATTTTACATTCCTAAAAGATTAACAGAAGGATACGGAATTTCGAAACAAGGAATTGACCAGGTAAAAGAAAGAGGCACATCTCTTCTTATAAGTGTAGATTGCGGAATAACCGCAATAGAAGAAATCGATTACGCTAATCAACTCGGCATGGATGTAATAGTTTGCGATCATCACAAACCGAAGGAAGAAATTCCAAATGCGCTTGCTGTGCTTGATCCTATAAAACCAAATTGCAATTACCCTTTTAAATATTTATGCGGCGCCGGCGTAGCATTTAAACTCGCACAAGGATTAGCCGAAAGAATCGGCAAGCGGGATATGCCGTTGGAATATCTTGATCTTGTTGCACTCGCAAGTGCGGCTGATATTGTTTCACTTACTGATGAAAACAGAGTTATAGTTAGCGAAGGAATAAAACAAATAAATGAATCGCCCCGCCCTGCACTTAAAGCTCTTATTGAAGCCAGCCATCTTCACCCGGGAAATTTATCATCCGGACAAATTGTTTTTACAATTGCACCAAGAATTAATGCAGTTGGAAGATTGGGAGACGCAGAGCGTGCAGTTGAACTCCTTATTTCAAGCGATATAAAAGAAGCGAAAGAATTAGCGAGTATTCTCGAATCGGAAAACTATGCCCGGCGTAAAATTGATGTGGATACTTTTGATGCTGCTGTGGAACTTGTGGAAGACACACTCGATTTTGAAAATGACAGAGCAATTATTTTACATCAGGAAGAATGGCATCCGGGAGTTATCGGGATTGTTGCATCACGGCTTGTTGAAAAATATTACCGCCCAACAATTATGCTTACCACCGTTGATGGTGTGGCAAAAGGTTCGGCAAGAAGTATATCTAATTTTGATATTTATGAAGCGCTTCTGCAATGTGAAGATTATCTTATTCAATTCGGCGGGCATCGTGCTGCAGCAGGGTTAACTATTGAACTGGAAAAGTTGAGCGCCTTTAAAGTTAAGTTCAACGAAATAGTTCGCTCGTCGATAAACGATGATGAACTGTTGCCCGAAATAGTTATTGATTCACTACTCAGTTTTTCAGAGATCACGCCAAAGTTATTAAGAATTCTGGATCAGTTTTCCCCTTTCGGACCTGGAAATATGCGCCCGGTATTCCTTTCAGAAAATGTAAAGCTTTACAACACACCAAGGAAAGTTGGTAATAATCAAACCCACGTACTTTGTAGCTTTAAACAAGAAGGGTGTGATAAAATATTTGATTGCATCGGTTTTAATATGAGCGATTATTATGATATCTTAATAAATTCGAATGGTGATTTAAACATTGTTTATACGATAGATAAGTCTATAAGGGACGACAAATCGTTTCCTCAATTCAGATTGAAAGATATAAAAATAAAAGAGCTGTTAAAGGAGAAAGTATAATGTCCGGGCATTCAAAATGGTCGACTATCAAAAGAAAGAAAGGCGCAGCCGACGCAAAACGCGGTAAAATTTTTACAAAGCTTATCAAAGAGATTACAATTGCTGCAAGAGAAGGCGGCGGAGATCCCGGTTCTAATCCAAGGTTACGACTTGCAATCGATAATGCAAAAGCTGCAAATATGCCTGCTGATAATATTGAGCGCGCAATTAAAAAAGCAACCGGCGAACTTGAAGGCATTACATATCAAGAATTAATGTATGAAGGATACGGATCGGGTGGAGTAGCAATGCTCATTGAAGTTGCTACCGATAATAAAAACCGAAGCGTTGCCGATGTAAGACATCTCTTCAGTAAATACAACGGAAGCATGGGTGAAAACGGTTCTGTCGCCTGGATGTTCGACCGTAAGGGTATTATTGCACTTCCTATTCAGAATAAAACAGAAGATGAAATAATGGATATTGTGCTGGAAGCCGGTGCAGAAGACCTTCAAACTGAAGAGGATTTTTTTGAAGTACAAACTGATCTTGAATCTTTTGAAGCTGTTAGAAAAGCTTTAGTTGCAGCAGACTTGCAGATTGAGAATGCATCTTTGCAATGGATTGCCAAAAACACCGTTAGTGTAAGCACAGAAGATGCAGAAAAAGTAATGAAATTAATTGAAGCAATGGAAGATAATGACGATGTGCAAAACGTCTATTCCAATGCAGATTTTGACGAAGAATTGATTTAATAATAATTTAAGGTATTAACTTAAAAGCATAACGACTGTTATTCTAAAGACTACGTTAATACTTTTAGGCAGTTCCAAATTAAAATGATAATACTTGGAATTGATCCCGGAACAACTGTAACAGGTTACGGCATCATTAAATATGAAAGTAATACATTTACAAAAATTGCCAGCGGGGTAATCAATCTGCCTTCCACAAAACCGATCCCAATACGTTTAAAAATAATCCACGAAGAAATAAATAAAATAATCAGATTATATAAGCCTGATGAGTTTGCAATTGAAACAGCATTTTACGGAAAGAATGTTCAATCAGCAATGAAGATAGGTTACGCAAGAGGTGTGGCAATTCTGGCAGCGGTTCTTAACAACATTCCTGCAAGCGAGTATTCTCCGCGCGAGATAAAAAAATCTGTTGTCGGCAGAGGTTCTGCAACAAAAGAGCAGGTTGGGTTTATGATAAAATCAATATTAGTTATTGATCAAAAGAATATGAAATTCGATGAAACGGATGCTCTCGCAATTGCTATTTGCCATGCATTCAAAATGAAATCACCAACAAAAGGGCGCATGAGCTGGAAACAATTTACAGAAGCATTTCCTGAAAGAGTAATAAACGAATGAGTGCAGAAAGATGATTGGATTTTTAAGCGGTAAAATTATCTCATCAAAACCAACTAAAATTTTGTTGGATGTGAATGGAGTTGGTTATGTGGTTTTCATTTCAATTAATACTTTCGAAGAAATTTCTAACAAAGAAATAATCTCGCTTTATATTCACACACATGTTAAAGAAGATTCAATTACACTTTACGGCTTTCACAATGAATCGGAAAAGGAAATTTTTGAACTGCTTATTTCGATAAGTGGAATAGGACCGAAATTAGCGCTTGGTGTCCTATCCGGAATTCAAACGGAAGACTTAAAGGAGGCAATACTAAACGGTGATGTATCCCGGATGGTTGCCATTCCTGGCATCGGCAAAAAAACAGCTGATAGATTAATTTTAGAGTTAAGAAGTAAAGTTGGTGAATTAAGGGTTGAGGGCGAGCGCACTGTGCCGCATGGAGTTAAACAAGAAGCTGTATCGGCGTTAACTACTTTAGGTTATAATTATGCAACTGCCGAAAAGGTCGTTCGGCAAATTCTATCTTCTTCACCTGCCTGTACTTTGGAAGAATTAATCAAAAACTCACTAAGTGAGTTGAATAAATAAAATTCCAATAGACAAACAACAAAATCCAAACAAATTTCAATTAACAATTTTCAAATCACCTTTGTTGTTAACTCAACTAATCCTTCAATCCCTGCTTTAATAACATCCCCTTTATTAACTTTACCAACTCCTTTTGGTGTTCCGGTAAAAATTAAATCTCCCTCATCCAATGTCATCAACGAAGATAGATACTGAACTAACTCAGCCGGTTTAAAGATCATCTTATTAAGTTTATCACGTTGTCTTTCTTCATCATTAACGGTTAAAAATATCTCTTCATCTAAAGTAAGAGTGTAATCATCTTTAAAAACAAATTCCGATATAACTGCAGATGTATCAAAACACTTTGCGATTGTCCAGGGATGCCCTTTGCTTTTTAGTTTTGATTGAACATCCCGCAAAGTCATATCTAAACCAACACCGTAACCGGTAATTGCTTTTTCTGAATCTTCTAAAGATGCATCTTTAATTTTATTTCCGATGAGCAGCACCAATTCAACTTCGTGGTGCATTTCTTCGGAGAATGGAGGATACTTTATCCCATCACCGGAAAAAATTATTGCGGATGTTGGTTTTAAAAACACAACAGGTTTTTCAGGCACTTCATTTCCTAGTTCCTTTGCGTGTTCGGCATAATTTCTTCCTACACAAACAATTTTACCAATGCTAATTTCTTCTGTACTGTTTTTGATTTTTAGTGTCTTCATCGAATTATTTAAATATTCTAGGATAATATTTGTATAATCTGAGGATCTATTCTCACTATGAAGGAATAATGATTTACGTTTTTTGTTTCTTCTTTGTGGCTGCGGGGAAGAGAATGTTGTTAAGTATTAATCTGTAACCCGGAGAATTTTTATACAACGCCAAATCTGTAGGTGGATCACCTACAGCATGCTGGTAATCTTCTGGATCGTGTCCGCCGTAAAATGTAAATGTTCCTCTTCCGTAATTACCATGTATATATTTTACCTGATCAGTTCCTTCTCTTTCAGCAAGAATTATAACAGACTTTTTTATTCTGCTTCTTCTGAACATTGTTGTCTGCCCCATAAACCCGCGAACAACACTTACATGATCTTGTGTTAGCATAGTTGGAACTGGATCGTACTTTGCCGAAAACTCGAACAAAGTGAAGTAATCATTATCAAAATTTCCAACTTCTATCGGTTGAATATCAATATCACTGTACTCGTAAATATAGGGATTCATTTCGAGGTTAAATTCAGTAAAGGCAAAAGTGTTATCAAAATCCAACTTACTTTGTGCCCCCGGGTCCGCAGCATCTCCATCATACATTTGTGCAGCAATATCAACATCCTGCGCAGATAGAGAAATGTCATAGCTATCTGTTGCAGAACACATTGCAAACAAAAACCCACCCTGCCCGACAAAATTTTTGATAATGACGGATACTGTCTTCATCATATCTGCAACTTTTTTAAATCCGTTCTTTTTTGCATTTTGTTCGTATTGTATTTGCTGATCGATATACCACTGTGCATTGCTGAAGCTTGCATAGAACTTCCCGTACTGCCCTGTAAAATCTTCGTGATGAAGATGAAGCCAATCGTATTTTTCCAAATCACCTTTAAGAATTTCATCATTCCATATTTTATCATAAGGAACATTTGCATATTCCAGCACAAGAGTGACAGCATCATCCCATGGTTGAAATCCCGGCGGAACATAAACTGCTATCTTGGGTGCTTTTTCTAATCTTATAACATCCATATTGTTATCATCACTTTGTACGAAAGAATAAATATCGGTTGCTTCCGCAAAAGAAACCTGGTTAAAGGTAACTCCTTCAAGACGGCACCCGGCTGCAATTCTATCATTGTAATCGAGAAGGAAAGAACCGCCGCGATAATTTAAAAGCCAGTCTGCTTTAATGCCTTTATTAAGTGCATTAAAAGTAATACCGTAAGCTTTTAAGTGGTTGGTCTGGTTCATATCCATATAGATAAGCAGTTTCGATTGTGAATAAATCGAAAGCGAGGAGAATAAAAATAATAGGGTGATATTTAGAAATATTCTTGATGTCATAATAAAAAAGATTCCCATTTTTCCTGATAAATCGGGACAGGCAGTGGGAATCACACAGAATCAGACTTTTTGAAAAAGATTCCTTTAAGAAATTGATAAATTTTTAAGCAGATTTTTTATCTGTTTTGAGAAATAGAGGATCTTTACCGTGCTCTATAACATCTTTTGTAATAATACACTTTTCAACATTTCTCTTAGCAGGTAAATCGTACATAATATCGAGCATAAAATCTTCAACAATCGAACGAAGAGCACGCGCCCCGGTTTTTCGTTCCATAGCTCTTTCAACAATAGCATCCACCACAAACGGATCAAACTCAAGCTCAACATTATCCATCATAAATAATTTTTTATATTGCTTAAGTATAGCGTTCTTCGGTTCGGAAAGAATGCTTTTCATTGCTTCTTCGGATAATGTTTGAAGCGGTGCAAAAATTGGTATCCTTCCAATCAGTTCGGGAATTAATCCATACTTAAGTAAGTCTTCCGGCTGAATATATTTTAAAAGATCATCATCGGTTTCTCTATCTTTTAAATCGGAAGCAAAGCCCATTTTATTTTTATTTATCCTCGTAGCAATAATCTGATCTATCCCGGAGAATGCTCCACCAAGAACAAAAAGTATGTTTTTCGTATCAAGATTTATAAGACTTTGCTCGGGGTGTTTTCTTCCGCCTTTCGGTGGAATGCCGGCAACAGTTCCTTCAAGAATTTTTAACAGTGCCTGCTGTACACCTTCACCCGAAACATCACGTGTAATTGATGTGCTTTCGCTTTTACGGGCAATTTTATCAATTTCATCAATATACACTATTCCTTTTTGCGCTCTTTCAAGATTGTAATCAGCTGCCTGTAATAAATGCACTAAAACTGTTTCAACATCATCGCCAACATAACCAGCTTCAGTAAGTGTTGTTGCATCTGCTATGGCAAAAGGAACATCAAGTATTTTGGAGAGGGTTTGTGCAAGAAGAGTTTTGCCTACACCAGTCGGACCAATTAAAAGAATATTACTCTTTTCAATTTCAACATCATCAAGCTCAAAGAAAGATGAGCGGGAGCTTATTCTTTTATAATGATTGTAAACTGCAACGGAAAGTACTTTCTTTGCTCTTTCCTGCCCTATTACATATTCATCCAATGCCTTTTTAATTACCTGCGGGGTACGTTTTGGTTTATCAACAGCTTTGGTGTTTTTATAAGCGGCAAGATTATTTTTTAAGATATCTACACTGCTTGTAATGCAAATATCACAAATGTAAACATCAGGTCCGGCAATCATACTGCCTACTTCGCTGCCGTCTCTTCCGCAAAATGAACATTTAACAATTTTCTGACTATGCTTTTTAACCATCCTTAATTTCCTAACTTATTTTTTCTCTTAGTTTTATGATTTCGTTTCTTGCTCTATCAATGTAAATAGATGCTGGGAATTTAGCAAGAAGCATTTCGTACATTTCAATTGCTTTAGCATTATCGCCAATACCATATTGAAAAATCTGTGCCAGTAAATATAACGCTTTATCGGCATAAATGTTTTTTTCACCCTCTTCCACAACTCTTTCAAACAGCCCAATTGAACGAGGATAATTATTCAGCGCGAGTTCCATTTCGGCAAGACGAATGCTTGCTATGGAGTGAAGAATAAATGCCTGCGGATTTTCAGCAATCAACTCATATTTATTTGCAGCCTTGCTAAACTTTTTTTGATCTGCTAAAAATTCCCCTTCGGCAAAAAGCATTATGTTAGCAGAATCGTTTTTTGATGTGTTTAGCAGTAACGATAATGAAAGAGCATCATTTGCACTATCATCTTTCAGGTTCTTTAAAATTTCAGCAAGAAGTTTTTGCGCTGTTTGAACATCTCCGTTATAAAATTTAACCCTTGCTAATTTATATTTTGCATCGTTTATTTTATGCTGGTTAATTTTTGCCGACACAGTAATTCGTGAATAATTCTTTTCCGCTTCTGCCAGATTTCCATTAAACAAAGCGATCTCACCAAGCTCGCTATATGCATCCGCTGTACTTTCCGACATAACAGCTTTATTTATTATCTTATTAAAATATTGTTTTGCTTCATCTCGTTTGTTTTGCAAATAAAATTTTATCATCCCAATTCGAAGTAATGCTTCATATGAAGCTTCAGAATTTTTATAAAGCCCGGCAACCTCATTAAAAGCATCAATAACTTCTGTCACCTGGTCAGATTCATAATGTTCGAAAGCGAAGTAAGGTTTCCAAAGAGGTATCTGGTTAGAATAATCTTCCATCAAAATCGCTTCTAAAGATTTTGCATACCCAAGCTTTGCTGAAGGAATTAATGGTGAACCTGGATAAAGTTTAATGATAGATTGATAAACATTTTTTGAAATTTCATACTCACCTTCTCTGAAAAGAAAATCTGCATACCTGTAAAGCTCTACACCCTTTTGAGATTGCTTCTCATCAATATTAACATACATTTCAAAAGCTTTATCAAAATCTTTGTTTTCAATATATAATCTCGCCAGCAAAAATGAGAAACTAAGATTGTCTCCATCTATATATTGCTCAACAACGGGAATTGTAACTTTTAATGCGCCGGGTTTATTCGCATTTGCTAAAATTTTAGTCTGAACATTTTGCAATTGTAAAGGATCGTTTGATAAGATTACGCAATACTCTTCCGCGGCATTTTCATACTGCATTGTTAAAGAATAAAGTCTTGCAAGATCGTATGAAAAAACAATTTTATCCGGCGATATCTCTTTCCCTCTTCTAAACAGATCAATCGCTTTATCGAAAGCACGCCTTTCAACAGCATAAGCAGCAATTACCCTGTAAAATACGGGGTTCGGCTCAAGAAAGGAAAACGGCTCATCCCAAACCTGGTACGCTTTCTCTTCGTTTCCCATCAGGTAGTAAGTTGAACCGAGCAATCCGAATAGATTAATATCTTTTGCCTTTCTCGTAATTTCCTGCTCAATCAAGTTTACAGAAGCAGCATAATTTTTTAAGTGTACATAAGTACGGTTAAGCGATTCAAAGTATAAATTATTTTGCGGTTCGCGTTGATAGAGTTCTTCATAAATTTTAGATGCTTTTTCCAAATCACCGGAATGCTCATAGCTTTGCGCCAGTGCATATTTGTTTAGCAAGCCGTTATTCTGTGCAAATAAAAATGCTGTGGAAAAAACTATAGTGATGAATATTCTTAATATCATATTTCTAAAATAAGGATTAAATTGAAGGTTTCAAGGGAAATAATTTGAGATAAACTTTATTAAAATTTTTGTTGTTGTTAAAAGAGTTAAAGAACAAACAAGTATAAACTTCACACCTTAGTATAATTGCTGATTTAAGATGTTTGGAATCAAAATTACTTCAAAAAACAATTTTACTTAATTTCTATCCCATTGTATTAGAAATCTTACTTTTTTACCTTTAGAAGCTTTAATTTGAAATTTAATATGAAGAATGTATATATATTAGGATCAACCGGCTCGATTGGTGTAAACACGCTTAATGTTATCAGAAATTTCCCCGATCGTTTCCATGTTTCCGCTTTAACAGTAAATACAAACACCCAACTTCTTCTTGAACAAATAAATGAGTTTAAGCCGGACCTGGTTGTGGTGAAGGACAAAGATGCTGCAGAAAAAGTTAAGCATCAAATGCCCGCTAACTGCAAATTATTAGTAGGAGTTGATGGATTGAATAATGCTGCGGCCGGGCTGGAGTATGATATTTTTGTTGGTGCAATGGTTGGTTATGCAGGACTCGCTCCTACAATTGAGGCAATTAAAAGAGGAAAGAGAATTGCTCTTGCGAACAAAGAGACTCTTGTGGTTGCCGGTGAAGTAGTGAACAATTATTGCAAAGAATACGGTGCGGAAATAATTCCTATCGATTCGGAACACAGTGCAATATATCAATGCCTTGTTGGCGAAAATATTGATGAGGTTGAAAAACTGATAATTACTGCATCGGGTGGACCGTTTTTAAATAAAGACAAATCGTTTTTTGAGGACGCAACTATTGATGAAGCCCTTAATCATCCCAACTGGAAGATGGGAAATAAAGTTACTATCGATTCTGCGACGATGATGAATAAAGGACTTGAAGTTATCGAAGCTCATTGGTTATTTGGTCTTTCAACAGAAAAAATTGATGTGGTGATTCATCCACAATCAATTATACATTCGATGGTACAATTTAGAGACGGATCGATAAAAGCACAGATGGGTTTGCCCGATATGAAATTGCCGATTCAATATGCTCTTACTTATCCGGAGAGATTGCAAAACGATTTTGAGAGAACAAATATACCGGCAATAGAAACATTAAACTTTTATGAACCTAATTTCGAAAAATTTGAATGCCTCAAACTAGCATTCGATGTGTTGGAAGTAGGAGGAACAGCACCTTGCGTACTTAATGCCGCAAATGAAATTGCAGTTGAAAAATTCTTAAATAATGAAATTAGATTCTCCCGTATACCTGTATTAATTGAGAAAGCGCTTGAAAAAATAGGAAATCATCAATTGCTAAATCTTGACACGATTTTTGAATGTGATACGGAAACACGAAATTTTGTTAGAAATATAAATTAGAAGGATACTCTTTATAAATGGATTATATATTTTATTTTGCATTAACAATTGGAATACTGGTTTTTATTCACGAATTCGGACACTTTGCCGCTGCTAAGATAAGCGGAATGAGAGTGGATGTCTTTGCAGTCGGTCTTGGAAAAAGATTATTCGGATGGAATAAGAAAACCGGGTTTAGCTTTGGTAAATTGCCAAAGGATTTCGATGGCGAAGGCAACACCGATTATAGATTATCGATGCTTCCATTAGGCGGTTACGTTAAAATTGCCGGTATGATAGATGAAAGTTTTGATGCAAGTTTTGCAGATAAGGAACCCCAGGCGTACGAATTCCGTGCAAAACCAATTTGGCAAAAAATATTTGTTATTACGGCAGGTGTACTAATGAATCTGCTGCTTGCGTGGATTATCTTTTGGGGCGGAAATTTCTTCCAGGGTAAACCGGTAACCAAAACTACAACCATCGGATATATTGAGCAAGGCAGTTCTGCCGATTCGCTTGGTTTAAAACATCACGATAGAATCATTTCTATTAATAATGTGGATGTTAACTATTGGGAAGATGTACGCGTCGAACTTTTTCTAAATACACTTGGCGAAGATATTAATGTTACAGTTCAACGTGATGGCGTTAAAAAAACCATTTTTATCCCGCGTTCGGCTATACCTGATGATGAGACTCAATTTAATTTTCTTCTTCCGCAGGGAACAAGAACGGTTGTGACAGTTGTGATGAAAAATTCTCCCGCACTTAATGCCGGATTAGAGGCAAATGATGTTTTCCTTGAAATTAATACAATTCGGGTTTATTCTCCCAAACAAGCTACTAAGATAATTAAAGGAAACCCCGGAACTGAAATACCGATTGTTGTATTACGAGGTGGTGATACTCTGTCATTAACCGTTACACCGGGCGAAGACGGAATGATTGGAATTGGAATCGCATCCGGTTTTATAGGGGAATCTTATTATAAAACTTCAGGGTTTTTTGAGTCATTCTATATTGGCTGGCTGGATATTGTAAAGATGACAGACCTGACTTTTAATATGCTTGGTAAAGTATTTACAGGTAAAATAGAATTTGGAAAAGCGTTTGGAGGACCGGTTAAGATTGCACAGTATGCAGCCAAATCTGCTGACATCGGTATATCCAGCTTTTTATATTTTCTTGCCCTGCTCAGTTTAAGTTTGGCAATTATAAATATAATGCCTTTCCCTGTTTTAGACGGCGGTCATCTTATTATAATTTTAATTGAAGGAATTACAAAAAGAGAGATCCCTGTTAAAATAAAAATTGCAATTCAAAATACGGGGTTGATACTTCTTCTGCTGCTTATGGCATTTATAATTTATAGCGATATTCTTTCATTATAAAATATTCAAAATCGTGGCGCAGGACAATTGTCCTGCGATTATGTTCACTATGAAATAAAAATGAATAAATTATTTCTTCGCACCGAGGAGATAGCGAATGGAGTAACAAATCGATAATGATGGAATTACTACCACTTTACTTTTCGACTATATTTTCAAACTTTCAACCCGCAAATCACATTATATAAGAGTCAGCTATGCGGGTCAATAAAAACAAGTGCGATTATAATCCTCTGCAAGTAGTGCCTCCATAATATAATCCATATATAGAAATAGAATTACACAATTGTAAAGTGTTAATTATCCTATAATTAATTTTTTGACATTTGACACCAAATTAACTAATTATAGAATAGATTTAAATGAATTTGATTCCGTTGTTGCAGAGATGAAAATTCTCAACGACTAACAATCTAGTAACCTTGAAACTTTATCTTTACAAACATTTTATATTATGATTGAGAGATGTTGAAAAGTATAGTTTTTTATATTCTAATTATTCTTTATGCGTCAAGCATCTTTATGGTTGCCCAGGATTCTTTAATAACAAATTTAAATTATCCTCTCCGGTTTTATATAACAAATCATTTTAATCTTGTTAAAAATAAGAATGTTCCGGGATCAGCGAGAGCTTCAATTTTTGTTAACAGTGAAAAGCGCATGATCGATGGAACTTATTGGAGAACATATTCCGATATTATGGTTCCGAGACTTGCAACCGTCTTGGGTTCTATGGTTCTTATTGATGCAATTGTACAAAAAAAGCAAATTGAAATTTGGTACACCAGAGAAACAACAAAATTTCACACCGTCGATTTTTTCCTGGACCTCGATAGATACAAACAAATGGATAAGCTTGGTCATTTTACTGATGCTTATTTTGTCAGCGATCTTTCTTCAAAACTTTACCGGTGGTCCGGTATTTCAGGTTCAAGTTCTGTTTGGTTTGGCGCACTTACCGGTTGGTTGTGGACGTTGCAGATTGAATTTCATGATGCACGCAGTCCAACCTGGGGATGGAGCTGGGGAGATATTATTGCAAATACTTTAGGTGCGGGATTTTTTGTGCTGCAGCAGTTTAACTATGATCTTTTTGGCGGTATTCATCCAAAGTACAGCTACCATCAATCTGAAGAATGGAAGAAATACGGCAGCAAAACTCCGGGGGCAAATCTAATACAGGATTATAGTGGAATGACATTTTGGTTAACCGTAAACCCGCATCATTATTTCCCGGATAGCTGGAAGGAAACTTACCCTAAATGGCTTGCACCGCTCGGGATAGCATTTGGATTTGGTGTGAACAATACAATATTCGATTCCCTTAAAGGCGAAAGAGAATTATTTATCGGTCTGGATATTGATATAAGAAAAATTCCAATCGGCGATGACTCTGATTTCTTCCGTTTTATAAAAAGCGAATTGAATTTTATTCGTTTACCCCTTCCAACCGTGCGTATTACTCCCAGTGGTATCTGGTATGGATTGTATTTTTAAATTTATTTGAAAGTGATAGTTACCTCTGCTTCAGTATCCCCAAAAGTAATCGGCACTTGGCACATTAAGCTTTTACGGCCCAAATAACATCTGAAAGTGTGTAATGATCTTTTTCAAACTGGAATTTTAGAAGATAATTCGGATTGAATCCTTCCAAATATTTTTCAATTCTTTCCTTCAACCAGGATATTTCTGCTTTCAGTTTCCAATGCTCTCCATTTGGAGAATAAAGCACAATAAATAATCTGTTCTGTAAATGTTTCCTTTGCTGCTGTGACTGATTTTTGTAAAGCCATTTTATTAACTCATCAGTTTTTTTAACGGCTTCTTTAATTTGATAAGGAAAATTTTTGGGAAAGACAGATGTTTTGTGATCGAATGTTACACCGTCAATTGTAAAATCAACAAGTCTGTCCTTGCTATCAAGTGCGGGTTTTACATTTGGGAGTGAGCAGAATATTCTCTCCACTGCCTGCGCAGACCAGAAGTTGTACCACCTGTTAAGAGCATAGTTGGAAATGTTCTTCATGTCCTGGTCGTTTTTAAATCTTCCGTTTATTTCTGTAATAATATCATCAAATAAAAAAGTCCGGTAAATGAAGTTAGTGAGTTTATCGAACTGGTCGTTCTGTTTTCTTCCCCATTTATATGGGTATGTTAAACGTTTTTTAAGTTCGGTTTCTATTCTTCTAAGATTATTATTCATAGAGAATAGATATGGCATATCTAAAATGATTTATGAAATAAAAATATATACTCATGCTTGAAAATATAAAATCCTCCGGCTAATGCTCTGTATCGCCACAATTCTTTTTGATTCATTTTCCCACGGGTTGCATCAAAATTTTTAACAATTGTGGATTTTAATTTGTACCCGCGTTTCATTACTTCCTGCATTGTATAAAAACCAAGTGGAATCCATTCACCGTCCGAATATTTATCGCCAATAACCACTGCAAGATATCTTCCTTTATCAAGCACACCACAAGTGTTTTCAATCACCTTTCCAAACATCTCTAAAAAATCTTCTACCGATTTCGCGTTTGAAAGATCACTTCTTTTTTTACTGAATTTAATTATATCCCAATAAGGAGGATGCAGTAAAACAAACTGAACAGAATCTATTTTCAGCTTGTTCAATTCAGATTTCAAATCAACTTTTCTGCTGTCTCCTTTTATAACTTTGGTCTTAACCTTACTTCTGTTTTTCTCTTTTACCAGATTATCCTTTGCAAGTTTTATAACTTCATCATTCAATTCTATTCCAATGCCGTTTCTTCCGAGCCGTTTACATTCAATTAAAGTTGTACCGCTGCCTAAAAACGGATCGAGCACCCAATCACTCTTCTTTGTGTATCTTCTTAAAAACTGGTTTGGTATCTGTGGAATAAAGTTGCCCCAATAACCAGCGGAATGTGCGCCTGATTTATCACGCTTTTCCATTATCCATAAGCTGTCGGTGATTAAATCGTCATATTCTTTCCACCTGTTTAAATTCAGATCATTAATCTTCGAAGTTTTGTTTTCCGTAAAACTTTTAACAAGACGGTTCAGGTAATAATGTGTGCGCTGAAGTGTTCGTGTTTTTAATATCTGTTCAATCTCTCCGATAAAATAATTTTTGCTGACTATCGTTTCGTTGCCGTTTATTTCTACCGAAACATTTTCCTTATTATTAGAAGATAAATTATCTCTTAATAAATGCAATGAACTTTTTATTTCTTTTAGATTTGTTTCTTTAAGGAGATCTTTTAAAATATTAATATCGGTTATCTTCATACTAAAATACGAATGCTGCAAAAAATAATTATTTAATAATAGGATTATAAGTAATTCGGCGAAACTCTTAAATAGTTTGCAGAATTATTTTTTAAAAAGGTAAGTGCGTAAATATTGGTGAAATTAGCAGGCATCCGTTCTCGCCCAGTGAACCAATACCTGCCGGAGAAAAATAAAATTACTGTTTTGCTAGACCAATAACACCGCATGCAACTCTTGCACCTGCTGCCCCGGTTGGCTGCGATGTAAGATCATCTTCACCTGCGTGTACAATAATAGCCCGACCAATTATTGAATGCGGGCCGCTAAAGGAAATGTGCGTATCTATCATCTCGTAATATGCTTTGCCATCCTCATTAGCCAAAAGATTTCCGAGATCCCCAACATGTCTCTCCTCAGAATTTGGAGCACCGTGCTTCTTGCCATCAGGATTAAAATGTCCGCCGGCTGATTTACCATCTAAACTGCTGCAATCTCCAAATTCGTGAATATGAAAACCATGATTTCCGGGAGTTAACCCTTCAAAATTTGCAACTATTTTTATACCGCCATCGGTTTTTGTAAAAGTTACAATACCACTAACTTCATTTCCTTCGGTTGGATTAAGAACGCAGACAGCTTTTGTCATAGCGCTCGTCTCTTCAATTTTCGTTTCTTCTTTTTCTTCCTGTTGTGTACAAGAAATAAAAGAAAGCGATAATAGTATAAGAACTAACACCCCTATGGATAAAACTCTGTTAAACAATTCTGCCTCCGATACTAATTCATTTGTTCATAAATATACTGATGAAATTATTATAAGTAAAGTAAAAACCAAATTTTCGTGTTGATTTTCACACTGAAAAGACAATTTTATTTAACTATTATTATTGCAGTCATCATATCTTCGTGCGTACCGCAATAATATTTAATGATTCCGGGTTCGGTAAAAGTGAATGCGAATTTTCCACCCTCACCCATTGTTTTGCTTTCGAACAAACCTGACTTAGCATCTGGCGCACCGCTAATTACTGTATGCATTGCGGTTTCTTTGTTTATCCAGGTAATCTTTGTTCCAACCTTAATTACTTTCATCTTTGGTATGAATGTAAGTTTATCAAGCCATATTTCATTTTCAGCAGGTTTATCTCCATCCTGTAATATTTTAACATCTAATGCGCTGATATTACTGTTACTAAAACCGAAGAACAATCCTGTTGATATGATTGTCGCAAGAAGAATGAAGAGGGTTATCTTCTTACCATTAATTAATGTTTTCATTATTACTCTTTCTGTACTAATGTTTATAATAAAAGCAGAAAAAAGTTTTGATAAAAGATTGATTTTAAAACTCTTTTCTGCTATAAAGTTAACAATTTTTTAGGAATTTTAAACTCCGTTTTAAATTATTCTCTTTCCGAATCTATATTTAATGATTCAAACATCACATGCCAGAATGGTAATTCCATTCCGTTAGGAAGTGTTAAGCCGGTTTTTACAGGTGCTTTCTCAAATGTTCCCTGATCCATTACAGGTTTAAATGGCGCAACCATTAAATGGAAATGCCGTGAAGTTGGTGTAACCTGATCATCAAAAGCCAGCTTATAACCTTCGGTACGTACGTATTCGGTTAACATACCGTGAACCAAACGAGGTTTATCAAGAACCTCTCCGTTCTTTAACACAGCACCCATACCCCAAAATGCAAAGTAAGTAAATTCACTCGGCATTAAAGGTGTACCGATTCCTGTAAAACCATGAAGAATATGATTTGTAACAACTCCGCCGAATGTTGGAAATTCCATACCGTGTGCAGCTAACATTTCACAGCAGCGGACTTCGTATTTATTTCCGTCTTTATCTTCCCATGAAGCTACCATTTTAACTTTATCTTTAGTCATAGCTGCATCAGTTGCTGTTGCGTCCAAAGCTTCTAACTGAAGATTACCGTTCATCATTACCATTTTCTTATCACCAAAAGGTGTCATCATATTCATTACCGTGTACATATCACCTTCGGTATCTCTTGCCATTAATGGAACACCTGTTACGCCCGGAGTGCCGGCAAACTTCATAGGCATTTTTGGTGTGCCGAATACCTGCGGATCTAATCTCCTTTTATCCGGTAATGCAACAAAAACTCCGCCTCCGTCCTGCTCAATATTGACAGTAATTGGTCCGCCCAACAATCCCAACGGTTCCTGAACATCTTTATGTGCTTTAATATAACCCTTCGCAGGTGCCATATCCTTCAGCATTTTCATCATCTTCATCATTTGTTCTTTATCCATCATCATATCTTTATCCATGTCCTGTGCAATAATGTTAGCAGAAGAAACGAAAACTGCAAAAAGTAATAAGACAGGCATTATAAATTTTCGAGCCAACGAAAATTCTTTGCCTCTGTTTTGATGTGTGTTCATCTCTCAATCCTTTCGGTTGTTTATAAAAAAGTTTCGCCCTCGAACGTTAAGGGCTTGTTTGTTAATTTTAGTCGCTAATCTATTTAGTCTTGATGCGTTAGAATGTCGCAGAGCAGACAATTACTCATGTGGCAATGGAAACCAGATGACAGATATGAGAGAAACCAATTGGATTAAGATATGAGAGGTGCTAAAAAATAAATGGTTAAGGAAAAGAAAGGAATTTTTATTAAGGATAATTAAGAATCATATTGTGCAACAAGATTCTTTTTGAATATCGAACACCGATTAACGATTTTTGAATTTTGAAGTGTTTGTCTTTTCCAGATATAAGTTTACAAATTAATATGTTACATCTTAAAATCATTATTCGTTAATCGATATTCATCATTTAATTCATCTCAACCAATACAGGCATAGCCAACAAATCATATCCGCTTTCAAAGAAAGTAGCTTCCCAGGATAAATAAACTAACCTATACATATCGTTCAAAATTTTTCTTTGCCATCTGTGCAATTTTATTACCAATACTTATTGATGCTGTAGCGGCTGGTGATGGAGCGTTAAGTACGTGAATCATTTTTTCCGTTTCAACAATTCTGAAATCATCAACTAATTTACCCGACGGCTCAAGCGCCTGAGCTCGTACACCGGTGCCCCCTTTTTCAATACTATCGGCATCTATATCAGGAACAAGTTTTCTTAGAGCTTTTACAAAAGCTGTTTTGCTTAATGAGCGATGAAACTCTCTAAAGCCCATTTTGTAATGTTTCGATATCATTCTCCAGAAACCAACATATGTTATCATTTCCGAAACATCTCTTAGTGAAATATCTTTATGCGAATAACCTTCGCGTTTAAAAGCAAGCACGGCGTTTGGTCCGGCTTCAACTCCGCCGTCTATCAATCTTGTGAAGTGCACTCCTAAAAACGGGAAGCTCACATCGGGCACTGGATATATTAGATTTTTTACGAGATGTTTTTTATCCATCTTCAGCTTATAATATTCTCCGCGAAATGGAATGATTATCAATCCGGGATCAACTCCGCAAATTTTTGCAATCCTGTCTGAATAAAGACCACCGCAGTTAATAAGAAATTTCGTTTTAAGTTCGCCAAGATTTGTTGAGATAATTAATTCATCCCTTGATTTTTTTACAGAAAGGAACTTACAGTTTAACTTTAACTCACCATTTTTATCTTTTACTTTTGCCGCATAAACTTTCGTTACTTTTTTATAATCAACAATTCCCGTTTGCGGAACGAACAATCCGGCAATTCCAGATACGTTTGGTTCATATTCCTTTAACTCTCCGGCATTTAGTTTTTTTAACCCCTCTAATCCATTTGCAATTCCTCTTTCATAAAGCATTTTTAAAGGATCGAGTTCACTTTCATCCACAGCCACAACAATCTTTCCGCATTTATCATACGGAATATTATTCTCTTCGCAAAACCGATACATTAGTTCTCTTCCTTCGGTGCAATTTTTTGCTTTAAGAGAACCTGGTTTGTAATACAGTCCCGAGTGTATAACTCCGCTGTTATTTCCGGTTTGATGAGCAGCAAGTTTGTCCTCTGCTTCGATAATTAAAATTTTGTAGCCGGAATCTTTTTGCAGAGCCATTGCTGTAGCAGCACCAATTATTCCGCCGCCGATAATAACAAAATCATATAATCCCGAACTGAGCATAATCTAATTATTGCTTTTAAACAGATTCAAGGTTATCTTGAAAAAGATAATTATTTGTTGTAACGTAGAAGTTATAATTCTGATATTCCTCTCTTATATATTACAGCTAAACAATCAAAGGAATTGGTAAGCTAAAAATGAATTTGTCATTCTTTTGACAAATTTTATTAAAACAAATATCTAAAATTAAATATGAATAAAAAACAGAAAATAGTTATTGTGGTTGGAGCAGTACTGATATTTTCTGCTTTAATTCTATGGCTTGCCCATGGCGGAGATATTTTTACAAAAACCCAGGTGCTTATAGAAAAACAGGATGAACTTTTTGGCACAACCTATAAAGAATGGAAAGATAAAATAGTTATCGGACTTGATTACGCAGGCAGCTTTTCGGCAATGGTTGCTGTAATTAGTGGTGTGCTGTTCTTTCTATTCAGGACAAAAAAAGGATAATTAATGCTAACATTGTTGGTTCTAACTATAAGCAAATAATAATAAATACAATAATCTAAATTAAATATGGAGATCTTACCATGAAGAGAGCACTTAAACTTATAATACTAACACTGTTTGTAGTTAGCTATGGTTTCGCACAGGGTTTTAAAGTGAAAGCTACTGGGGAACAAACTTTTTCTTTTGAAGATGAAGTAGGAAGAAATCAGGCAATGTTTTTCAGCTCAACACCGCTTGAAGACGTTACCGGATTATCAAACGATGTAAAAGGAACAGTTACTTTTGATGTAAGCGACGTTTCCACTTTGAAAGGTTCAATATCAATTTCAGCCGCATCACTCAAAACAGGCATTGAATTAAGAGACGGTCATCTGCAAAGTGAGAACTGGCTTGATGCTGAAAGTTACCCGGAGATCACATTCGTGATAAAAAATGTAAGCAATGTTAAATCTTTAGAGGATAATAAACTGGAAGTAAAAGTGATAGGAGATTTCACTGCACACGGAGTAACCAAAGAAGTTATTGCAGATGTTACGATGACGTACCTTGATGAAAGTGAGCAAACAAAAAAGAAAGCACCCGGTGATCTTTTAGGTGTGATAGCTAAGTTCAGCATTGTACTTTCCGATTATGAAGTGGAGAATATGGTGTTGGGTGAGAAAGTTTCTGATAACATCGATATTACTATTACTGTAATCGGTTATAACACAAAGTAAAAGAATTGTTTTTTATTAAGGAAGCAGACAATTTGTTTTTCATTAGTTGTCTGCTTTTTTTATTTTAAACAGTTACCAATTCCATCTTTCTTCAAGCAATCTCCGACGGTCTAAACCAGAAATTTCAATCTCTGCCTCATTTATCCCTTCCCTAATTATCCATTCAATAAGAGGATTATCAGAATTTTCTGACGCCCAATATTTATCGGCGCAATCTTTAACATTTCCATTTCGAGCAATCTCTAGCCATTTCCAATCACCAATATGAAGTATATCATCTTCATCTACAGAAATCCTGTATAAATGATGTCCATGTTTGATTGCCATCCAAGATTTTGCCGTAGACTCGTCCTCAAAAGCAAATATTGCATTGATTCTTGAAGGTTTTGAGCTTGGTCTTCTCTCCTCAAATACCTCTTCAACTTCTTCTCTTTCTTCATTCAAATGTGAATAGAAATGTTCGCTCGAAGTAATTGGGTCGCCAATTTCTAATTCAGGAAAGTTCACACGGTACGCAGTTTTCATAAATTGCAACTCAACTAATTATTAATTAAAAATATTTCAATTTTAGTTTATTTTATTTATCACTCTCCGGTAAACCAACGAAGGTCGCCATCAACTTCAGCCCATACTGTTATTTTAGTAAATGCCAGACTATAGGAATTAAACTTTTTACCATCTGAATTGTGTAAGTGTTTTGTGAAGAACATGACTTTTTCACCCGGTTTGATAAATTGCTTGCCCTGACCATGTATGTTGAGTTTTCTATAATCTTTATCAGAAGGAAATTTCTTTAATGTATAGTCACCGTTTACTTCGACATTCGTTAATTCTATTATAACTTTTTCCTCATTTTCAACCCAAAAGACAGAAGAGTCCCCGTTTTTTAGTGTAGTTACGTTTACTTTGAGTTTTGGCTGAAGCATACCCTTTATAAAGAAAATAACAAAAAGAAGTACACAGATAGTAAGGAATGTATACCATATTCCGGATAATATTTTCTTGATACTCATATTCTGCATAGGACAATGAATGTCAACTATTATGCCGTACAGAAAATTGAAAATAAATAGATAATATAATCAGGAACCCGATCGCTTCCCGATGCCTGTTTTTTATAGTCCTTTTGCAGAATCGAAGTCATTTGATAGCTTAAAACGACTTTAATTCCTTTCTAATATTTGACGAATATTTCAGGGTAAAAAAATCCAACAAGGCAAAAACTTTTTTTACAATTTTTTCTTCGTTTTCTAACTAAAATCAAGTCTTTAGAATTTCATAAAAGATTTAATTTGTTTTTGTTTGAAATTATTATAACAGTGTTGCAACTAAATCGCCGCCCCTGACAGCGATGATTTACAAGGAACAACACCTTTGATTTATTTAAAAGTTGGTTAATTACTCATCACCTCTAAAACAATATTTTGCAATTCTCAAAAACACCAATAAAACTGTATCGAGACTGCGGTCGGATTTGAGTTGTGAGTTAGAAGCGTTTTTTCTCATTATTATTTCAACAGCCCTGCATAAACGTCTGTGGCGGACTTTCCACCTGCGAACTGTCAGCAGACCAAAATAAAGTTAGTTAATAACATAGAAATGTCAAGGTACCACAAACCCTCCATAGCGTTTGATGCGTTGTTAGGCACAGTACCTTTTTATCTCTTCAAAAGTTACTTCTTCAAATTTCTTCTCAATCAATTCGACTTTAGGATGCTTTGTTTGGTTTGTCATTATGTTAATTTTATAACTGCCCCTTGAATTTGATATCAAGGAATCCTTATTGGGATTAATAATTATCATTTTTTTCGAATTCTCTCGTGCTAACCAATTAGTTAGTCTTGTATTGATACCTTTATCTCCAAAACCATACCCGGAAATGATAATAATGTCAGAATTGATTATTGATTTTTTTAATTCTTCATACATAATCTCATGGATACCACTTAAATAACCCCACATTTTATTGAAGGTGCCGATTAGTAGTGAAGGTCGGCTCGAATTGGGTGCCGTGAACGAATTATCAATTTCATGAATCCTTTCAACATAAGTATTTCCAGGCACCTTTACTAAATTATCATAAGTTTTAAGTTTAGTAATTCTGAATTCAAACCAGTCGATACTACCATGGACCTTGCATAGTTTTATATTTTTTGATTCATTCGTAAAACCTTTCCATTCAGGCAATTTTTTACCATCCAAATGAAAACCATCGTCAAACGCGATAGAATTTTCTGTTAACCATTTTTCTAATACAAGATCGTGATTTAAACTTAAAATGGTTTCTAATTGTAAGGATTGACGCAGATCGATAATCATGTTAAACTGGTCAAATTTGGAGAATGGTTTGTCAATAGATTGCCATACTATACATTCGATAAATCTTGTCGATTCAGTTATTAATTCCTTAAGATGATCTCTATTAAGATTCATTTCAACCAGCAAATATTCTATGAGCTTTAAAGTAGACGGATTTTCATATTCTAGTTGATAACTGTCTTCTATTTGTCTAAGCACATAGTAAATGTCTTCATAGTTAGTTTGATGTTCAAGTTGGATATGAGTGTAAAATTGGTCAATACTGAGTTTGACATGGTTTATTAACTTTTGGCACTTTGATACATATCCATTTAGATATGATTGAATACTATATCCAAGATAACCTTCTAAGTAATAATTGGTATCTGTTCCTCTCCCAATTTTATCAGACGTTAAGATGTTATTTGTTATATAAGATATATCTGGTATATCTGAGTAAAAAGAAACGCCTGATCCAATTAGTAAAGTCGTTTTCATTGTATTGTGCCTAACGTTCCAGCATATACGAACTTGCGCGGGGGTATAATACGCCGATGGCGTACCCTCGCACAAGTTTGGAGAGGCTTTTCCAAAGTAAAGGCCGAACCGTATATACTGTGTTAGCCGATGTAATGTAAATTCTTTGTTCCAAATTTATTTTTTTAATAGTTTCTCGAGGCGTTCTTTTTTGCTGAGAAACTTTTCCTTAATCCTTTTGATCACTTCTGGGCGAAGAAACGAGATGTCTCCAATATGTTTGTAAATCCTCAGTGGTGTATTGAGTATTCCTTCTTCATCTCGCTCTGTATTAAGCCGGATATGATGTTCAAAGAACATAAGAAAAATTTCTATGTCTTCTGGATCAATGAATGGGTAGCTTTTATCCAAAACTTCTTTGATTTTGCTATTGTTGCTTTGAACGTATGATATGTACTTGTTGGCAATTCCAAGTGTTTGGCTCGTTTCTTCGTCCAATATTTTGCGCGTACCTTCATCTTGGCTGTATTCTGTGTCGATGTATTCTTTTTGATATGCATTATGGAATTTTTTATTAAGCTCAAAAAGTTTTTCAGCTTGTGAGATAAAGTAGTAAAGGGGCCCATAAAGTTCCCTTATTTGTTTTTCTAGGGAATTAATTTCGCGTTCTTTTTTTTCTGAGCGTTCTGCTCTGGCCCAGTTTATAAGGGCCCCGAGAATACCGCCGCCGAGAAAACTTGTTAAAAATGTGAGTGTATCCATACTTGTAAAAATAAATTTGTTACCCCTGAATTACCCCAAAGGGGCGAAAAGAATTTGCATTATTTCAGCTAACGTCCCAATATACGCATTGTGTATAGCTGAACTATAAGTTAATTGTTTGTTCGTTTATTACGTAATTCTACTTTTAATGTCTGTTCGTAGCTTAATTTCGCCCTCCATTTAATAATCTTTCACATTTTGATTAGAAATAATAACTAATTAAAAAATCAGGTAATTACCGAGCTTATAAACTAACCTTCCATACAGCAATTGTTCAAGCAGTCCTAAACAATAAATATATTAAAATTCAGTTTAAATTAAATCATTAAGAAGAGGTAAGCAACAATGATTTTGCTTTTTATTAAAACTGCTCAATTACTCTCGCAGTTTAATTTGTGGAATTACACGACAGGGTTTCGCATTTCTTCAATGCTTATTATAAGTGCTTAAGATTTAGAATATTGGTAATTATTCATCTGAACTATAGTGGTAAACTTGCATACTTAGGTGCTATTTTGCCTTTGTTTTTTTATTTTTAATAAACAAATAATTTTATGATAATTACGAGGTTTCATTGAAAAGTGGTTATAAATCTTTACTAATAATAATTTGCTTTACCGGTTCGTTTATTAACGCACAGGATTCACATTACTGGACGAATCAATACGGAACGGAGGCAAGTCTTTTAGGCGGTTTGGTTGTCGGCAGCAAACACGATTTGAGTTCAACGTTTTACAATCCCGGAACTCTTGCATTAACAACCGACCAGGTTCTTACAATTTCGACTGATGCATATCAAATAACACAGGTTAATATCACAAGCAAATCACCAGCCGTCCCAGACCTTGAATCTAATACAAGCGGTGCTGCCCCAAGCATTGTAGCCTTCAGATTACAATTAGATGAGCTTGGTAAAAATCAAATTGCATTTTCGTTTCTTGTAAGGGATGTGGTGAAAGCGGATTTCTACGGCAGAGACATAAATAAAACAGGTACATCCGGCATCAGGGCAAATGATGGAATTATATTTGCAGATAATGTTGAAACGTGGGTTGGGTTTTCCTGGGGGCGTAAAATTAAAGAAAAGGTCGGGATTGGTATCTCTCAATATGTTACTTTAAGATCTAATCGCCAGAGATTGCAAATTATCAACCAGGTGCTGGAAGACCCTCAAACTTCAGCAACCAGAATAATATACAGCGATACTTACTTTAACAATTTTAAAATTCTCTGGAAAGCAGGAATCATTTTTGATCACAGACCATTGTCCTTCGGCTTTACTGTAACAACACCAAGCTTAAATCTATTTAACTATACCGGTGAATCAAGCATCAACATCTCACAAATAAATTCTGCCGGCGAGGAACAGTTTATTGCTGTAAACGATGAAGACGGACTTACTTCCGAATTTAAGACACCATTCTCAATAGCTTTCGGTGCAGCATATCACTTCGAAAAAACTTCATTATATTTTTCTGCCGAGTGGTTTGCAAAAATCAGTTCATACGAAGTGCTGAATACACAGCCGGTTATAGTTGTGCCTACCGGTGAGGTTATTCCAAACACCAATTTTTTATCCCGCCGATCAGTTATTAATTTTGGATTGGGTGTTGATCATAAGTTAGGCAAAGACTTGTCATTGTACGCTTCGATCTTTACAAATAATTCTGCAAAGGATCCCGACCAATTATCAAAATATTCGATGTCGGGTTATAACATTCTACATTTTCTTGGTGGAGTTGCATTAAAATATGATATCCTGGATTTAATACTTGGTCTTGGTTATGCCACCGGAAATAATAAAATAGAATCTTTAGATAATATAATTGACCCCTCAAACACTTCATCAGTTAATGATGAAACATTTTCAGAAATTTCTTACAGGGGTTATAAGATAGTTTTTGCGTTCTCAATTAAAATATAATTTATACTAACCAATTTCTAACAGCTATAATGATAAAAACAATTACGGTTTTCGGAAGCTCCAAAGCGGTTGAAACGGATGAACAATATAAACTCGCTTATGAACTCGGTGTACTGTTAGCAAAAAACGGATTTGATGTTTGCACCGGTGGTTTCTTCGGGATAATGGAAGCTGTATCAAAAGGTGCAGTTGAAAATGGCGGAGAAGCAATAGGAGTTACAGTTAATAACTGGGGACTTGATGCAAATAAATATCTTACCAAAGAAATTAAATGCAGTTCGTTATTTGAGAGAATAAACAAACTGATTGAAGCGGGTGAAGGTTTTGTGATATTACAGGGAGGAACTGGAACTTTGCTTGAACTTGCTACCGTTTGGGAGCTTTCAAACAAAAGATTGATGGATAACAAACCTATTGCCTGCCACTCATCAATGTGGAGAGAAATAAATTCTGTAATGAACAAGCAGATGAAACTTGAAGGTAGAGATGATGATATTGTTAAATCTTTTAATACTGTTGGAGAGATTGTTGAATATCTTATACAAAAATTAATTTAATTGAATCTGAGTTGTACTTTATAAATGGTTTATGAACTAACAACAGGCGACCAATATTCAACTAAATTTCCATCCGGATCGTAAAAATAATATGCTTTGGCTTTCATCCATTTAAAATCAACCGGACCGTAAATTTCTACTCCTGTTCTTTTAACTTTTTCAATTGCCTGCTCAAGATTATTTCTATCAACTTCAAATGCAAAGTGAATTTGTCCCCATCTTTTCCCTTCCGGTAAGGGAGATTTTTCTTCAAAGAGTAATTCGCCTTTGTGTATTACAAGTCTTTGATTTTCATTTTTGTCACCCACATAAAACCAAACCCAGTCCTTATCAGAACTTTCAACAGTTAAGTCAACTACATCTTCATAAAACTTTTTAGATTTTGGAATATCATTTACGATCAGAACTATTTCGGAGAAACCTTTTACATTCATTGATATATTTAGTTATGTTGTTACAGTAAGCGTTTTGTTATTCATAATCAAAATTTACAACAAGTTTCTTTCTGAATGACGGAGGTCCGTAAATTATTAAAATCCCAGCCAATGCATTCCTTTAATTTTTCGCACAATAACCAATTGGTTTAATGATATAAGAACATTACGCTTTTGATAACTCCGAAAACTTTATCCGTTTTGGTTTCACAAGTTCTTCAAAATCTATGTAGTTCATTCTTATTAGTTCTGTATGCGAACATGCATTAAATGCAATCTCTTCATCATCTGCTAAGCTTTCAGCAACATAAACTTCCATGCCATATAAATTGCCGAAGGGCGGCATTGCACCAACTTCGCAATCGGGGAACTTATCCATAAACTCCTGCTCATAAGCAAGCCGTACCTTTTCCACCCCCAACACTTCTTTAAGATCATCAAAGCTTATCTTATAAGACGCCGGCAAAACTGCCATTGCCATTTTCCCGTCAATCTTTATCATAACGGTTTTTGCCAGCTCTTTGCCCGATATATGAGCGCTTGCAGCAATTTCCTGTGCTGTGAATGCTGACGAATGTTTAATAATAATGTATTTAATATTATGTTGGTTTAAGAACTCTTTAATTTTTGTTAAAGGCATATCGTCCTCCGTTTTAGTTTATAAATTTTTTACTTTTAGAAAAAACAATCGCGTTCCAACTGAGATTAAAAAATCTCTTCAGTTAATTCTAAAAATCTTTTATAAGGTATTGCAAATAAACTCTCCGATTGGAATGCTCCCTCCGAGAGGCTTATCATCGAAACCTTTGCAGCAGTTTCTTCATCGGGTGCTTCATATATATCAAGAAAATCATAACGACCTAACAAAGCATAATGAGAAAAAATTTTACTTCCGGACATTTGGTTTTCACCTGTTCAAGCCAGTTTCTCCCAAGCTGTTCGCGGTCTTTCATTTGTTTTGATGTTTCGGGTGAAAGTTTTGTAAGTAATATAAATGTTTTCATGGCTTCCCTTTCCAGTATGGTTGAACAAATTAATTTCTTATTGTTTTTTATGAACCATACATCTTAAGCCGGAGAAAAAGAGAATTGGTTTAAGCTGTAAAACTAATATCAATGTAATAAGTTATTTGCATA
The DNA here is from genome assembly GCA_022564295.1 of Bacteroidota bacterium. Classification (GTDB taxonomy): domain Bacteria; phylum Bacteroidota; class Ignavibacteria; order Ignavibacteriales; family Ignavibacteriaceae; genus BMS3ABIN03. The sequence continues at coordinate 85,863 of JADFLR010000001.1, read as the reverse complement.
AATTCAAAGGGTTAATGAACTTTTCATTTGGCAATTAACAATAATTGAGGATCGTCATTCCTGTCCTAAATTCGAAGAGTAAATAGGAGATATTAAGGTATTCTAATATTTTAATATTAAATACATCCATTGTGAAATATGCTCATATTAATTTAGATTTAAAAATTAAAGAATAATTGAAAAAAATTGCTGATGAACGAGTTGGGCAAAACAAAGGTCTTTTTAAAAAAGATAATTGAGGATTACAAATCCACCAATTAGTAATATAGTAAAAACAATTGCAAGCCAGTTAAAATATTTATCTATAAAGGATTTAATTTGAGGACCGAATTTCCAGATTAAACCCGCAACTAAAAAGAACCGCGCTCCCCTGCTGATAATTGATGCGAATAAAAACATTGCCATATTTATATGAAAGGCACCCGATGAAATGGTAATTACTTTATAAGGAAGAGGAGTAAAACCGGCAGTAAATATTATCCAGAAATCATATTTGTTGTAAAGCTCTTGAATATCATAAAACTGTTCGGTAGTAAAGCCGGGAATATTATTAAAAAAGAATTGTGCAATCGCTGTAAACTCATTTGCAGCAGTCCACCATAAAAAATGCCCGATAAGATAACCGACAACAGCACCTGTAACAGAACCGGCTAAACATATTGCTGCAAACTTAAATGCCTTCTTTGTAGAACCCAAGATAAGTGCAATTAAAAGGGCATCGGGCGGAATAGGGAAGAAAGATGCTTCTGCAAATGCTAAGATGAATAAAGCCGCCGGACCGTACGGAGTGTTAGCCCAATGAAGAACCCAGTCGTATAATTTGCGTATAAATTTCATTTAATTTGATCTTTAAATTTTTAGTGGCAAACTTACAGAAAAATTAATGCATTATAAAAGTAAGATAAATCGATTAATATTTATCCGATAAAAAATGTTTTGCGTTATCTTTAAACGAAAGCAACCTCATTCATTTATTTTAAGAGGATACATGAATAAATTTATCTTTCTTTTTACGGTAATGTTCGTATTATCATCTTCTTCCTTTGCACAAAGTAAATTTGGTTTAAGCGTTGCCGGTGGAGTTAATTTTAGTATAAGCGATTTTGCAGATACTTACGGTAACGGCTACAACAGCACTGCAACATTTCTTTACTCGGCAGCAGCCTCAACCGACCTTACATTCTCTATCGGTTATAATAAGTGGAATAAAGAAGGACGATCATTCACATCTATACCATTAATGGCTGGGTTCAGGTTTTACTTTCCCGCATTTGGATTAAAATTTTATCTGCCCGGTTATCTTGGTCTTCACATAACAACAAGCGAGGCAGAATTGCCAACTGCTGAGATTGACGGCAAAATTATAGGCGGAAACGTTGTTTCTTTTTCAAATAATTATTTTGGTTTTGGAATAGGTGCGGGTGTACTAATTCCCTTAGCCCCAAAGTTTAGTTTGGATATTAATACCACCTTCAATACTATTTCAACCCTTAATTCAAATTCAAATTACATTTCTATAAATGGTGGAATACTGTTTGAGCTTTAGCAATCATCTCATAAATTTATTTAACTTTGCCAATCCATTTTTGATTTTATTTTTAAAGGAATTATTATGAAGTTCGAAAGGAGCGCGGGTGTTCTACTGCATCCAACATCTTTACCGGGCAATTATGGAATTGGTGATCTTGGTGAAGATGCTTTTAAATTTGTAGATTTTCTTAAAGAAGCCGGACAAACATTATGGCAGGTCTCCCCCCTTGGTCCTACAGGTTACGGTGATTCGCCTTATCAATGTCTTTCCGCATTCGCAGGAAATCCTCTTTTGGTCAGCCCTGATAAATTAGAGGAGGATGGTTTTTTATCAAGCAATGATCTCTCTGATAAGCAAAAGTATAATCCATCACAAATTGATTATAGCGAAATAATTAATTACAAAAAATCTTTACTCCGAAAGGCTTTTAACAATTTTAGAAATGATTCTAACGGATTGGGAAAAGATTTTGATGAGTTTTGCGATAAACATAAAGATTGGCTGGAAGATTTTGCATTATTTATGGCTGCCAAAGATTTTCATAACGGTGACGTATGGAGTAAATGGGATAAGGGTTTAATTCATCGCAGGGGAAATGCGTTGAATGAATGGAAAGAAAAATTAAGCGATGATATTCAATATCATAAATTTGTTCAGTTCAATTTTTTCAAGCAATGGAAAGCCGTACGTGATTATGCAAATAATAACGGCATTAAAATAATTGGCGATATGCCAATCTTCATAGCTTATGATAGTGCAGACCTCTGGGCAAATAAAGAAATTTTCTCCGTTGACGAAGATGGCAAACTTGAAATTGTTGCAGGTGTGCCGCCTGATTACTTCAGCCCTACGGGACAGCTTTGGGGAAATCCTTTATATCGATGGAAGGTGATGGAAAAAGATGATTTTCTCTGGATGAGAAAACGCTTTGCAAGTTTATACGAATTGATCGATATTATTCGTATTGATCACTTTAGGGGTTTTGATGCTTATTGGGAAATTCCAGGTGATGCAAAAACTGCCGAAAGGGGAAGATGGGTAAAAGCATCCGGAGAAAAATTATTCAAATCATTAATCAAACATCTTGGTGATGTCCCTATTCTTGCAGAAGACCTTGGTGTGATAACTCCTGCAGTTGAAGCGCTGCGTGATAAATTTAATTTCCCCGGAATGAAAATATTGCAATTTGCTTTTGGCACCGATATGGAAACTAAATTTCTTCCGCATAATTATATTCCAAACTGTGTAGTGTTAACGGGTTCGCACGATAATGATACTACGCGATCATATTTTGAAAAAGTAAAAAAGGAAGAATATCATATTTACAAACATGCACAGGTATATTTAAATCATTTTGGCGATGATCTTGTAAACGAGTTAATAAGAATGGCGTATGCATCCGTTGCAAATATTGTTATTATTCCTATGCAGGATATTCTTAATCTTGGAGGAGAAGCAAGAATGAACTTTCCCAGCAGGTTGGGTGGAAACTGGGCCTGGCGGTTTACATGGAAACAGATAAATGAAAATATTGCACCGCATTATAAAGGGCTAACTGTTCTTTACGAACGACCACCGAAGAAAAAGAAAAAAGCCGGGAAGATTAAAGTGGAAGAGGAATAATCCACTAGCTTTTTTGAAAAGCTGCCTCAAAAGTAATGGATATGGAATTGTCATTGCGATGGGGATACTACAGCTTGCCCCGATTCAGCGAGGAAGCAATTTTTTAATTTTAATCAGAAAAACTCAATGTACTTGTGTTATTAACAATATAAATATTATCTTCTTTTTTCTGATTATTATAACTATAATTATCAAATATTGTAATATCAATATTATCAACATTTGAAGAGTAATAATATGATGAAGGTGATTGGACTTTTTCTCCTGTATCAGGGGGCACTGTTTTACTTTCGGAAGGACCAATCATAAAATTATTGATTATAAGTTTATTATTTGAAACTGAATCTCTTTGTAATTCTTCCTCTAAACCGTCTGAAAAACGAATAATATATTCTCTCGCCTCCATTTGAAAACCAATGCCAATAATCGGGGGGCCAAAATGGAAACTTAATCTAACACCCTTTCTGCCTCTACAACTTAAATTTATCTTTATCTCTTGTCCTTTTTTAAGATATAAATAATAGGTGCCGGGCTGGTGCTTTTGTACTTCTATCTCATCAGAAAATATTGTATCACAACCACTTGGTAGCCAAACTTCTTCACTTTCAATTTCATTTTCATACCCTCTTTTTAATGTCACTATTATCATATCACTACTTTTATATTCTTCTTTGTCAAAACCTACTTTTACATCGGAATAATAACCTTTCATAAACGATATTTTTTTAAGATAAGGGATTTTATATTCCGCCTTTTGCTTATACGGAAAAGTGTAATATTTTATTTTATTGGCTTTAAATTCATCAATCTTATCCTGGTCAACAAATATTTGAGAAAAAAGATTATTAAACGGTACTAAAGCCAAAAGCAGTAAAAGAATTTTTAAGGTTTTCATTTTATGTCTCCTAAATTAATGTTAATAAAAAAATATTTTTGAAATTTGATTTTGTGCTATTGAGGTGCTTAACACTATGCATATAAGAAGTATTAGTGTTAAAACAATTTTAAGCTTCATCATAGTACCCTCCTTTATAATTACTAATTTCAAAGAATATTCCCCAGCCAATTATTTCCTAATATAAAAGAATAATGTTTAGTATATAGAGGTTTCCTCTAATTTTTAGGCAGTTTACTGTTTCCCTTGTTAATTGCTGCATAAAAAAATAGTTCCGATGAGCTTTTCAAATATAATTTTACTTAATTTCATAATAATTCCTCATAGTTTTTATTAAAAAACGATTAACTTCCATAACTAAAGATCACTAATAGAGATTTCCAAAATCGATACACCTTTTGAATAATTCTTGTTTTCTTTAATGAGTATTTTGTTATCAAGAGACCAAACAGGGAGCCCCCCCATTTCATGTATTTTTAATTGTTTTTTCCCATCAATGGTAGAAATCCATATTTCATTTTTTATGTATGATTGCCATGATTCGTTCATGAATGATTTTACATAAACAATCATTTTTCCGTCCGGCGACCAGAAGGGTTTTCGTGGTCCAATCCTTCTATCCTCGTCCAATTCAAAGTGGGTAAGCTTCTGTGATTGTAGATTTCCGTTAATTTCTTTTACACTTGACACCCAAAAACCATGATCAGTCCTACTACGAATTATAAAGTGGTCTGAACTTGGGGACCAAAGAAAAAAATTAGGTTGATCAAACTCATTAAGTGAAACCAGCGGATCCCCGGTAGATGAGTATATCCAATAAAACCATTTTGCATTCTCTGCCCTCAGAACCTTCGAAGTTCCCCCCTTTTTATTAGTTTTATAAACTGTTTTGAAGTCATCAATATTTTCTGGCCGTAATACAGTGAACCATTTCCCGTTCGGCGCCCATCTTTCTCCCATACCTTCTGTAATGAATCTTGGCTCTGAACCATCAGGTTGTGCCATGAAAACTTTCGGTAAAGCTCCCTCTTCACGCACCTGGTAAATGATCTTCCCACTAGCAGGTGAAACCGCTGACCATGAAGATGCTACATTATTTGTTTCATCTCTGATGAAAAATCTCTTGCCCGTGGCTATCTCATATATACCAAGAATATACCTGTCGTTTTCAATTAATGTATAGTAAATAAATTCTCCTTCCTGGCTAAAATTTACTCTTGGTTTTTGATCATTGTATGCTGTAAACAGTAATATTTTTTCTGATGGTTTATCAATGGATGATAAAAAAAAGTTATTCTTGTCTCCCTGTATTTCTTTTATGATCATTTCTCGCTTTGGACTAATTTGGATAATGCTTTTATATTGCAATTCAGATTCTGTCAATTGAAACAGTATTTTTTTTGAGATTTGATTTTGTGCTATTGAGGTGCTTAACACCATGCATATAGGAAGTATTAGTGTTAAAACAATTTTAAGCTTCATAAAAGTACCCTCCTTATAATAATTAATAATTTCAAAGAATTTTCCCCAGCCAATTATTTTCTAATATAGAAGAATAATATTTAAAGTAAATAGAGGTTTCCTCTATTTTTTAGGCAGTTAAATGTTTACTGTGTTAATTGCTACATAAAAAAATAGTTCCGCTGAGCTTTTCAAATTTAATTTTTTCAAGATGTTGGTTTTATGTATTTCGACAGTATGCGGCGAAATAAAAAGTTTTTTTGCAATCTTACTATTTTTAGTTCCTTATGCAATCAATAGAAAAACTTCTATTTCTCTTTTAGTAAGTCTATTCTTTCTGATTTTAATAACATCAGTTTTCATTTTATCTCTCCCTTTAATTGGTTAACATTAATTAAAGAAGTAATTTTAGTTCTGAAAGCAGACCAGGATATCCTCCCGAAACCAAAATATTTTTCCTCATATGGCCGATTCAGTGACATCACTGCTTGATAATTTTCAAAAATACTATGCCCTAAACCAAGCACATGCCCCAATTCGTGAAGGGCGACAACTTTAAAAGAAAAAAATCCATCGTACCATTGCAAATCAACACTCCAATAATATGCGAAATTCCAAGCGTCATTAAATACTATTTCTGTTTGTTCAGTCAAAGTTAAAGACAATGAAGAATAAACCTGGTATTTATACTCACCTTCGAATTGGGTTACAGCATAACGGGTTCGGCCAGCAGCAAAATTATTCGGGAATAAATCAAAACGTCAGGGTCGTGTTCAAAGAAAGAATGGTCTCTGTTAAAAAAACTACTCAATGGATTTATTAGTAAGGGGGCAACTGGATTTTGTCCGTATATAAAACCAATTTCATTTTTATCATCCTGGGTTAGATTTCGTTTTGTGTCTCCCGGATAAAGACCTAGATACATAACATTTTCCTGACACGCATAGTCTGTTTCATCTAATAAACGAAGCCAATGACCAAATTCATGTAAAATAAAAGATTGAATATCATACTCAGTGAAATCAGGATCAATACTCCAAAACTGATAGTCATTGAAGTAGGAACAAGCCTTGATTATTTCATTACTACCATTAAAATCGAGGTCGGTCCATCCAAGCGGTCCACCAAACTCATAGTCCTTTCCTACTTGAAAAACACCAGCTGGTTCTTCACCTCTTGCATAATACACGTTAGTGCCACGTATAAATTCAAAATTAGCACCTGCATAATTCCAAGTCTGGGCTGCCGTAAAAATAGCAAATTCATATTCCTCCTGGGTTGCAAATGCATTCCCAAGATTACCATTAATATGGTAAGTAACGAGACCTGTTTGCCACCTTTGTCCCTCATAAATATAACATTGCTGGGCAAATATCTTTGATATATGTAAAGCTATAAAAAGAATTAATATCCAAATATATTTTAATACTTTTTTATTCATAATATAATTGCTCCTAAAAATTTATTATTATTTACCGGCAGATTTGCTATAGTTTATTGCTTTCAATACAGTATTAATATCGTTCTTAACCTTTACTAAATCTTTAACACCATCTCTTCCAATTACTTTCCCGTCTTTCAAATCATATTTTGCTCTGATCTTAAATCTTATAATCGGATCATTTATCAATTCGTCGTACAGCTTATCTATTTGATTATTATATGCATACATAATCAACCCATGAGCGCTCAAGAAAAGTAAAACATTTTCACCAATTCTCAATGTATCCTCCCCTTCTTGTATCAATATTTCCCCTGAAGAAGTCGGTCCCGAACGTATCATCACTGGAATTTCACTTTTGGAAAGGTTATAATCGTTTCTAACAAATTCTTCTACTTTGATATAAGCTATGGTATGAAAAAAGTCATCTTCCTCCATAGGATATTCTTTCCTCTTAACAGTTCCTATAACAATGCAATCGGAAAGTCCAGCAAAAATTTTTTCATTCAAATGTCCATACATCGTACGTAACAATGTAAAATCAACTCCTATCTTTTTGAGGTTAGAAATTATTGTGTCATTATAGCCCATACTGGATATATATTCTTTGTCCATTTGTTCGTGTGTTAACTCTCTCTTTTCATTACTTGAAAGTGGGATCCATCCCCTTTCTATCATTACTTTGTAAACTGGGTTTATTTGCGCTTCAGTAGTTGAAAAAATAAAAATAAAACAAATTAGATGTTTGATATTCATAACTTACCTCTAACAATATTACATTGAAAAAATAGATTTGAAGAAAATAGAAGTAATAAACATAAGTGCGTTATTAGTTTCATTGTAACCACCTTATTTTTATCTATAAAATTATAACATACTAGAGATTCTGGGAAATGTTTATTTTACTAATATGTGTTAAATAGGTTCCTGAATCAACAGAAGAATTAATTGCCGGATTTGCTATGTAAACCCTGTAAAGAATTGTTTTGTGGAAGAGTGATTAATAGTTGGGGAAATGTTTACAATGGATGAGAGCGGGATAATAAATAAATAATTGTAATCTGGTGTATTCCCCAACATTGGAATGAAAAGTTCTTTAGTACCAATAATATAGAAGTAACTTATATAATTATTAAGTACACTTCTACAATAAAGCGCCTTTAGAAATTAGTGTGTGTAAATTTTAAAATAACCCCACACAATTTTCCTCCATCCTTCTATTAAATTACTGACAAAACGTAATCATATTATTTTGTAGAAACAACTGATTTATTCCAAACACTCCTAAAACTCTTTACAATTCATTATTTTTAATCTCAATTTGAAAAGATTTTAGGATGGAAATGAACGAGCAGCGAATACTGCTAAATAAAGAAACTCTTAGCACAATCAAAGAAAAATTCTTCTCCGGCAAAGCAGCATTTGAAAAAGCAGAACTCGATCATCTATACAAACAGTTTGAGGACGAACTTAAAAATGCAGTGAATAATAAAGCACTTTGTAAAGATGCAGAATTAACGAAATCGTGGCTTGAGATATTCATAGCAGTTTCTGAAGGATTTTTTGCCGATCCGGTAATGGCTGCTATGGATAAAGAAATTTTTTATGACCTTGGATTGATTCTGCTTGCAGAGATGAAAGAAAATTCCGAAAATCAAATTAATATCTTTCTTTCCCACGAATATCTTAATTTGTTCCGCACTTCTTCTCTTCTTAAAAAAATATATGATGAGAATAAGTGGGAAGAGCTTATTCATAATTTAATACTTAAAAGTAATTATAATATAAAAGTGTTGTTTAATCAGCGGGTCAGAGATTACGGCGGGAAACCATTGTTCAAAGTAATCAAAGGCAACAGCTTTAAAGAGGTGAGCTGGGATGAGACGAAAATAAATGTTGATGATTATGCCCGTTCGTTTTACAGCTTAATTAAAGATGAAGAAGCTGATTCAGTAAAGATTGCATTCCTTTTAGAGAACAGTCCGCAAATGCCGCTGCTCGATCTTGCCTGCCTGACAAACGGTATGGTAAACATAATGATACCGGCTAACTCTGTAACTGCACATATTTCATTCATACTAAATCAAACAGAAGCTCCTCTTTTAATCTTACATGATGAAAAGCAATTAGCAAAAGTAAAATCTATAAAAAATGAGTTGAAGTATTTGAAGAAAGTTGTATTACTTTATGGCACAAGTGTAGAGGATTGGGTTATCTCGTTTAAAGAATTTATTGATTCGGGGAAAAGTGTTAACAGTGGTGAGTTGAATACACTTAAAAAGAAAATCCAAATGCACTCGCTTGCAACAATAATGTACACTTCGGGAACAACCGGTGAGCCGAAAGGGATAATGTTTTCGCAGATGAATATAATTTACAAACGCTTTTGCCGTGCAATGGCGCTTCCGGAAATAAGTGATAAGGACAGGTACCTTGCCTTCCTTCCGTTGTTTCATACTTTTGGCAGATGGCTTGAAATGATAGGAAGCATCTTTTGGGGTGCAGAATATTGCTTTATGGAAAATCCCTCAGTGGAAACTATGATTGCAAACATGAAGCTTGTTCATCCAACAATCTTTATAAGCATTCCTAAAAAATGGATGCAGCTTTATGAACAGGTAAGTTTTATAGTTGATATCGAAATGGATGAACACGAATCTATAAAAAATGCAGTTGAAGAATTAACCGGCGGAAAGCTGAAGTGGGGACTTTCAGCAGCAGGTTATTTGCCGGCAGATGTGTTTAAATTCTTTCAGAGTTATGGTATTGAATTGATGAGCGGTTTCGGGATGACAGAAGCTACCGGCGGAATAACTATGACTCCTCCGCAGCAATACAAAGAAAATTCATTGGGTAAAGCTTTACCCGGAATTCAAATAAAATTGAGTACGGACGGTGAAATATTAATTAAAGGACCTTATGTGCTCGAGGGTTATTACGGAAAATCTTACGAGGAAGTTTTTGTGGATGACGGATGGCTGCCAACCGGTGATGTGATGAAAATGGATGCAGATGGTTTTATTGAAATAATCGATAGAAAAAAAGAAATATATAAAAATATCAAAGGTGAAACTATTGCTCCGCAAAGAATTGAAAATTTCTTCAGAGAATTTGAATTTGTGATACAGGTTTTTCTTGTCGGCGATCATCGCGCATTCAACACAGTTCTTATATATCCGGATTTTGATTCTGCTGACTCACCATTGAAGAAAATGAACGACAAAGAAAAGCAGGAATATTTCTCTTCACTTATAGTTACAGTTAATAAATTTTTAGCCCCGTTTGAAAGGATACTGGACTTTCGACTAATTGAAAGACCTTTCACTGAAAAAAAAGGTGAGCTTACACCGAAGGGAACTTATAAAAGAAGAATGATCGAACAAAACTTCGATAAAGTTATTGAATCCATGTACACAAAAAATTACATAAGTGTTATTGTTAATGATGTTGAAGTACGGATACCTAACTGGTTTTTAAGAGAGAAGGGTTTTTTAAGCCGCGATATAACTGCAAGCAGCGACGGAATTAAAATTCCGAAAATCAATGCATCGCTTATAATAGAAAGGCAGCAAACCGGTTCCAACATTTTCCGAATTGGCAGTTATAATTATCAAATCGATTCGCAGTACATTGACATGCAGATATTACTAACCAACCCGATTTATTGGATAGGTAATAATGATCTTTTTAACTTTTCGGGAGAAGCAATCTATCAGTGGAATAGAGGACAGTCCGCACAGTCACGGGTAAAGTATCATTCTTCAATCCATAATTTTGAAATCGATGAACAAATAAAGGACGATTTTAAACGCATAAAAAGTAAAGGAGAATTTTCACTGCAGGGATTATACCTCTCTGCATTAATTCTGCAATCTGATGACGAACAGGAACACCAGGCTGCAGCAGGTTATTTGCAAAAAATATTAGCCGATGAAACAAGCTATAATTATAATCTTGCCCTGGCAATTGCAAGCAGACCAAATATAACTGACTCACTTGAAACAAGACTAAAATTATTTAAAGCAGCAGTCCAAAATTTAAACCGTGTACGTTTCGAAGAAATTTTTCTATTGTTCCTCAACTTCAATTATAATTTGATAGATGAAGATATAATTGAATATTTAGTCGGGTTACGGCGCGGTGAAGATATTCTTTACATCACAAAAAATATTTTTCAGTTGCAAGCTGAAAAATTAGAGGCTGGCGAATCGTTTGAAAATTCACCCGTTTCTTCTTTGTTAGATTTGCTTGAAGCATACAGTTTTAAACATCCAACAACTTTTAAACGCATACGAAGATTTATAATGCGCTATGCGGTGTTCAGTTCTTCAGATAATTTAAAACAAAAAGCCGATCTCACACTTATCAATCTAAAGTCGGGTTTGAGAGAATGGCTTGGTAAAAACCAAACCGTTGCTGTAGATATGGAAACCGGCGAAGAATACGGTTGGGAAGAAGTATTAACATTTGAGGACGGCATTGACCCTGAAGACAGATTGAGACTAAAAAATGCATTAATAAAAACGTCTGTATTACGCGAAGCTATTTTTCTTTTCTCTAAAGGCGTATTACTTCGTCTTAATAATTTACTTCCGGCCGGTGTGTGGATAAGTCATCTTGAAACCAAACCATATAAATCAATCTACAGAATTACAGTTCAAACACGCCTGCAAGGAGGGTTTGATATTACTTTGCACCTGGCACATAATTTACCTCCGGCACATATAAAAGAAGAAATTAAATGGTTGACTTTGCCAGCAACAACAGTAACCGGCGAAAGGTTACTTCCAAAGTTCGGTGGTTACTGGGAAGAATATGAACTGTGGACGGAAGAGTTTGTGTCCAGGGAAAGTGTTGATAGGTTCATTTTAAAAACTGTTAAGAAAAATGAGGAGGCATCATTAAAAAGGCTGCATTTTCTATGGACTTACTTCGTATGGAATGCTGCCGCAGCGTATATGAATTTTTGGAAATTAACTAATTACCAAATAGAATTAGCCAATCCATTACCGGAAAATATTTCAATTCCAACACATGACTATCAATCAGGTACTTTGCTTTACTCGGTATCAAAAAGAGTTAGATCAATTTCGGTGTTAGATTTCCTTAAAAACTTTTATAATCTTTTTGTAGAACGAAGTATTCAAAAATATCCTTTCCTGCAGAAGGAATCTATCTGGAATTATATCTTCTCCGGCATAGTTGAAGTTGAAGGAGAGATACATGGACTTAAACTGTTGGGAAAATTTGGTGACGAGCTAAAGACTTCAAATGATTTTCCGATTAAGGAGGAAGCGCAACGGCGGTTGAATTTATTCATTAATAAAGTCGAATCGGAAGGATTTATTCCCAAATCTCTTTTCTTTGCAATCAAAAGATTCCACCGGTGGTATATTCTTAACGAAGGCGCTGCGTATAAAGCTCAGGCGGAAATGCTTTACGGGTTATATGAAACGTACAGTTTGTTCGATCTCGAAGAAACTCATCAATCAACCAGAACAGTTTTTTTTCTCGAAACAGCTTTTAACGATTCCGATACTTCATTCAAAAAAACGCTTAAAGAAATAGCATGGAAACAGCACCGTGGTTTAATTTCAAAAGATGAAACATTAAACCATATTTCAAATCTGCAATCGCAATTTAAGTTAAGCAAAAAAGAAAGTTTCTTCCTTACGAGGTTGAGCTATCCATATTTAAAACCAACTGATTCTGCAACCCTTCTAAAAGTTGGCAGCGAAGAAATTGCATCCAATCTTGTTGTGCAGTTGCCTGATAATGACGGTAATCCTTTTCTCATCCGTATGCCCACTTCACCAAAAGAGATTTCGCGTCTTCACCAGTTATTTTTTGAGTCAAACCTTACAGTTCATTTCCGACCTGAACATCAGTTCCTGGTTGCACTTTCCGAAAGAGGATTTATTATCGGCGGTCTGTTTTATAAACGCATAGATGACAAAGTGGTTTACATGGATAAGATTGTAGTATCAAACAGATACCGTCGCAAAGGAATGAGTGAAGGATTGATGAATGAGTTATTTAACCGGATGAGGAGCCATCATATTAAATTTGTAACCACCGGGTTTTTCAGACCGGAATATTTTTATAAGTTTGGTTTTAAGATAGAACGGAAATATTCGGGGCTTGTAAAAAACCTATTAGAATCAGAAGAAAATAAGTGATGTTATTTCTTTTCAATTATAGGTTGAATGATTAGTTTCGTTATTCAAAATAAAATTAGCTTTAACTGTAAGGAGGTTTAGTGCAAAGAGAAATCCACAAATGGCGGAGTCCTAATTTAAATAAGGATATGGAGATTGTTATTTACGGGCATTATGGCTATGCTCTTTTAATGTTCCCAACCGCAGCAGCCGATTATCTTGAATACGAAAGATTTCATCTTATAGGCGCAATTGCTCCGTTTATAAACGACGGTAAGTTAAAAGCATTTTCAATCAACAGTATTAATAATGAAAGCTGGCTGAACAGGGACATGCATCCTTCACATAAAGCAATCCGTCATCAGCAGTATAACCAATATGTAACGGATGAAGTTGTTCCGTTTATCAAGCAGCATTGTTCTGCTCATGTTCCGATAGTAACAACCGGTGCTTCTTTAGGAGCTTTGCACGCTGCAAATTCTTTTTTCCGAAGAGCCGACCTCTTTGCCGGTACTATCGCAATGAGCGGCGGCTATGATCTAAAAGCTTACACAAACGGTTTTTACGATGATAACTGTTACTTCAATTCACCTGTTGATTATCTTCCGCAATGGAATGATGAAAAGATATTAAATACGTTAAGACAAAGAAGTATCATCATTGCAAGCGGGCAGGGCTCCTACGAAAATCCAGACGCTTCCAGGAGATTATCGGATATACTTAACTCAAAAGGCATACAGCACTGGCTTGATCTGTGGGGTTTTGATATGCCACACGACTGGCCTACGTGGAGGCAGATGCTTCCTTATTTTTTAGGCAAAATGAATTTTTAAATAACATCATTGCTTATTCTCCGAAATGAAGTGGAAAGAATTTTTTACGATCAGAAAAACAGAACTAATTATTACGGTTCTGTTTCTTGCGGTTATACTTTTCGTCTTTCCAAATTTTCTTGCTTTTGTGGAAGGAAGACAGGGGGTGGTTTTAGCTGACCCGATACTTGAACTTTTTAAGCCCATTGATCTTACCTGGCTTACTTTCGGATTGATTTACATATCATTGATAGTTGCAATTTTTAGTTTTGCAGCTAAACCCGATATTTTACTTCTTGCTTTACAAAGTTATTCGTTGCTTGTTATTTTCAGAATGATGGTTATGTACTCGGCACCTTTGGATGCACCGGAAAGAATGATTCTGCTTAACGATCCCTTAGTTCAGTTTTTGGGGAGCGGGGAAGTTCTTACAAAGGATCTTTTCTTTTCGGGACACACTGCAACCCTGTTTTTACTATTTCTTGTTTCAGATAAAAAACGTTTGAAAATCATTTTTCTTATGAGCACTGTTCTTGTGGGGATAGCAGTTCTTCTTCAGCATGTTCATTACACAATTGATGTGCTGGCTGCTCCGTTCTTCGCTTATTCATCTTACAAAATAGTTACAATTATTAATGAACGAATTACATTTAATAAATATATAGGCGATAAAAATTAATTATCATTTTTATTTTGGTTTTAATTATGGATAACGATAACAATTTTTTAACAGACTTATCAATATTTGTTTCTAAAAACTTTGAGATCTCCGAATCAGATTCTTTGATTCCTGTTGGTGATTCTACAACTCTGGAAGAGTTTAAAATTTACCTTACCGATAGATTGGCATTTCTTTTAGATAACAAATATGATATTCTCATAAAATTTCTGTACAGAATCGATGTGCCCGAAGAAAAACTAAGCGGGCTTTTTGCAGAACGAAACCGGGATTACATTCCCGCAGCACTTGCCAATCTAATAATTGAAAGGTCTCTTCAAAAAGTGAGATTCAGACAAAAGTATAAAAACGGAGAACTTTAAAAAAATAATTATTATGCTTAAACTTTTGCAAATTGCTTCTGTAAAATGTAATTTCAAAGAGGAAATATATTTATAAAAAATCATTGAAAATTATTTAACTAATTTTTAACTTCAAAATGTCATTCTAACTTATTATTTTACAATGCACTTACAAACAAAGAAGGCTATAAACTATTTTGGGGAAATAACTTAGGAAATAAAATTATGGCAATTCTGAACTCAAAGAAATTAACAGCACTGCAGGAAGAGAACGAAGAACTTAAGTCTCAAATTCGTGAGATATACGAAAAGAAGTGGACTAAGGCACGTTTGGATGAAGTGTTAAAAAATATTCGTTCTGAAATCGGGGGTATAAAAGATGAGAAATTACAACTCTCTGCAACATTAGATGACCTTAAAATAGAAATAGGCAGTTATAATAACTCGCGTAAAGATATACTGAAAGAGATTGATAAATTAAAGCGTAACAAAATTGAAGAACAAAATAATCTATCAAAACTTCGCAGCCAGATAATTCTTTTTGAATCGAAGTTAAAAGATTTAAACAAAATACCATTAGCATCCAACCCTAAACTCGCCGAAGAGTTAGCGAACGCCGAAAAGAAATACACAGAATTTTCCGCCAGTAACAAAGCTCTCGAAGACAAAATATCAAATTTTAGCAACCGTCTTTATCTTCTTCACGAACAGGAAAAAGAAATAACAGATAAAATCAATTCGAAGAAGAATGAATTTGAGCAAATAATAGAAACGGAAACGAAACGATTAAAAAATGAAATTAGCAGACATGAAGAGAAGATTGAACTGCTGCACGATACGGAAAACAAAATTACCGCCAATATGGATAACAAGATTGATGAACTAAAAAAAGAAGAAGCGTCGCTTAAAGAAAAAGTGGCATCCAAAATTCGTGAGTTTGAAATCGCTGACAGCCAATTGCTAAAAGAAAAATCAGAAGCGATAAAAGCTGCTGAGGGAAAACTTAAAAACCTGCAAGAAACTGAAAGCAAATTTATATCCGAAATGGGAATCAAGATTGAAAGCTTAAAACAGGAAGAAGCATCCCTCCAGGAAAGAATCACTTCGAGGATGAGAGAACTTGAAGAAGAAAACAATAAATTATTAATGGAAAAAACAGAAGCAATAATTGCTGCAGAAGATAAACTTAAAACCCTGCATGAAAACGAGAGCAAAGTTACTTCTGAGATGAATCAAAAAATTGAAGAATTGAAACAAGAGGAAGTTTTACTGCAGGAAAAAATCAATGCGAAAAATCAGGAACTTGAAAGGGCAGACAAGCAGATAGGTGAGGAAAAATCAGAAGCGATAAAAGCTGCTGAGGAAAAACTTATTAAACTGCAAGAAACTGAAAGCAAAGTTATTTCTGAAATGGAAAGCAAGATTGAAAACTTAAAACAGGAAGAAACATCGCTTCAGGAAAGAATCACTTCGAGGATGAAAGAACTTGAACAAGAAAACAATAAATTATTAGAAGGAAAAACAGAATCAATAATTGCCACAGAAGAAAAACTTAAAACCCTGCATGAAAACGAGAGCAAAGTTACTTCTGAGATGAATCAAAAAATTGAGGAATTGAAACAAGATGAAGCTTTACTGCAGGATAAAATCAATGCAAAAATTCAAGAGCTTGAAAGAGCTAACAAACAGTTGGTTGAGGAAAAATCAGACGCGATAAGGAATATTGAAGAGAAGTTAAATACTCTGCAGGCAACAGAGCGCAAAGTCGTTTCCGAGATGGAAAACAAAATTGAAAATCTGAAGGAAGAAGAAACTGTTCTTCTGGGAAAAATTGCGGAGAGGATACAAGAACTTGAGAAAGCTGAAAATAAATTGGTTGCTGAAAAATCAGTGACTATAAAAAAGGTTGGCGATAAAATAAGAAACCTTCAAGAAACTGAGAACAAGATTGCTGGCGAAATGGAAAACAGGATTGAAAAGCTTAAAGAAGAAGAAGCTGTTCTGCAAGAAAAAATTGATCAGAAAATAAAGGAATATGCTGAAACGGAACACCAATTAGTAAATGAAAAATCTGAAGCAATAAAAGCCGCCGAAGAAAAATTAAAAATTCTGAGTGAAACGGAGAAAAAAATCACCTTGGAAATGAAAGCTAAGATTGAATTTTTAAATGAGGAAGAAGATTCCCTGCAGAAAAAAATTGCCGATAAGATAGAGGAATTTAATGAAACAGAAAATAAATTGGCAAATCAAAAATCAGAACATGTAAAAGCCGTAGAGAACAAACTTCTTTCGCTTGTTGTTGAAGACCAGAAACTATCTGAAAATAATTTACTTAAGAAACAACGTGCTGTTGATTTAAACAAAGTGCTTGCTTTCTTGTTAGAAAAAACGAAGAAAATAAAAATAAACCTCGATCAGTTAAAAACCACTGAAGATTTAAAGAAAGAACTGATTGTAGAAATAAATGATGACCTTTCTGAAAAAGAAATTATGCTTGCCGGAATAGAATCTGAATTGGAAAACAAATCGAAAGAGCTTCGTGAAACAAAAGAAAATTACAACGATCTTACTCAAAGACTGGAAACTAAAAGCGTAAAAGTACAGGAAATTGATAGTAACCTAATTCTTAAATCAAACCAATTAAACAAAATATCTGTCGATCTCTCTTCTGTAGAAGAAAACGCAGAACGATTTCAGGCAGAAGCAACTAATTACGAGATAAGAAGAGATGGAGCCCACAGACAGCTAATGGCTGAAAGAGAAGAGTACAACAAGTTAAAAGAGGAAAACAGAAAATTAAAAGAAATGCTTCCTCTTCTTGAGCAAAGAAAAATTGAAATTAAAAAGAGCAACCTTACGCTGGAAACCAGGTTTGCAGAGATGCTGCAGAATTTGAATGAAGAGATGAACGATATAAATAAGAAACGCAGCTCGCTGGAACATATCATACTAAAGAAAGAAAAAGATATTGATGAAAAAGACCACCTCCTTTTTGAAAAAGTTGCTGCGTTAGAAGAAAGTGAAAGAATTTTAAGTATGAGACAGGAAGAGATAAACTCTTTTGAAAATTTACTTAAAACAATTAACGAACAGAATGATCTTTTGAAAAACGAGCTTTTGAATCTTGATACAAAAGCAACCGAGCAAAGAAATCTTATCGGCGATCTTCAATTGGAAACAGAACTTCTGCAGAAAAAGAAAATTGCTGTTGAAAATAATTTGCAGGAGGTTCTTTACTCTATGAACAACAAGTTGAAAAAATCAACTGATAATGAAATTAAATTGAACAGCGAAATAAAAGAATACGAAAATCGCTTAACTGAGCTGAATACAAGCATTAAAGAATCGATGAACGAACTGGTTGAGCTTCAAACCTCGCTTACCAATATTAAACTTGAGCACGAAGAACATCGAGCCGGAATTGCAAAATTTGTTTCGATGAAAAAGAAACTTCAAGAGAAAATTTCCAAACATCAAACAGAGTTGGAAAAATACCGGAAAATAGGTGAAAAGATGAAGTTTGAACAGGCTATGATACAAAAAGATAGCACATCTAAAATAGAAGAAAATACTTCGGGTGAAGGTGTGAAAATTAGTAAAACAAGAAATCCGGGAGACCAGTTTCTAAAAGTATAGTGTTTTTTGCTCAAGCAGTTTTTGGGAGTGCGTAATAATTTTTCTATCCGATAAATACATTTATCAATATTAAGCTGATATTTTCAGTTTAATATCCTATCTTAATAATACAATACTATAAACGGTTTAATTTTGGATTATTAAAATGAGCTCATTATTAAAATCAACAACCTTACTTGCCCTTTTAATTGCAGCAGTTCTGTATTCTCAAAACCAAGTTTCATTTAATTTGCCTACGGATTGGAGTTACAGCAAAACCATCTACGAAGTTAGCACCAGGCAATTTACAGGTGAAGGAACATTTAAAGCATTTGAGAAACACTCACCACGCTTAAAAGAAATGGGAGTTGGCATTCTATGGTTGATGCCCATTCATCCTATCGGTGAAAAGAACCGGAAGGGAACGCTTCGCAGCTATTATTCTGTTAAAGATTATAAAGCTGTTAATCTTGAACCTTGGAAATTCAAAGTATTTGTGATATAATAATCTTAATCGTGTCAATCTCACTTAAAAATATCTCTAAATCTTTTAACTCTTCTTTAGCGCTTAAAGAATTCTCATTTAATTTTACTAAGGGAAAAACTACTGTTTTAATCGGTCCGAGCGGCTGCGGCAAATCCACTCTGCTAAGATTAATAGTTGGGTTGATGAAGCAGGACAGCGGAACAATTACGGTTGATAATGAACTGCTTTCCAATTCAAACTTATCTTCAATAAGAAGAAGAATGGGTTATGTTATTCAGGACGGCGGATTATTCCCTCATCTTACTGCAAGAGACAATCTATCGCTTATGCCAATCTACACGGGATGGAATAGTGATAAAATTTCTAAACGTATTAATGAACTCACCCGGTTAACAAACTTTCCCAATGATGGGTTGGGGCGTTATCCCGCAGAACTTTCCGGAGGGCAGAAGCAGCGTGTAAGTTTAATGCGTGCACTTATGCTCAATCCCGAATTTCTTCTTTTTGATGAACCGCTTGGTGCACTCGATCCTTTAATCAGGTTTGATCTTCAAAATGACTTAAAAGAAATTTTTAAAACACTCAATAAAACTGTTATTCTTGTTACTCACGATTTAAATGAAGCTGTTTTTTTCGGAGATAAAATATTGTTAATGAAAGAGGGGAGTTTAATTCAGCAAGGAACAATTACTGATTTCATTAACAACCCTGCAGAACCATTCGTAACTAAATTTATAAAATCGCAGAGAAGCACAATTGAAATTAATTAAACAAAATAAGTTGTGGTTTTCAACTCTGCTGCTGATTGTTTTTATTAATTTATCATCAATAGCATTCACCCAATCTGACAAAACGATTAAGACCGGCTCTAAAAAATTTACAGAGAATGTAATACTTAGTGAAATTGTTACCCAACTAGCACGTTCAAACAATGTAAATTCAATTCATATTAGGGAATTGGGAGGAACAAGAATTTTATGGAATGCACTTCTGAAAGGTGAAATAGATATTTATCCAGATTATACCGGAACAATTATCGAGGAGATACTTGCTGATGAAAACGTTACAAATAAAAATTTAAAGGATAAACTTTCAAAACACGGAATCGGTATTGTTTATCCTCTCGGTTTTAATAACACTTATGCAATTGGAATGAAAAACAAAGAAGCGGAAAATTACGGGATAGAAAATATATCCGATCTGCGTAAACATCCCAATTTAAAATTTGGTTTTACAAACGAGTTTATGGATAGAAAAGACGGCTGGCGGGGATTACAAAAATTTTACAATCTTCCTCAATCAAATGTAAACGGGATGGATCACGACATTGCTTATCGCGGTCTCGCCAGCAGCTCAATTGATGTAATTGATCTCTACTCAACCGATGCAGAAATAAATTACTATAATCTTAAAGTGTTAAAAGATGATCTGCGCTATTTTACAGATTATCAGGCAGTATTACTTTACCGGAAAGACTTAGAAAAAACTTTCCCAAAAGTTATTGATGCAATTAATAAATTAAAGAACGGCATCCCGGAATCCTTAATGATCAAAATGAATTCGGAGGTAAAGATAAACGGTAAAAGCGAAGAGGAGGTTGCTGCCCAATTTATTAAAAACAAGTTTTCGATCGAATCAAATTATGTAGAAAGCACCTTCTTAAGCCGTTTATGGCATAATACAAAAGAGCATTTGTATCTTGTGTTAATCTCTTTATCGGCAGCAATTTTAGTTTCCATCCCTCTTGGAATATCCTCTTACAAAAATAAAAAACTTGGGAAACTCATTATTGGAATAACAGGAATCATTCAAACAATCCCTTCGCTTGCATTGTTAGTATTTATGATACCGCTTTTAGGCATTGGTTCCTCTCCTGCCATAGTTGCGTTGTTTCTTTATAGCTTGCTTCCAATTGTTCGAAACACATTTACCGGTTTGGAAGATATCCCGACAAGTATAAAAGAATCAGCAATTGTTCTTGGTTTATCATCATTTGTGATTCTTAAAAAGATTGAACTTCCACTTGCATCCAGATCAATTCTTGCCGGAATAAAAACCTCTGCCGTTATAAATGTGGGCACTGCTACGCTTGGTGCATTGATAGGAGCAGGAGGATACGGACAGCCAATACTTACGGGAATAAGGCTGGACAGCGTTCCCCTGATTCTCGAAGGCGCAGTTCCCGCGGCTTTACTTGCTTTGATAGTTCAGTGGATGTTTGATCTTTCCGAAAAAGTGATTGTACCAAGAGGGTTGCGACTTTAATCACTCTGAAATTATTCTAAGTTTATTCTTGTCTTAAAATATAATTTTTAAGTATATTCTGTTTGCTGGGTTTGCTTATCTGAAAATTTATACAGTTTCCTCCGGATAATTAACTATTTTTAGAAACATCAAACAATATTTGTATGTTATAGCAATGATGAATGAAAATCCAAATCAAAATAATTCTTTGCTTGAAGAGAATAAACGACTACGCACTGCTCTTAGTGAGTTATCAATATTAAACGATATTGCCACAACAATAAATTCAACACAGCCTGTAGAGCAAATTGTGGATATAATTGTAAAAAAATGTGTGAAGCATTTAAATGTAGAGCAAGGTGCCATAATGCTGCTGGACGAGAGCGATAAAGAAAAGCCCCTTCATACAATGATACGCGAGCAGCAAAGCAGTTTAGATTTACTGCCTTATAGATTTGATACACAGTTAACTGGCTGGATGCTGAAAAATCAGGTGCCGCTGCTCGTAAACAATTTAAAAGAGGATGAACGATTTAAAGAACTAATTGATAAGACAACTCCTATAGAATCTTTCCTCAGCGTTCCTCTAAGAATAAAAAATAAAATGCGAGGGATTTTAACAGTTTTTAATAAGCTTTCGAATGAAAAATTCACCTCAAACGATCAAAAACTATTGTCAATTATTGCATCGCAATCGTCCCAAATTATTGAAAACGCCCGGCTGCTTGAAGAAGAACGGAATCTAAGAATGATGCAGGAAGAAATGCGTGTGGCAAAGCAAACACAGATAAATCTTCTTCCAAAAGAATTCCCTGATATTTCCGGTTACCAAATCGCTGCCCGAACAATTCCAGCAAGGGAAGTCGGTGGTGATTCTTATGATCTTATTCAAATTGATGACAAACACTTTGCTTTTTGCCTCGGAGATGTATCAGGTAAAGGTATGCCTGCTGCTATGCTCATGGCCAACCTTCAGGCAACACTGAGAAGCTTTACAATAACCGGAAATTTATGTAAAGATATTATTGCTAATTCAAACGACCTGCTTTACAACAGTACTGAATCATCAAAGTTTGCAACTCTTTTTTATGGAATATTAAATCCGGAATCAAATGAAATAGTTTTTTGTAACGCAGGACATAATAATCCTTTTCTTTTCTCGGCTGATGGGAATGTTAAAGAATTAAAAACCGGGGGACTTTTACTTGGTTGTTTACCAGGTTCAAAGTATGAAGAGGAAAAGGTTTCAATAAACAGAAATGATCTTATTGTAATCTTCTCCGATGGAATAAGTGAAGCGATGAATGAAAATGAAGAAGAGTATGGAGAAGAAAGACTCAAAGAATTTATTTCGAATCATGTAGATGAGTCCCCGGATAAAATAATTGAAAACATCCTTTCTGATGTCAAGATGTTTGTCGGTAAAGCACCGCAATGGGATGATATGACATTGCTGATTATTAAAAGAGAAGAATAATGATCGGTAAAAAAATCACATTATAAGATTATCGAAAAGTTAGGCGGAGGCGGGCCTGTTCGCCAAAGTACAAATAAAGTTGTAGATATACTATGATCGGTAAATCAATATCTCACTATAAAATTATAGAGAAGTTAGGCGGAGGCGGAATGGGCGTAGTCTATAAAGCAGAAGACTCCAAACTCGACCGATTCGTTGCATTAAAATTTTTACCGCCTGAACTAACCAGAGATGAAGAATCAAAAAAACGATTTATTCACGAAGCTAAAGCCGCTTCTGCTTTAGAACATACCAACATTTGCAATATTCACGAGATTGATGAAACTGATGATGGACAAATTTTTATAGTAATGTCTAGCTATGAAGGCGAAACACTAAAGAAGAAAATTGAAAGAGGTCCACTAAAAATAGATAATGCAATTGATATAACAATTCAAATCGCTGAAGGATTAGTAAAAGCACACGAAAGTGATATAATACATCGTGATATTAAACCAGCAAACATTTTTATCACTAATGACGGTGTAGTGAAGATACTTGATTTTGGCTTGGCTAAAGTTGTAGGGCAAACCCAGTTAACACAATTGGGTACTACATCAGGTACGGTTGCATATATGTCTCCCGAACAAACAAAAGGAGAAGAAGTTGATAATAGAACTGATATTTGGTCTTTGGGAGTTGTTTTTTATGAAATGCTCTCCGGTACATTGCCTTTTAAGGGAGACTACGACCAGGCAATAATATATTCAATTATCAATGAATATCCAGACTTTATTTCGAAAATACGTGCAGATATTCCTTTACAAATCGAAAATATTATTAGTAAAATACTTGATAAAAATCCTGAGAAGTGTTATCAGTCGATGAATCAATTGTTAGAAAATTTGCAGAAAACTTTAAAAGAAATCAACGAAGGAAGAAGTAAAAAAGAACCTATATTAAAATTTCACAGAAAACATTTTAAACTGGCTATTTGTTTTTACACTTTTATTGTTATTACACCAATGAGTCTAATCGGATATTTTTGGTTTTCAAATGATGATTTAACAAAGCCCGTATTGATCGCCCTTTTACCCTTGAAAAACATCACAACTAATTCCGAACAAGAATGGTTTACAGATGGAATGACAGATGCCATTATCACTGATTTAGCCCGTATTAGTGGATTAAGGGTTATTTCCCGATATTCTGTAATGAAGTATAAAAACTCAAATAAAATATCCTCAGAAATTGCAGAAGATCTGGGTGTTTCGTATATCATCGAAGGCTCTGTAGTAAAAATTGAAGATCAGGTAAGAATCCGAATAAGATTGATTGAAGTTTCCAGCAATGAGTATTTATGGGCGGAAGATTATGAAGGTAACTTTACAAATGTTTTGGATTTGCAAAGTAGGATAGCACGTGAGATAGCAGAAGAAATAAAAGTAAAATTAACTTCGCAGGAGCAAATATTACTTACTAGTAACAATACAATTAATCCGGAAGCATACGAAGCTTATTTAAAGGGCAACTTTTATTTATATCAACTATCAAAAGAAGCACTAATAACTGCCTTGCAGTATTATAACCTTGCTTTGCAACTCGATGGAAATTATGCTTTAGCTTATGCAGGAATTGCCCAGGTATGGATGTTTCGTGCTCAAATGGGTTATATACCAATGGCTACTGCTAGTGAAAATGTAAAACCATTTGCTGAAAAAGCACTTGAGTTGGATAGTAACCTTGCTGAGGTCCATTATATGTTAGCTGTAATGTATACCTTTGGAGAATGGAAATGGGATCTTGCTATACAGGAATGGGAGAATACACTCAGACTTAATCCAAATTTTGCAGAAGCCCGTGCTTTCTATTCTCACGCTTTGTTTATTCTTAATCGTCCTTATGAAGCAATTTATCAAATTGGGTATGCCCTTGAATTAGATCCATTCAATGACTTATTAAAGAACCTTTATGCAATGGGGTTGATGTATGCTCATCGGTATGATGATGTTATAGAACTTCTTGAAAAGAGACTTAAGGCTGATGCTAGCGACCCGCTGGCATTATCAACTCTAAAATCTGCTTATCACCAAACAAAAATGTATGAAAAAGCTCTTGAAATATGGAGAGCATCTTTTGAAGTTAAGGGTGATCAGGAAGCTATTGATGCATTAAATAGAGGAAATCTTGAGGGTGGATATAATATTGCTTTAAAACGTGTAGCCGAAACCATGATTGAACGATCGAAAACTAAATTTGTTACACCATGGCAAATCGCAACTCTATATACTAGGGCAGGTATGTACAACGAAGCCCTAAATTGGTTTAATAAGGCGTATGATGCTCATGATCCTAATATTCCGTATCTGAATGTGGATCCAATTTTTGATGACTTAAGACAGGATGATCTTTTTAAATCTTTATTAAATAAAATTGGATTCCCCAATTAAATATATAGAAACTAAGCATGGCTAAGATAAAAATAGATGAGCTAGCATAATTGTGATTAAGAATTTTAGATAAACCTTCCAGTTAGAACATTAGAAGGCCTACATACTAAGGAAGAAAATAAATGATTGGTAAAAAAGTACTACATTACAAAATTATCGAAAAACTGGGTGGCGGCGGGATGGGTGTGGTATATAAAGCCCAGGACTTAAAACTCGACCGCTTTGTGGCACTAAAATTTTTACCGCCTGAACTAACTAGAGATGAAGAAGCAGAACAACGATTTATTCACGAAGCTAAGGCTGCATCATCTTTAGACCATCCTAACATTTGTACAACCCACGATATAAATAAAACAGAGGATGGTCAGTTCTATATTGTAATGGGATACTATACGGGAGAGACATTAAAAAAGAAATTAGATGCCGGACCATTAAAAATTGATACCGCAATAAATTATGCCACTCAAATAGCAACCGGATTAGCAAGAGCACACGAAGCTGGTATCATTCACCGTGATATCAAACCAGCGAATATAATGGTAACTGACAGAGATGAAGTTAAGATACTTGACTTTGGCCTTGCAAAAACATCAGGTAAACCAAGTATTACAAAATTGGGTTCGACTGTTGGTACAGTTTCCTATATGTCACCTGAACAGACTAAAGGTGATAATGTTGATCACCGAGCTGATATTTGGTCGTTAGGTGTTGTACTATATCAAATGTTATCAGGCTCACTACCATTTCAGGGAGACTACGAACAAGCAATTATTTATTCGATTCTAAATGAAGAACCAACTCCACTATTAAATTTTCGAAGTGATGTGCCTAAGAATTTGCAAGATATTGTTCAAAAAGCAATTTCAAAAAATGTGGATGAACGATTCCAAAGTGTGGCCGAATTATTAAAAGAGTTAATCATTTGCATGGAATCTCAAAGAAACGTTGACAGGGCTGATAGAAAAGTGGAAAGTTCTGAAAGACATCGCAAGCTATCGGCTATAATGTTTACAGATATGGTTGGTTACAGTGCACTAACTCAGAAAAATGAATCTCTGGCAATAGATTTGCTTGAGGAACACCGGCAATTGCTTCGTCCCTTATTTTCAAAACATAAGGGTAAAGAGATAGAAACAATTGGCGACGCATTCTTTGTTGAATTTAAGAGTGCGCTCGAATCAGTAAGCTGTGCTGTTGAAATTCAAAAAATCCTTCATGAAAGAAATTTAAAGATTGATCCTGAAAAGCAAATCAAACTTCGCATTGGTTTACACATTGGTGATGTTATCCATATTGGGAAACATGTTCATGGTGATGGGGTTAATATCGCTGCGAGGTTGGAACCCCTTTCACCTCCTGGTGGAATATGTTTATCAGAGGATGTAGTAAGGCAAATTAAGAATAAAATTGAACTGCCTGTGCGAAATCTGGGCACTCATAAACTTAAAAATATAGAATCCCCTCTTGAAATTTATTGCATAGAATTTCCCTGGGAAAGCAAACATATAAAGAAAACCAAACCTGCACCTGGTAGAACCATATCACATTATAAAATATTAGCCGAGTTAGGCAGAGGCGGAATGGGCCTCGTCTACAAAGCCGAAGATACAAAGCTCGAAAGAACCGTTGCCATAAAGTTCCTACCCCACAACATTTCTGCAAATTCTGAAGAAAGCCAGAGATTTAAGATAGAAGCCAAAGCTGCTGCTTCACTTAACCATCCAAATATTACTACAATTTATGCCATCGAAGAATTTGATAAAGAAATGTTCATTGTTATGGAATTTATTGACGGAATAGAGTTAAAAGAAAAAATTAAAACGGCACCGATGCCAACCGATGAGGCAATTAACATAGCAAATCAAATAGCTGAAGGATTGGAAGTTGCTCATAAAAAAAGTATTGTTCACAGAGATATTAAATCCAGTAACATAATGATAACCCAGAATGGTAAAGTAAAAATAATGGATTTTGGAATAGCGAAGATTAAAGGTGGAACAGAACTTACAAAAATAGGAACAACAGTTGGAACGGTGGCTTATATGTCGCCTGAACAGACTAAAGGGGATAATGTTGATCATCGAACTGACATCTGGTCGTTTGGCGTGGTTTTGTACGAGATGCTCACCGGCCAGTTGCCGTTTCGTGGCGATTACGAACAGGCTGTGATTTATTCAATTTTGAATGACGAGCCAGAGTCGGTTACCGAACTTCGAGATGACGTTCCGAATAAACTACTTAAAATCTTGGAAAAGACACTTCAAAAGGAGGCAAATGCTCGTTACCAAAATATCAAAGATATGTCGGCCAACCTCGGGAAAGTGCCTGGGACCCCCCTCTCAGAACATATTGAAAAGGAAGAAAAGAAAAGTCCTTCTATCGCAGTTTTACCATTCGTGAACACAAGCGCCGATCCTGAGAACGAATACTTCAGCGACGGGTTAGCAGAGAATATCATCAACGCACTCACCAAGCTTAAAGACTTTCGTGTCGCAGCACGCACATCAGCTTTTTCATTTAAAAGTAAAAACCTTGACATCAGAGACATAGGCAAAAAGTTGAGCGTGGAAACCGTTCTTGAGGGCAGCGTGAGAAAGGCTGGCAACCGACTTCGGATCACAGCGCAGCTCACCAGCGTAGTTGATGGTTATCACTTATGGTCTGAGCAATTTGACCGGGAAATGGCGGATATTTTTGACATTCAGGACGAGATTACTCTAACCATTGTTGAGAAACTTAAAGTTGAACTGCTGGGAGTAGAGAAGAAAGCGCTGGTAAAACGCCACACAGACAACCTTGAGGCTTATCATCTCTATCTAAAAGGCCGGTACTTTGGCTACACGAGAAAAGCCGTTGTTTTCTTTGAAAGGGCGATCGAAAAAGATTCTGCCTACGCACCGGCTTATTCCGGATTGGCAGATATTTACAGCGGACTGGGGGTGATTGCATTCCTGCCACCAGATAAAGCCTTCACAATAGCCAAAACTGCCGCCGAGAAGGCACTTGAAATCGACAATACATTGGCAGAGGCTCACTGTTCTTTAGGACTCGTCAAGTTTTGGTTAGAACTTGATTGGGACAGCGCCAAGAGTTATTTTCAGCGCGCAATCCATCTCGATCCGGGATACTCTGCGGCTCATTGCTGGTTCGCAATTCTGCTTGTTTGGCAAGGCGAAACAGAAAAAGCAATCGCAGAGGTTCAACATGCTCAGAAACTTGATCCGCTGTCTGCGATAACCCAGGCAATGGTCGGCTTTATCCTCTATGTTGCTCGACGTTTCGATGAGGCGATCGAACATGGCCGGCAGGCCCTTGAAATCGAACCTGATTCTATCACGGCTTTGTATCTTGGCGCGTTACCTTATAAGGAAAAACAAATGTACGCCGAGGCAATTTCCTTGCTTGAAAAGGCAGTGGATCTAAGTCATCGGCGGCCTTTTTTTCTCGGGTTGCTCGGTCATGTCCTCGGCATCTCAGGAAATAAGAGTGAAGCCCGTAAGATTCTTGAAGAATTGGTCAAGAGGTCAACGCAGGAGTACGTTGGTCCCCTGATGTTTGTTTGGCTCTATCTGGGTTTGGGAGACAACGAGCAAGCAATTGAGTGGTTCGAGAAGGCTTTCAACGAAGGGCAAGGTCCTTACCACATTTTTTTGGGAGACTCGGTCTACGACGGCATTCGATCAACAACTCAATTTAGAAAAATATTAAAAAAGATAGGCATTGAATTCTGGGCGATTCAACCAGATAAATGATAAATCAGATGATCAATTTTATTAGATATTTAGCAAAGTTCAGTAATGATAGCATACCTTCCTTAATGAGAAAATATAATAAATTGGTCCTGCTTTTTTGGAGGTGTAGTCGATGATTGGAAAGACAATCTTGCATTATAAAATTGTAGATAAACTCGGCGAAGGCGGAATGGGTGTGGTATATAAAGCCAAGGATACTAAACTTAAACGGGAAGTGGCAATAAAATTGCTCCCCCGTTTCATTTCATCTAATAAAGAAGAGCGCCAACGTTTTGAAATTGAAGCACAAGCTGCCGCATCTTTGAATCACCCAAACATAGCTACAATTCATTCTATAGAAGAGGTTGATGATCAATTATTTATTGTGATGGAATATATCGATGGAAGGGAATTAAAGGATAGAATCAATTCTGACCCCATCTCAACCGATGAGGTAATTAACATAGCAAATAAAATAGCAGAAGGATTGGAAGCCGCACATAAAAAAGGAATTATACATAGAGATATCAAATCCAGCAACATAATGATCACGAATGAAGGTAAGGTAAAGATAATGGATTTTGGTCTGGCAAAAATCGGAGATGGCGGGCTGCTTACAAAAGTTGGTTCCACGCTCGGTACGATTGCTTACATATCGCCGGAACAAGCGAAGGGTGAAGAAATTGATAATCGAACCGATATTTGGTCATTCGGAGTAGTGCTCTATGAAATGTTAACCGGTGAATTACCTTTTAGAGGAGACTACGATCAGGCCATACTATATTCTGTCTTGAATGAAGAACCAAAATTTCTTAAAAAATTCGATATTCTTCCATCAATTCAAAGAGTTATAAAAAAAGCATTAAAAAAAGACCGCGATAGAAGGTATAGACAAATCAGTGAGTTGATTACAGATCTTAAATTAAAGGAGGTATCGAATGCAGGATCAAGTTATGAAGGCATAATAAAAGATATTAAAAAATTGGCGGTACTTCCTTTCTCTAATCTGGTTAATGATCCTCAGACAAATTTTTTAGGTTTTGCACTTGCCGATCAAATTATAGGATCAATGGCTTATTCTAAAAATGTGCTGGTAAGACCCTCAAGCACTATCCGTAAATATCAGGATCAGGATATTGATATACAAAAAGCAGGTTCGGAGCTAAACGTAAATTATGTTTTAGCAGCTAGTTATTTAAAAGAAGCTGATACAATAAGGCTCAATATCGAATTAGTTGACCTTGAATCAGAAACGATGATATGGAGGGAGCCAATAGAAATAAAATACAATAATGTGTTTGAACTTCAGGATATTGTTTCTCAAAAGGTAGTTGATGAACTTAAAGTTCAGTTCTCTGAAGAAGAGCGGGAACGAATGAAACCGGACACACCGCAAAACCCGGTAGCTTACGAGTTTTATCTTCGTGCTGTTTCATATCCCTATACCATCGAAGGAAATAAGATATCCATCGAAATGCTCAATAATTCGATCAACCTTGATCCCCTTTATGCACCGGCGTATATGGAATTAGGTTCTAGATATAATCAATTATCCCAAGTTGGAACAAGTACCATAGTAGCACAAAATAAAGCAGAGGAAGCATTATTAAAGGCATTATCATTAAAGAAGGATTTTCTACCCGCCCTAGCAAATTTGGGATTTCTTTATACCGATACCGGGAAACATGAAGAAGCTCATGAAATGTTAATTAGAGCACTAAAAATTAATCCGAATGATGCCTGGCTACATTTTTCTCTCAGTTATCACTACCGCTATATTGGATTTCTTGAGGAATCAAGAAAAGAAGCGGAAACGGCTCTTGCTATTGATCATAATAATCCAAGATTTAGATCTTCCATTATTACTAGTATGTTTTTAGGTAAATTCGATGAAATTCTAAATACATTCAATTTAGATGTTGGGAGTCCATTTACATTAAATCATTTGGGGGAAGTAGCTTTCCGTACTGGGAACTATGAACTTGCCAATAAATATTTTCAAGAGGTTTTAAGTATAAAAAATGAAATTGGTGAATTTTATTTGGCTACTTCTTTTATTGAATTTATGAAAGGGAATATAGAAAAAGCCGAGGAGTATAATCTAAAGCGAGAATTGGAAAATCCGGCAGATAGTGAAAACTTTTATGAGATTGCAAGGATTTATGGACTTTTAAATAAGACAGAGGCTTGTTCCAGAGCATTAAGAAAATCAATCGATATGGGCTATGTTAGTTATCCTTCTATGCAAAGCGATTCATTCCTGGATCCTGTAAGACCGGATCCGGGAATACAGGATTTGCTTATGCAAGCCAAGATGAGACATGAAGAATTAAAGAAGAAATTATTAACTACTTATTAATTATCATACAAGTTAATTCAGATATCAATGAAAACAGAAATCACTCTGAAGGTAAAGAAGAATTATGATCGGTAATATGATATTGCATTATAAGATCATTGAAAAACTCGGTGAGGGCGGGATGGGTGTGGTATACAAAGCTGAGGATACTAAACTTAAACGGGAAGTTGCAATAAAATTTCTTCCCCGTTTCATTTCAGCTAATAAAGAAGAGCGCCAACGTTTTGAAATTGAAGCACAGGCTGCTGCTGCACTTAATCATCCCAATATTGCACACATCTATGCAATCGAAGATACTGATGATGAAATGTTTATTGTTATGGAGTTTATTGATGGAAAGGAATTAAGGGATAAAATAAAAACTGGTCCAATTTCAACAAATGAAGCAATTAACATAGCAAATCAAATAGCAGAAGGATTAGATGTTGCTCATAAAAAAGGAATCTTACACAGAGATATTAAATCCTCAAACATTATGATAACTGAAGATGGTAAAGTTAAGATAATGGATTTTGGATTAGCGAAGATCAAAGGTGGAACAGAACTTACCAAAATTGGATCAACAGTTGGAACGGCAGCATATATGTCTCCTGAACAAACAAAAGGTGAAGAAGTTGATCACCGAACTGATATTTGGTCGCTTGGTGTTGTAATGTATGAAATGCTTACAGGCGAGTTGCCATTTAAAGGTGATTATGAGCAGGCAATTATCTACTCAATCTTAAATGAAGAACCAAAGTCAATAACGGAACTTCGTGAGCATATTCCATCACGATTAGCTCACATCGTTAAAAGGATCTTAAAGAAAAATTCTAAAGACAGTTATCAAACAACCGCAGAACTTGTAAATGATCTGAAAATTGTAACTAAAGATCCGGATGGTGAATCAATAATTATACAACAGAAAGCAGGCACAAAAAAATCTGGCAGGTTCTTTTCTAATAAGAAAAAACTCTTAACGACTTCAGGGGTGATAATTCTCTTAATATTTCTTTCTTCCTTCCTGCCATCTGGATTAGAGTTTTTTAAATCATTATTAGGGTTTAAATCCGAACCATCCGAACAACATTTGCTTGTGCTTCCGCTTACTAATATCGGTGGCGATGAGAGCAAGCAAGCTTTTTGCGATGGCTTGATGGAAACACTCTCCAGTAAACTTACGCAAGTAGAACAATTTGACAGATCATTATGGGTTGTCCCTTCCAGCGAGGTAATTCGCAACAAAATAAAAAGCCCGGACGAAGCTTATCAGCGGTACGGAGTAAACCTTGCAGTCACAGGCAGCTTACAATTTTTTGATGATCTTTTAAGATTAACTTTAAATTTAGTTGATGCAGAAAATCTTAGACAGCTTAATTCATCAGTAATTGATGTTAAAGCAAAAAACATTTCATCATTACAGGACAAATCGGTTATAAAATTACTGGAGATGCTTCATATAGAACTTGAACCCGAATCGAAAGATATATTGAGTGTCGGTGGAACGGATGATCCCGAGGCGTATGAGTATTATATTAAAGGACGCGGTTATCTTCAGCGCTATGAAAATGTTGATAATATTGATAAAGCAATTAATTTATTTGCACGGGCTACTGAATTTGATTCACTTTATGCTCTAGCTTATGCTGGCCTTGGAGAATCATACTGGCGTAAATATGAAGTTACAAAAATTTCCAACTGGGTTGAGTTAGCTGAAAAAGAATGCGAGAGGGCATTCACTCTTGATAGCCTGCTCGCCCCTGTAAACGTAACGCTTGGTATGATTTATTCAGGAACTGGCAGCTATGAGCACGCAATTGATCATTTCAACCGTGCACTATCAAACCAGCCGTCAAATGCCGCCGCATACCGCGGGTTAGCTAAAGTGTATGAAACCCTGGAAAATTTTAAAGGGGCAGAAAGGACCTTTAAAAGAGCAATCAGATTAAAACCGGATTATTGGGCCGGGTATAATGATATGGGAGTTTTTTATTACAAACGCGGCAGATATGACGATGCTATCGAACAGTTCAAAATGGTTATAAAATTAATACCCGATAACTACAGAGGGTACAATAATCTCGGTGGAATTTATTATATGTTGGAACGCCGTGACGATGCTCGGGAAATGTTCGAGCGTTCACTTGCAATACATAAATCCTATAATATTTATTCCAACCTTGCTACTTTATATTTTATAGAAGGAAAATACGAAGACGCGGCTCGCACTTATGAACTCGCCTTGCAATTGAACGACAACGATTATCGTACCTGGGGCAATTTAGCTGCAGCTTATTTCTGGATACGGGAGAAAAAGGACAAAGCTATAGATACTTACAAACATGCTATTGAATTAGCAGAAGAAAGATTAAAAGTAAATCCTAAAGATCCTGATGTAATTTCTGCCCTCGCGGCATACTACTCAGACATAAGTAATAAGAAGAAATCCTTGAAGTTATTGAAGCAGTCATTGGATATAGCTCCCGATAATCTGGAAATTATGTTTCGAGCAGCTTCGACTTATGAAAATCTTGGAATGCGAGATGATGCACTTTTATGGATTGGTAAAGCGATTGAAAATGGTTATTCCCGGTCTGATATCGAAAACCAACCTGAATTGAAACAATTAGTAACTGATGAGCGTTATCAGCAACTGCTTCAAGATAAAAATAATAACCCCGATTCGAAATAAATTTTTCCTTTAGACTTTATCAATTATTCTTAGTACTTTATTGAAACATATCTCCCATATTATAGAACTCGATATTAACATTATTAATAACAAACCCTGGAGGCAAAAATGAGGAATAAACTATTTGTACTAATCTCTGGAATAGCAGCAATAACACTTTTTTTCGGCTTTCTTTTAGCACCGGCGCCACCTGGTTCAACAGTGTATGAATTAAAAGTCATTAAAATTGAAGGCGTTTGGAGGGTTGTTGATGCATCTGATTACTCAAAGACTAAAGTAAAAGTAAAAAAGAAAGATACTATCGTCTGGACTGTAGAAGGCACCAATGCGCACTTTCAATTTTCCAATTCTGTCTTTAATCCTAAAGGAGTATCCGATAGTTTAAGAAATGGATATACCAAATATATTGCGGATGGGAAAAAATTAAAATTAAAAGTAAAGGATGATGCTCCGGTTGGTCCCCAGGTATATGCGATATTTTGTAGCGCGGACGGTGTTTTTGCGCAAGGAGAATCCCCTCCTAGAATTATTATTGAATAAATAATTACTTGCCGGCGGGCTATTTTGACACCTGCCAAGAAATTATACTATGATCGGTAAAACAATCCGCCACGGCGGATCACATTATAAGCTACTTGAGAAACTCGGTGAAGGTGGAATGGGCGTAGTATACAAGGCCAAAGACACAAAATTGCACCGAACTGTAGCCCTTAAGTTTCTTCCATCTTCACTGACTTCTGACAAAGATGCTAAGGATAGATTTATTCGTGAGGCACGTGCTGCATCTGCTCTCGATCATCCTAATATCTGTACGATCCATGAGATTAATGAAACAGATGAAGGACAGATGTTTATTTCAATGGCATATTATGATGGAATGATTCTTAAGAAGAAGATTGAAAAAAGTATCATCCCCCTTACAGAAGTTATCGACATTGCTATTCAAATTGCAAGTGGATTAATAAAAGCGCACCAACGAGGAATAATTCATAGAGATATAAAGCCTGCAAATATTGTAGTAACTGAAGAAGGACTTGTAAAGATTCTTGATTTTGGGATTGCGAAACTAATTGGCGAAAGTAGGTCAACTCAGGATAATTTACAAATTGGGACAATTGCGCATATTTCCCCAGAACAGATTAGGGGTGAGAGGCTTGATCATCGGACTGATATTTGGTCTCTTGGGGTTGTTATCTATGAAATGATCACTAGAAAACTTCCTTTCAGCGGTGAATACGATCAGGCAATCATTTATTCAATTCTTAATGAAGAACCATC
Source organism: Bacteroidota bacterium (assembly GCA_022564295.1). Lineage (GTDB taxonomy): Bacteria > Bacteroidota > Ignavibacteria > Ignavibacteriales > Ignavibacteriaceae > BMS3ABIN03. The sequence continues at coordinate 50,631 of JADFLR010000001.1, read as the reverse complement.
TCCACTATTAAATTTTCGAAGTGATGTTCCTAAGAAATTGCAAGATATTGTTCTAAAAGCAATTTCAAAAAATGTGGACGAACGATTCCAAAGCGTGGACGAACTATTAAAAGAGTTAATCATTTGCATGGAATCTCAAAGAAACATTGACAGCACTGATAGAAAACTGGAAATTTCTGAAAGATATCGCAAACTATCGGCTATAATGTTTACAGATATGGTCGGTTACAGTGCATTAACCCAGAAAAATGAATCGCTGGCAATAGAGCTGCTCGAAGTTCACCGGCAGTTGCTTCGCCCCTTATTTTCAAAGCATGGAGGTAAAGAGATAGAAGCAATTGGTGACGCATTCTTTGTTGAATTTAATAGTGCGCTCGAAGCAGTAAGCTGTGCTATTGAAATTCAAAAAAACCTTCATGAAAGAAATTCAAAGATTGATCCTGAAAAGCAAATCAAACTTCGTATTGGTTTACACATTGGTGATGTTATTCATATTGGTAAGTATGTTCACGGCGACGGGGTGAATATCGCTGCAAGATTAGAGCCCCTATCGGCTCCAGGTGGAATTTGTTTATCAGAGGATGTTGCACGACAAATTAAGAATAAAATTGATTTGCCAGTAAAGAATATGGGACCACAAAAACTTAAAAACATTCAGTCTACTATTGATGTTTACTGTATTCAATTTCCCTGGGAGAGCAAGAAAAAGATAAAAGCAATCTCCTCACCGGTTAAATTTTTCTTGCAAAGAAATGTTGTTTCTTTCATCCTGATATTATTTGCTGTTATTGCGGTTTTGTTCATTTGGAACAAGTTTCAATTAACATCGATAAAAGAATTAAACAACCGGATAGCTGTTTTACCACTTGTAAATATCAGCCAAGATAATGAGGATGATTATTTTGCTGAAGGAATGACCGAAGAGTTAATATCACAGCTTGCTAAAATTAGCGGACTTAGCGTTATTGCCAGAACATCAGTAATGAAGTATAAAAATACACAAATGAATATAAAAGAAATTGGCAGAGAACTGGATGTGGGAACAATTTTAGAAGGAAGCGTACGGAAAACTTCCGATAAAGCACGAATCACAATTCAATTAATTGATGTTGAAACTCAGGAGCACCTTTGGGTTGAGGACTATGACAGAGAGTTGAAAGATATATTTGCCATTCAAAGTGATATTGCGTTAAGAATTGCCAATGAATTAAAAATTCAACTTGTTGCATCAGAGAAACAACAAATTGAGAAAATGGGTACTGAAAATGCAGAAGCGTATAGATTGAATTTATTAGGCAAGCATCATCTGAATCAAAGAACTTCTGAATCAATATTTAAAGGGATAGAATATTTTAATAGAGCAATAGAATTAGACCCAAACTACGCTTTTCCTTATGTGGGCATTGCTGATTGCTATACTTTAATCGGTGGAGCGGGCTACGGATCTTTCTCCAGAGATGAGGCAATCATCCTCGCAAAAGATGCAGTTAATAATGCACTGCAAATAGATAATTCTCTTGCCGATGCCTACAACTCTTTAGCTTATTTGCAATTCAGATTAGAGTGGGATTGGGAAGCTGCAGAAAGTAATTTTGAAAAAGCAATTGAGCTAAAACCCGGTTTTGCCGCTGCATACGAAAGGTATGCCTTATTTCTTGCTTTGCTAGGAAGACATGATGAAGCATTACCGCTAATGTTACGTGCACAGGACCTCGATCCTATATCGGCATCAGTTAGTACCGGCGTTGGAAGGATATACCATTTCTCCCGTCAATACGATAAAGCAATTGATCAGTTTAACAGAACACTTGAGTTGGATCCGGATTATGTTGAAGCTGTATTTGGCCGGGGGCTTAGTTACTCCCAGATGAGCAGGTACGATGATGCGATAAGTGAATTACAAAAAGCAATAGGACTTTCTAATGGCAGATTAGTCATCATATCAACTTTAGGTAGAGTGTATGCAATGGCTGGCCTTAATGAAGAAGCGCTAAAAATTTATGAGCAATTAATTAATTTATCACACGATAAGCATGTCTCTCCTTTCTATTTTGGTGTTATAGATGCTGCTCTTGGAAATTATGACACTGCACTTGATTCATTATTCGAAGCGTATAATGAACATTTCGGCATAATGGTTTATATAAAAGCAAGTCCCATTTATGATAAATTGAGGTCGGAACCAAGATTTATTAAGTTAATGCAAATGATTGGGCTGGAGAAATGATTGCAAAACTATTATACAACTACGTTTATTTCAATAGATCGGGTGGGACTGATCTTATCTCAAACTGTCTCTCCTTCTATACGCTGTTTGAATAAATAAGCATACACTCGATTTTCTTCCTTCAAACCCTACTTGATTAATAAGATTCATTTTAAGCTATATTTGATATATTATCTTAACTACTGCAGTTAAAAAAATCAGGCAAAATATTTGCTATGAGAAAACATATCCATAAAGAAACACTATGAAAACATTTTTACAATCTATTATTATCACGACTTCAATATTAACTACTTCATTTGCACAGCCATCCGCATCATTTAATTTTACAACAGCAATTCCAATTGGGGATTTTAAAAACCATGCGGGCAATGTAGGATTTGGTGGAAACATGGAATTTTTCTTCTTCTCACCATCGGAAAGAACACCTTACGGACTTGGGATAAATTTGAGTTATATCTCTTACGGAGTTCACTTGTTTGCAGGTCCCGAATCAGACGAATTAAGTTTAAATTTTAACAAAGCTAATAATTTTGCAAGCGTACATTTACTTTTTCAAATTGCACCTCATAACGGAACTGTAAGACCATACATTGAAACATTATTTGGCGGTAGTTATATTTTTTCTTTAACGGATGTAAGTTATGATTATTACTCTCCGGCAACACTTTGGATTGATGATTGGGCATGGAGTTACGGTGGAGGTGTTGGTATTAAGTTGTTCGCAACCGGTAATCCATTAGTCGATGCCGGCTCTACTTATATAGATTTTAAAGTGCGATATCTTATAAGTACTGAAGTAACTTATCTAGATAGAAATTCTGTGGAATACTACGGCGATGAGGTTTATTACTCATTATCAAAATCAAAAACAGATATGCTTACGGTTTCTATCGGATTTTTCTTCTTTTTCTGAAAAGAAATCCTCCTAAGTTAAATAATTCCCTCTCATCATTATAAATTTCTTCATTACAAAAATTTGTTATTTATTTGTAACAAATAAACAAAACACTTCGTCTATAAAAACAGATGTTACAATCGTCAAAATTTGATTACTTGATTGAGCAGAATAAGAATAAGATCTTTAATTATTCGTTATACATGTTGCATAACCAGATGGATGCTGAAGACATTACACAGGAAGTAATGATACGCATCTGGCAGAATATTAATAAATTTAATTTCTTAGCCGCGCGTGCATGGATAATGAGAACAACGCATAATCTGTGTATTGATTATCTTCGCCGTAATAAAAATCAGTATCAAAGAGAAATTTCAATTGATGATAATTTATCTGAAAGAATTGAAGACAAGAGAAACGCTGTTTTGCCGGATGAAGCACTAATCCAAAGTTTGTTAGATAAAAATATTAAAAGCGCTGTCGAAAATTTACAGGAGAGATTTAAATGCCCGTTTGTACTTTACGAGTTACAGGGATTTAAGTATAAAGAAATAAGTAAAATTTTGGATGTTTCCTTAAGCAGTGCAAAAGTAAATATTCTAAGAGCACGTAAACAATTACAAAAGGATTTAAAAATATATGCAAGAGAAGAGCTCAAATAAAATTGATGAGAAGTTGCTGGATAAAATTATAGCAGTTGCATACAGCGATGCGGGATTGTATGACAGAATGGTTGTCTGGATAAATGCAATGAGGGATCCGGAAATTAAAGAACTACTGGATGAGTACAAATTAACAGCTTCTTCAGTTCATTCGCTTGAGGAAAAGAAATATCCCGAAGCGAATCTAAAAAGTGTTTATCATAAAATAGGACAAAGGGGAAAATCCAATCCGGCTGTTCCATTCATCCATTCATTCATTCATTCATTTAACTTTTCAAAACCATTAGTATCATCAGCGGCAGTCGGACTAATTATCGTTGCAATTGTTTCTGTTTTACTTTTTTATAATCCCCCACCGGAGCAGAAATATTCAAAGGCAGAAATTGAATTTGCACAAAAGCAGCTTGGCGAATCACTTGCAATTGTTAATAAGGTTTTTCATCAGACAAGAAAAAAAATTGATGCGGAAGTAATAACCAAGTATGTAAGTAAACCGTTAAATAAAGGTTTGAATTTAATAAACGATTATCTCATAGGAGGATAAAATGAACAAAATAAAAATTATTATTGCAACTGTTGCTTTTCTTTCCATTAACGTATTATCCCAATCAACTGATGTAACGAAGGAACCCGGTTATGTTGATTTCGGGGATTTTACGCCTTTCGAAAATTCAGCTAAAGTTACTGAGGTTATTTTAGACGAGGATTTACTTTCAGTACTAGCTACCCTGTCAGATGAGAACGATCCAAATATTATATCAATACTAAGTGGGATAAAACTGGTAAAAGCAAACGTTTATGAAATTAGCGACGAGAACGAGGATCTATTAAAGAAAAGAATAAATGAGATTGATTCTAAGCTTACTAATTCTAACTGGAAAAGAATTGTAAAAACAAGAAGCGAAGACGAAATGGCTAATGTATATATAAAGTTAAATAACGATAAAAAAATTGTCGGTCTTACAGTTACAAATTTTGAAAAAGGTGGAGAGGCTGCTTTTGTAAATATTGTTGGCAATATCGATCTTGCAACGATCGGGAAACTCGGTAAAAAGTTTGGTATTCCACATCTAGGGGAAGTTAAACACGATAAAGAGAAAGAGAATTGAGGTATGAGATGAATCGAGCTTGTAAAAATATTTACACGCAAGAAGATGATTATAATTCGAGTTCTCTACCTTCGGTGGACTGGCAAGAAATAAAAAATTATAAACAGATAAAAATTTCAAGAAAATTTATATTTATAATTACATTTTTTTTGCTGATTCTGTTTACAGGTTGTATCGGTGTTAATAGACAATTTGGTGAGGTAAAAGATAAAATAATGGGTGAACTCGGAAATGATTATAAAACCGAGTTTCAATTTTCCGTTGGGTCAGCAGCAATTACCATCTCAAGCTGGTTTGTAGATCTTGCAGCAAACGAAGAATATATTGATGACATGATGAGAGAAATTTCAAGTGTTCAGGTGGGCGTTTATCATAAAGTAAAAGGTTCTGACGCCAAAGCAAACTTCAGCACGCTTCGATCAATCGATGAAGAAATGAAGAATAAGGGGTGGAAATATATTGTACGCTCTCTTGAAGGTAATGAATTAACAGCAATTTATTTAAGTGATGATCCTGAAGAGATACTTAATAAAATGTATGTAATTAATTTAAGTGATGATAAGCTTGTCATAGTTGAAATAAACGGTGATCTTAAAAAAGTAATCTCCTATTCAATTGAAGAGAGAAATTTCCAGTTTGATATGTAACTAACTTATAAACAAATCTGTAAAGATCAGGGGATTTCGGGTATAATTAATAATCCGTAATCATCCGCTAAATATGTGTCATCCGTGTTCCATTATACTTTGATGACGAACACGAGACACCCCCTCTTGCAATTCTTTTTAACAATACTGCCTCATTTACTCTTTTCAAATAATATTAGCCAAAGCTATTTTGCGAAAGCTATCGTTTACTTTTTGCGTTCTCTATAAATTATTTGTTACATTTTACTCCATAAACTTGTCTAACAATAAAATTCTTTGATGTAGTATATTAAACTTTGTAAAAATAGTAAGTGGGGAATAAATTTGAAGGACATTAATTGACCCTACTGTGGAAAAACGCAATCCAAACACACAAATCCAATTTGGATTGCCGCGGGACAGCGATATTCGACTGGTCATATTTTACTTACTAGGCCGGGAGATTGCAGTATTCGCGGAAGGCGAATACACAGCGGGTATGTACTCGGTGACGCTTAATGCAACTAATCTGGTCAGTGGTGTTTATCTGTAACAATTTGAGGCGGGGACGAAGCGATTGACCCGTAAATTGCTGTTGATAAAATAAATTAAATATTTCTTAGCAGGTCATAAACAAAAGAAATCAACTAATTGCAGAAGGAGGTTTGACTGATGATCACGACAAGACCGTCAAGTCATTTGACAGAGTTTATCATCCCTTTGCGAGATAGTTTGCGTACCTCGACTCGACTCATGATCTTCGTGCTGATTATGGTGGTCATTCCCATGGAATATGGGAATGCACAAGTTATGACAACCGAAAAGGAGACGAACAGGCCGGGTGGCAACTATTCGCTCCAGTTCGACGGGATTGATGATCGCGTTACAGTTCCGTACGATGCATCGTTCCCTACCGAAGTCTTCACAATAAGTGCCTGGATAAAGCTCGCTCAACCTGCCGGACGAGCAGCTATTATTGCCCGTGGAGAAGATGACAACTCGTTCAACCTAAGCTGGCACCTCTATGTATTAGGAAATGGTACACTTGAAGTTATGCTCGAGAACTCAAACGAACAGAACTTCTGCTATCCGATAAACAACTGTGTGCCCATGGGCACGTGCATCATTACAGGCGATTTGTTCGTAGCTGATGACATCTGGCACCACGTGGCAGTTACTCGCGACGCATCAGGGACTTTGGCACTGTATATTGACGGAGAAAAGCGAGCTGGTTGTGAGGGAACGGGCGTGCCTTCTTCGAACAACTTCCAAGTCCTGTCCATTGGCTGTACATTCGGAACGATTGGTCCTCCTCCCGGCGGAACAGAGCCACCAGTCTGGTTCTTTTCCGGACTAATCGACGAACCCGCCATGTGGAACGTAGCCCTCTCTGACATGCAAATCGCTGATGTCTTCAGCGTCGGGATAGATCCCCTTTCGACAGGGCTGGTCGGCTATTGGGCCTTCGACGAGGGAACGGGACAGGTCGTTGTCGATATGTCTCTAGCAGGAAATGACGGCTTTCTTGGCGAGACTCCACAGGTTGACAGCGCGGATCCCATTTGGGAAGGCGCTCCTGTGTCGGTCGAAGATGTGTCGATTCTCTCAGATAGGCAAATGGTACTTGCACCTAACTACCCAAATCCATTCAACCCTACCACACAGATTATGTTTAGTCTTCCAGTGGATAGCGATCTTCGGTTGGTCGTAATTGATGTGCTCGGTCGGGTTGTTAAGCTCCTGGCAAAGGGTAGGTACAAAGCAGGCACATACACAGTAACGGCAAACATGAAGAATTTTACCAGTGGTTTGTATCTGTATCAATTAGATACGCCAACAGCGAAATTAACCGGTAAGATGCTTCTGATCAAATAGTGTTATATAAATTAGTAACGCTTGCCCGGTAATTTCCCTTAAAATAAAACGAAGATTAACTGGAGAAAAAAATGAAAACAAACACAACACAAAAAACATTCACTAACTGTTGGTATACTCTGATTCTAATATTCTTGATTTCAGCCTTACTGCATCCACAGTCCGGAGTTTCTCAAGACACTACTGCGGAACTTGTGTTAATCAATGGAAAAATTCTGACTATGGACAGCGATGAATCCATTGTCTCAGCAATCAAGATCGTGGATGGCTACATCGTCGCCGTTGGTGACAGCCTTGGAGATATTGACCCTGAAGCGCTAATCATTGATCTAAACGGACGGACGGTAACGCCGGGTCTGATCGACTCTCACCTGCACTATTTTAGAGACTCACATGTACCGGGACACCTGTTCTCTGCCATTGAGACTGCATTCACGATCCCGGATTTGCTGGATGCGCTTTCGGAGCGTACAATTTCTGTTCCCCCCGGGGAATTCATTACGGTGTTCGGTAGATTTCGCACTTCCCAGTTCGCTGAGAACCGCTTACCCACATTGGAGGAGTTAGATGCTGCGGCACCGGACAACGCGGTTTACTTACATGTAGGTTTCAGCGGCCCTTCGGTTACCAATACAGTGGGAAAGGAATTTTTTGAAGCACACGGAGTCTTTGTTAATGAGAATGGTACGTTCAACGTAGGCCAAACAGATCCACCCGTGCAGGCACTCTTCGGAGATTACACCAACGATGATGCTTTACGAACAGTGAGAGAATACATGCAATTTTCAGCTTCCCTGGGGTTGACCACCATCCAGAACTTTAGTGGATGCGGTGGATTTGGAGGGCAGGTTGGGTCGGATGTTCTTTGCGAAGGCAATTATTACGACCTATGGCAGCAAGGAGAATTACGGGTTCGGATTCGCACATCGGCAGGAGCCACGGGTATCAATACAGATAAAAACGGTATTTACGACATCGTGCACAATACGGATACAGTGCTACAGGAATTACAGAATTTGGGAGGCGGTAATAATTGGCTCGATTTTACCACCACAGGCGAATTTGTAGTTGGTGGCTTTGGCGACCTCAATGCACCTTTCGCAGAGGCTTATCTTCAGATTGCCGAGCGCGGGTGGTCGCTTAACCAACATTCGATCAGCAACGCTGAGAATGATGCCCATATCTCGGCCTTTGAGACCGTCAACTCCACCGTACAAATCGCTGATCTGCGCTGGGCGATAGAACACGTTTTCTCGATTTCTGATAACGATATAAACCGCCTCAAACAGATCGGTGCTGGCGTGACCGTCCAGAATCAGCAATATCTACTTGGAGGCAGTGGGCCACCATATCGCAACCTTATCGAGAGTGGCATACACATTGGGGGCGGCACCGATGCTTCCGCCATAAGCCCTATGAGTCCGTGGATATCACTTTATCACATGGTCACAGGCAGGGGCGTATCCGGCAATGTGATCAACGCCGGGCAGCAAATCAGCCGGGTGGAAGCCCTCCGTCTTTACACTACAGGCAGTGCCTGGTACACGTTCGATGATGAGCAGCTGGGCTCGATTGAGGTGGGTAAACTAGCCGATCTTGTTGTGTTGAGTGATGATTATCTGACTGTGCCGGATGAAGAGATTCGTACCTTATCATCGGTTTTGACTATTATAGATGGTAAATTTATACATGCAACAAAGGAATTTGCGTACCTCATAACTTCAGTGAGGGACCTCGGCACTCCGTTTATTCCCGAGACTTTCGTTTTATTACAAAACTATCCAAATCCATTTAATCCAACAACTACCATCATATATGAAATACCCAAATCCTCCTTCGTAACATTAAAGGTTTATAACATTGCAGGACAGATGATAGCCACGCTTGTTGATGGGCAAAAAAGCGCGGGTAGATATGCAGTAAAATGGAATGCTGCAAATGTAAGTTCGGGCGTTTATATTTACAGAATAACAGCGGGTAATTTCAGCGACGTAAAGAAAAGTATAGTTTTGAAATGAGGAGTTTTAATAGACAATGATTAACCTAACCCGTAAATCAAACGGTCAGCGAGCCAGGGTTTCGGCTTGGCGAGCTGGACCGGTTATTTGTAACACCGTTGAAGAAAAGGCAAGAAACTTTTTCCCTTTTTTAGTTTAAATCTTTTTAAACAACATATTAGTTATTTCTAAATAAAATTATTTTCTATATACTAATAATTATGGTATTGCTAATCAATCAATTAACAACAGGGAAGAGATCATCATGGTGAAGAATAAAAGTTGGAAAGAAAAACTAAACGACCGCAAAGACCTTCCGATGGTTGAACCTTTCCCGTCGAAAATGCAGCTAAAAGAAAAAGAATTATTAATAATACAAGACACAGATTTTCTTCTTACAAAAGCAACTGTGCTTGAAAAAATTAATGAGCTGCTTGGACAAACACGGGAGGAGTTAAAAGAGAACGTTGAAAACTCAAACTTCTCTTTTCCAGACGGAATAGATCTCTTAAATGGTAAGATATCCAAAGGAGAAAACTACAAGAATCTACCGTATATGGTTCTTGATTATCCTGCGCTCTTTACAACTAAAACAGTGTTTGCATACAGAACGATGTTTTGGTGGGGAAATTTCTTTAGTGCCACATTGCATATAGAAGGAATTGCATTAAACTATTATAGAAATTCCATTATAAAAAATTTGGATAAATTATTAAAGAAGGACATTTACATCGGAGTCGGAGATACACCATGGCAGTATCACTATGAAGATGATAACTATACACTCTTAAATGAAGCACATCGTAATTTCATAACCAACTGCAAATTCCTTAAGTTGAGTAAAAAATTAGAGTTGAAAAAGTGGGATGATGTTTCGGAATTTTCAACAAACTTTTTTGAACTTATTTTGTTAATTTTGAAATTCCGTAAATAGCCGGATAGATTAAGAAAAAATTGAGTATAACTCTCAATGCTATGCACCATTCTCCCGTTTTGGTCACGAACATTTACTCTGTCGCATTTATGACGATATTTCTGAATGATTACAACTAATTTTAAATAATAACTAAACAACCTTATTACTATGAAAACATCTGATCTTTTTATTAAAGCATTAGAGAATGAAGGTGTAGAATATATCTTTGGAATACCCGGAGAAGAAAACCTTGATTTTCTCGAATCGCTAAGAACATCTAAAATTAAACTCATAATTACCCGTCACGAACAAGGCGCTGGTTTTATGGCTGCCACCTATGGCAGATTAACCGGAAAGCCGGGAGTGTGTCTGGCTACTTTAGGGCCGGGTGCCACAAACCTTATTACCCCGGCGGCTTATGCACAGTTAGGAGCGATGCCAATGATGATGATAACCGGACAAAAACCGATCAAGAAAAGTAAGCAGGGCAGATTTCAGATTATAGACATTGTTGATCTAATGCGCCCTATTACAAAGTTTACACGCCAAATTGTTAACGGAAATAACATTCCTTCCGTTGTACGGGAGGCTTTCCGCACAGCTATGGAAGAGCGTCCCGGTGCTGTGCATATAGAACTTCCGGAAGATATTGCTGCCGAAGATACTGAAGAAAGATTGTTCGAGGTAGTTGGTTATCGCAGACCTGATGCCGATGAACAAATATGCAAGGAAGCAGCCAAACTGATTGAAGAAGCTAAGATGCCGTTACTTTTGATTGGTGCCGGCGCAAACCGTAAACGTACAAGTAAAGTGCTAAGCGCTTTTGTAGATAAAACAGGAATACCCTTTTTCAATACGCAATTGGGTAAAGGTGTCGTTGACGAAAGACATGATAAATTTCTGGGAACTGCTGCGTTATCAGATAGTGATTTTATACATTGCGCTATAGACAGGGCAGATCTAATTATTAATATTGGTCATGATGTAATCGAGAAACCTCCATTTTTTATGGTAAAGGGTGGTAGAACAGTTATACATGTAAATTTCTTCCCGGCACAAGTCGATGATGTATATTTTCCACAGCTTAATGTTGTTGGCGATATTGCTACTTCGGTAAAACACATTGCACATCACGTTTCCGATACAAGTAATTGGGATCTGTCTTATTTCGAACGAATAAAAAATGAGGTTGATACTCATTTGTCAAAATATGCTGAGGATAATCGCTTCCCTGTACTGCCGCAAAGATTGGTTAATATCATTCGTGATATTTTACCTGAGGATGGAATAGTTACACTTGATAACGGAATTTATAAAATATGGTTTGCCCGCAACTACAGATGTTATCTGCCCAATACACTTTTGCTGGATAATGCTTTGGCTACAATGGGTGCCGGTCTTCCCTCTGCAATAGCTACGAAATTAATAAATCCCGATAAAAAAGTGGTCTCCGTTTGCGGTGACGGCGGCTTTATGATGAACTCTCAAGAATTAGAAACTGCTGTCCGTCTCGGAATAAATTTGGTTGTGATTATACTAAACGACAACGCGTATGGAATGATAAAATGGAAACAGGAGGGAATGGGCTTTGATAATTTTGGGTTAGATTATAATAATCCGGATTTTATAAAGTATGCTGAAAGTTACGGAGCTTTCGGACACCGCCCGGAGAGCTGTGAAGATTTTTGTGAAGTGTTGGAAAAATGTTTAAATAAAGATGGTGTTCACGTAATTGAACTTGCAGTTGATTATTCTTTGAACCATTCTATATTAAATGTGTTGTTAAAAGAAAAATCATGTATTCTATAAATAGGAAATAACATATGAAACAATTAAAAGTTTTCTCTCCGTATGATAACAAACTAATTAAAGAAATTTCTATGGTTGGAACTGAGGAAGTTGAAAAAGCACTTACTACAGCTTATAGACTTTTCAAGGATCGCTCAAAATGGCTGCCTGCTTACCGGCGGGTTGAAATATTAGAACGTGTTGCACAAATTATGAGCACTCGTGTTGAAGAATTAACCAATATTGCCGCAGAAGAAGGTGGCAAACCTTATATTGATTCTAAAGTTGAAGTGCTTCGAGCGATCAACGGTGTTAAATTGGCTATCGAGTATATAGGGCAAATGAAAGGTGAGCAGATCCCGATGGGTCATACCAAATCATCTGCAAACAGATTGGCTTTCACTTTGCACGAACCAATTGGAGTTGTCTCTTCTATAAGTGCGTTCAATCACCCGCTTAATTTAATAATTCATCAAACTGTGCCTGCAATTGCAGTTGGATCACCAGTAATAATTAAACCGGCTCTCACCACACCACTTTCCTGCCTGGCATTTATGGATATTTTAAAAGAAGCCGGACTGCCGGATGGCTGGTGCCAGGTTATAGTTACTGATAATGATGCGGCTGAAAAACTAGTTTCAGATGAACGAATAAATTATTTATCATTTATAGGCTCAGCTAAGGTTGGCTGGTATTTACGTTCTAAACTTTCACCCGGAACAAGATGTGCATTGGAACATGGCGGAGCTGCTCCTGTAATTGTAGAACAAGATGCTGATGTAGATGCGATGCTTCCCGCATTACTTAAAGGTGGATTTTATCATGCAGGACAAGTTTGTGTCTCAGTTCAGAGAGTATTTGTACATGAAAGTATTTGTGAAGATGTAGCCAGCAAGTTGGCAAAAATGGCAAGTGATCTTATTGTTGGAGATCCGCTTGATAAAAAAACCGAGGTTGGACCACTTATTTTACCAAGAGAAGTTAACCGTGTAGAAGAATGGGTAAATGAAGCTGTATCAAAAGGCGCAAAAGTTTTAAGCGGCGGAAAAAGAATCTCAGATACGTTATATGAACCAACTGTACTGTTAGACCCTCCTGATGATGTAAAAGTAACAACACAAGAGATATTCGGTCCTGTGGTTTGTATCTACCCTTACTCAAATCGGAATGAAGCAATCGATAAAGCGAACTCTTTACCCTTCGCCTTTCAAGCTGCAGTTTTTACCAATAATCTTGAAACAACTTTGGATACTGTAAAAAAACTTAATGCAACTTCAGTAATGGTAAATGATCATACTGCTTTCCGTGTTGATTGGATGCCCTTTGGCGGAAGAGATTCTTCGGGAATTGGAATGGGTGGAATTCCATACTCGATGGATGAAATGACAAGGGTAAAAATGATGGTAATAAAGAGTGATGTTTTGTAAGTGTTAATTATATTTTGCATTTTTAAATAATAACATTACCGGAAACTTTTTTTATATTGCGTGCAGATAATTAATTGAGAAACACTTTTAGAAAATGCATATATGATGAAATAGTTATCGTAGTGTAGTTCCCTATTCGTACCTTTTTTCCATCTAAGTAAAAATAACGGCTAAAGAAAAAACATTAAAATAATATTAAATTATAATTTAAAGGATAAAAATATGAAAACTCCAATCAAGTTAATTATCTTCGGTATGATGCTGTTCATACTAAACGGATGTGATCAGTCACCCGATAAAACAGATGATCTTGATAATCATAAGAAACCAACTACAAATGAAAATAAAGTAGAGTCCAATTCTCTTAATAATCTTTACTGGGGAGACACTCACTTGCATACAGATCTTTCAATGGATGCAGGGGCATTTGGAAACCGTATAGGCATGGACGAAGCATACCGTTTTGCACTTGGAGAAGAAGTAACGTCTAGTTCCGGGTTAAAAGCAAAACTGTCCAGACCACTCGACTTTTTGGTTATTACTGACCATTCAGATGCTATGGGGTTTTTTCCTGACATGATGGCTGAAAAAGAATATGTTATGAAATATGATATTGTGAAAAAATGGAAAAAAATGATTGATGAGGGAAAAGGTGGAGCTGCTGCAATTGATATAATTAAGAATTTTTCGCAAGGGACCTTTCCATTTGAAACTAATGATCCGGCAATGATGACTCCTGTTTGGAATAATATTGTTGAAGCTGCTGAGAAATATAACGACCCCGGAAAATTTACAGCCTTTATTGGTTATGAATGGACTTCTTTAATTAAAGGAAATAATTTGCATAGATGTGTGATCTATAGAGACAATGGGGATAAAACCATAGGTCATTTACCGTTTACCAATGAAGATAGTTCAGATCCGGAAGAATTATGGAAGAACATGGCGATGTATGAAAAAAATACTGGTGGGCAAGTATTGGCAATTCCCCATAACGGGAACTTGAGTAACGGAATGATGTTTGCCGAAACCAGAATTAATGGTGAGAAGATTACAGAATCATATGCAAAGGAACGTATAAAAAGGGAACCCCTTTATGAGGCAACTCAAATAAAAGGTGATGGAGAAGCGCATCCATTTCTTTCACCAAATGATGAATTTGCAGATTTTGAAAATTGGGACAAAGGGAATTTAGATATGAGTGCTGTTAAGACCAATAACATGCTTCAATATGAATATACTAGATCAGCACTTAAACTTGGATTGAAATATAAAAACGAACTAAATGTGAATCCTTATAAATTTGGATTGATTGGTAGCACCGATTCACACACTTCTTTAACCACTGCCGACGATAATAACTTCTTTGGTAAGGCATCCAATGTGGAGCCATCAAAAGACAGAGCCTATCATCCATTTATTGGATCTGATCTTGGAACAGTCTATACCTATGAAACTATAGCTTCTGGCTATGCTGCTGTTTGGGCAAAATCAAATACGCGTGAAGACATCTTTGATGCGATGGTGAGAAAGGAGACCTATGCCACTACAGGTTCAAGAATTAAACTTCGCTTTTTTGGTGGATGGGATTTTACAGAAGCTGATATGACTGATAATTATGTACAAACTGGGTATGACAAGGGCGTGCCTATGGGCGGTGATTTAATAAATGGCAATTCTAAAGCACCTTCATTTATGATTCATGCTATGATGGATCCTGAATCTGGAAGTTTAGATCGTATGCAAGTTGTAAAGGGATGGGTAAATGCCGATGGTAGCTCAAGTGAAAAAGTTTACGATGTTGCCTGGAGTGGTGATCGAGAAGTTGACGCTCAAGGTAAAGTTCCTTCAGTAGGTAATTCAGTTAATTTAGAAGACGGATCCTGGTCAAATGATATCGGCGCAATAGAACTAAGTAAAGTATGGAGTGATCCTGATTTTGATGCGTCTCAAGAATCCTTTTATTATGTAAGAGTTATCGAAATCCCTACACCAAGGTGGACACTATATGATAAGTTGAGATATGGTGCCGAGTTGGGACCTGAAATACCCCTAACGACAACTGAAAGAGCTTATAGTTCACCAATATGGTATACACCTAACTAAAAAAAGGAATAGTTTACTCGTAAATTACTCCCTTCTTTATTGTATGATTAATTATTGATGCAAAATGAAGAAAATCTTAAAGGAGCCCTTAGTCCAATTTCTAACTATTGGTGCTTTATTATTCTTTGTGTATGGATTGATTAACACCGAAGAATTGAGAAATGAAATTGTTGTAGATACTAATTTGATAAATGAGTTCGTTGCTAAATGGGAACTGAAACGAAACAGACAACCCAGTTTACAAGAATTAAAAGGATTGGTGAATCAATACATTGAACGAGAAGTGTTGTACAGAGAAGCTTTAGCCATGAACCTTGATCACAATGATGAGATTGTAAAAAGAAGATTAGCTCAAAAAATGGAATTTATATCTGATGCATTAGCTGAGACGCTTCAACCAACCGAAGAAATGTTGGTGACTTATTATGAAGAGCACAAAGAAAATTATATAAAATCACCGATTTACACCATGCAACAAGTGTATTTTAGTGAAGACAAACGAGGCAATGTTTTTGAAGATGTCAAAAGTGCTTTGAAATCTGAAAATCCTGAGGATTTAGGAGATAACATCTCTTTAAGCTCTCAATATACAAGTGTAAGTGCATTAAAAATTGCCAGAGATTATGGTTCTGCTTTCGCAACCGCTCTTGATTCTTTACCAATTGGAGAATGGACAGGACCTATATATTCTGGATTTGGGGTTCATATTATTTTCATTTCAGAAAAAAAACCAGCCGGTTATTTCACCTTTAATGAAGTTGCTGAAAAGGTTAATGTAGATTATAATTATGAAGCAAGTAACGACTTTAGAAAAGAGCTCATTGCTTCATTGCTTAAAAATTATACCATCAATATTAACTTAGATGATAGCGAACTTAAAAAAGAATTGAATGAAAAGTATTAGTGTACTTATTCTTTTTTTGATTGCTTCCTTATCACTTTCTGCTCACGAGGTACGTCCCGCATATTTTAGTGTTACACAGGTCAGCGACTCTACTTTTCAGATAGTATGGAAAATACCAGCGTTAGGCACATCCATTCCAAAAATATATCCCGTACTGCCTGATAATTGGCAAATTATAGAAGAACAATCTAATCTACTTCCTGGGAATTTACGAAGAACATATACTGTAAAGGTAAGCGAGGGAATAGAAGGAGATAGGCTGTATTTTGAAGGTCTGGAAAAAACTCTTATCGATGTTTTAGTTTTCATAAAAAAGAGTGATGGTGTGCAGTATTCCTCTATGATCAAACCAGCCAATCCAATTTATGTCATTCCAACAGCGCCTGATCAATGGAGCGTAATAAAAACGTACATTTTTTTTGGGATAGAGCATATCCTGTTTGGAGTAGACCACCTATTGTTTGTATTGGCTTTACTATTGATCACCAAAGGCTTTGGCCGGCTTGTTAAAACTATCACTGCATTTACTATCGCTCATAGTATCACCTTATCATTAGCAACGTTGGGTGTGGTTGGACTTCCCACGGCTCCGGTTGAAGCTGTAATTGCACTGAGTATTGTTTTCCTTGCTGTTGAACTCATACATTATTACAACGGTCGGGAAGGTCTGACTGTTCGCTATCCGTGGGTTGTGGCTTTTACTTTCGGATTGCTTCATGGGTTTGGATTTGCGAGGGCTCTGTTAGAAGTTGGGTTGCCTCAATCGGATATTCCAGCTGCCTTATTATTTTTCAATGTTGGGGTTGAATTGGGGCAATTGGCATTTGTGTTAGTTGTGTTGGGATTACTTTGGATCCTAGGGAAAATAAAAATAACTTGGCCGGGTTGGATTAAATGGGTCCCGCCTTATGCGATCGGAAGCATTGCGGCTTTTTGGTTTATCGAAAGGGTTTTGCGCTTTTTCTAATTTAAATATATCAGATATAAATTACAGATTTTCACTTTATTAAAAATGTCTTATAAAATAAATTATTTTTTAACTTGTCATCATAAACCTCCATTAAAAGATTGGAATTATTAGGTACTATGATTTAATTTATTGTAGTATTTATACTCAATTTCAATGATGATATTATTCTACATCATTCAGGTCAATCTTTATTTCAATTAAATCAGAGACACCACAATGCAAAAATTATTTACTTCAATTGTTTTTTGTTTGCTTATTGTTTTTTCCTCATTCACAACAGCACAAAATAATTCTGAACCGGATTCACTTAAAAATATTTCATTAGCTGGTTTATCGTTCAGAAGCATCGGTCCTGCAATTACCGGTGGAAGAACTATAGATATTGCTGTTAATCCATTCAACCACAGTGAATATTTTATTGCATCGGGGCACGGTTCGTTGTGGAAAACAACCAACAACGGTATAACCTTTTTTCCTGTTTTCGATAAAAATAAATCTTACGCAATCGGTTCGGTTGAGATTGATCCAACTAACCCGAATGTTGTATGGGTAGGAACAGGTGAGAATAAAAATCAAAACAACGTTATTTACGGCGATGGTATTTATAAAAGTGAAGACGGTGGAAAAAGCTGGAAAAATATGGGTATCGAAAATTCGGAACACATTGGGGGCATTGCGATTGATCCTAACAATTCAAATATAGTTTACGTTGCAGCAATGGGTTCATTAAGAAATGCCGGGGGCGACAGAGGTATCTACAAAACAACATATGGTGGAAAAACCTGGGAAAGAGTTTTAGAAATAAGTGAATATACTGGATGTTATGAGGTTCACATGGATCCGAGATATTCAAATATTTTATATGCATCTGCACATCAGCGAATGAGAAACTTATACACTGGAATATACGGCGGAAAGGAAAGCGGAATTTACAGAAGTTTAGACAGTGGGGTAACATGGGAAAAAATGAAAAGCGGATTGCCTTCTGAAGATGTAGGTAGAATAGGATTGGCAATTTCACCGATTAATCCTGATGTGCTTTATGCAATTGTTGAAGCGACAAAAGATGATAAAGGAGTTTACAAAAGTGTTGATCGCGGCGTAAGCTGGACAAAGCAGAATAGTTACATTTCATCTTACCCGTTTTATTTTCAAAAGTTATACTGCGACACAAAAGATGTGAACAGGGTTTACAGCGATGATGTCTTTATCCAGGTTACAAACGATGGAGGAAAGACATGGAAGAATCTTGGTGATGATAAAAAACACGTAGATAATCATGCAATGTGGATTGATCCTGATGATAACGAACATATAATTGCCGGTTGTGATGGTGGTGTGTATGAAACTTATGATAAAGGAAAGAACTGGGATTTTAAAGCTAACATCCCGATTACTGAAATCTACAAAATAACTACTGATAACGCTGAACCATTTTATAATGTTTACATCGGTACGCAGGATAATAACAGCTTAGGTGGTCCATCAAGGACAATCAACTCAAGCGGGATTATGAACCAGGATTGGTATTTCACAAATTCGGGTGATGGATTTGAAACACAGGTAGATTGGAAAGATCCGAATATAATTTATTCGCAATCACAAATCGGAGAGCTCGTTCGCTTCGATAAAAAAAGCGGAGAAAATCTCTTCATCAAACCGCAAGATTTTGCAGATACAGCTTACCGTTTTGATTGGGATGCAGCGTTATTAATTTCTCAACATGATAACAAAAGATTATACTTTGGCGGCAACAAACTTTTGCGCATTGATGATCAAGGGAGTACGTGGAGAGAAATCAGTCCTGATCTTACACGCGGGGTTCCAAAAGAGATGCAAAAATTAATGGGACAAAGTTGGAGCATCGATCAGCTTGTGCGTAAAGGCAGTATGGCACAAATCGTAACTATTGCCGAATCTTCTCTCGATGAAAATATTTTGTTCGTTGGTTCGGGTGATGGTTTAATTCATTTCACAACTGATGGAGGAACTAACTGGCAAAAATCCTCTCTCGCCGGTTTACCAGAGTATGCACGAATTCACCATATAATTGCTTCTCGGTTTGATAAGCTTGTTGCTTATGCAGCTTGTCATAATTATGTTGGCGGCGATCGTAAACCATATCTTTACAAAACTACGGATGGAGGAAATATGTGGTTCTCAATCAATAATAATCTTCCGGATAAAGGAAGTACTTATTCTATTGCTGAAGATCACGTTGAAGTAAATCTTCTTTTTGTTGGTACTCAGTTCGGAGTTTACTTTACAAATACCGGCGGAGATGAATGGATTCCTTTTAAAAACGGAATGCCGCCGACAACTGTGATGGATCTGGATATTCAGCGGCGAGAAAACGACCTTGTTGTTTCAACTTTTGGAAGAGGAGTTTACATTTTAGATGATTATTCACCTCTCCGTTATTTATCAAAAGAAACATTGAAGAAAGAAGCAGAGATCTTTCCAATAAAAGATGCATTGATGTTCATTCCTGCTAACCCATTTGGATTCAGAGGAGTAGGATTTCAAGGAGCTAGTTTTTATGCTGCACCAAATCCTAAAGTGGGGGCAGTATTTACTTATTATTTAAAGGATGAGATTAAATCATTAAAAGAAAAAAGAAGAGATGCGGAAAAGGAAAAACAGAAAAGGGGAGAAGATATTGAATATCCTTCGTACGAAACATTAAAGAAAGAACAGGAAGAACCTGATGCTTATTTGCTTTTTATTATAACCGATGAGCAAGGAAATATTGTAAGAAAAATTAAGACTGATCCAGAAAAAGGTGTTAACAGAATTGTTTGGGATTTCAGGTACAACGCATTCGTTCCTCTTTCATTAGAACCTTTTGATGATACGGTTCCATGGAATGAACCGGATAAAGGTTATATGATTGTGCCCGGTAATTATAATGTTTCACTGAGTAAATTTGAAGATGGAACATTTACAGAATTAGTTGCACCGAAGCCATTTACTTGTATACCTTTAAATATTACAAGCTTACCTGCAGAAGATAAACTTGCCTTGGATGCATTTAATAAAAAAGTTGCTGAGCTTACAAGAGCCATAAACGGGGCAGATTCTTACCAAAAAGAATTAGTTGATAAACTATCTTACCTGAAAAAAGCAGTCTTTGAAGCAGCAGGTGTGCCTGAAGATACATATAATAAAATATTAACTGCAGAGCTAAATCTGAAAGAACTAAACCGGCAATTGAATGGAGACAGACTACGAAGCAGGTATGAAGGTGCATCTCCAAGTTCTATAAAAGACCGTGTTGATTTAATAACAGGTGCTTTGTGGAATACAACTGCGGCGCCAACAACAACATTTACAAAATCTTACGATGATGCCGCGGGTAAGTTTGATCATGTTTTAGTATTACTTAAATCTATAAATGATGAAATAAAACAAGTTGAACTGATTTTGGAAGAAAATGGCGCACCATACACACCTGGAAGATTTCCTGAGTGGAGAAAGAATTAAACAAGGAAGATTACTTTATTGTAAAATTATCAGAAGATGATAAGCTATTTAGAATTGAAAACAGCTAAATAAATTAATCCAAGACGCTCAGGATATAACAATATGTTTAGTGCATCAAAGCGCGCCACGCAAAGAATATTAACTAACAATAGCATCATTTTTCAACTCCAACTTCCTCGTAAACTAATCACTAAAATTTCTATCATTCCTGCAATATCTGTTTTGTTAGTTGTCCTCTCAAAAGTATCTGCCATTATAATTACTCTGATATATTTCTGTGATTATTTTGTGATGAATATAATTTATATTTATCAGGAATTATAAACAATAATTGGAGAGTTTAGAAAATGAGAGTAATTATTTTAGCGGGTTTATTTTTTGTTCTTTTGTTAGGGTGTTCAGAAAATGAACCTTTGATGACTCAACCGGAACCCGAACTTAATGCACGGTATAAAGTAACATTTAATGCCGGTTGGAGTGCACAAACTCATCCTAATGATTTCCCGTCATCAGCTCATTTTTCCGGTCTCATTGGTATGACTCATAACGGAAACACAATGCTTTTTGCAAAAGGTGGAATTGCTTCAGATGGAATAAAAAATATGGCGGAAACAGGGGGCAAAAATCCCCTGGAAGCTGAAATTCAAAATTTTATTTCGATTGGAATAGGAAATACTTTAATTAGCGGTGGTGGAATAAACCCCTCACCGGGTGAAGTTAGCCTGGAATTCGATATCGTTTCTTCTCATTCAATGGTAAGTGTAGTTTCAATGATAGCGCCCAGCCCCGATTGGTTTATAGCCGTGAGCAATATTAATTTAATTGAAAATAACGAGTGGGTAACAAGCAAAACCATCACCGTGGATATTTATGATGCAGGAACCGATGATGGTGCAACTTTTGTATCTCCCGATGAACCTACCATTCCGCGAGCAGCTATATTCGAAATTATAACTCCTCCGCTTGCAATTAATAATGTTGTCGCTCCGTTGGGATCAATAACTTTCACTAAAATTGAACAATGAATAACTTTCCCGGATAATAAAAGTCCGGATATATAATTGCTTGGTTTTTTAGCTGGCTTTACCTGCTTCAGTTGCTTCCGGGACCTCAATAAGTTTTCCTGTTTTACTATCATAAATATAACCGTAAATAGGAATATCGGAAGGAACCATTGAGTTACTCCTTATCCGTTTAACATCCTCAGTTACGCTCTGATTTTGATCGCTGATAGTTAACCACTGGCTAAACTTCCCTTCTGTTGAACCAGGTCCTTCATTTGAATCATGCCAACCTGAAGCATCAACTTTTGCCGTTTTTAAACTACTCGCCAATAAATCACCCATGATTTCATTATTGAATGTTTCCATTCCACAGTCGGAGTGATGAATAACAAACCATTCTTTCGTACCGAGCAATTTGTAAGAAATGACCAATGAACGAATGGCATCATCACTCGCTCTACCGCCAGCATTCCGTATGACATGGGCATCACCCTCAGCTAAACCTGCATATTTTGCCGGATCTAATCGTGCATCCATACAGGTGAGAATGGAGAAATTCCTTCCTGGGGGCATGGGCAAATCGCCTTTGTCACCAAAATCCTCAACATAATCAGCATTTGCTGCCAACACTTCATCAAGTACTTTACTCATAATAATTCTCCTTAATTGTTTATATTATTATATAAATTAACCCCTGTTCCTTTACCAATGCGGCTTGGCTTGATAATTAAAGAAACCATATTTAGTTCTACTGCAGCTTTTATAAGGTCAACATTATTGTTTACAATCAATATTTGTTTGAGTATCAAAACCTCATATTTTCCATCCAAATATTGAACAGGGTTAAAGTTTAGAGCAAAAAAAAACCTTTCCAATATGGAAAGGCTTTTTATATATTAATATTATTTAAAAATTATATATAACTATCCTTTCCTCGATTGCTTTTACTACAACAGGTGCAAGATAGATCTATATAATTGTGACTGTTCATAATCTTTATAATGTACAAGTATAAGAAAAAAAATGAAAGAGTCAACAGACAAATTGATTTTCCTTAACTTTAATTTTCAGACTCTTTTCTGGAATAAGGATAAGTTTTAAGTCCTTTGCCTAAATAATCTTTATTAACTAATTTGTGGTTAAAACGAATTGCGTTTATTAAGACGTTGTGTTTAATTAAATCGCAAATGAATGATTATCAATTATTGGTCAAATAAAAAATCAATAGAAATGGGAAAATTAGATATAAAAGAATCAATTGAAATTAATACAAGTGCTGAAAAAGCATGGGAAATTATCGGACCAGACTTCCTTAACATCGCAGATTGGGGAAGAGGCGTAAACAAATCTTGGAATAATGATTCTGTTCCTGCAACTTATGAAGGAGCTCCTGCAGGTGGTCGATTCTGTGACCTTGGAAAATTCGGAAACGCAGATGAGCTAATTTTACATTACGACCAGGTGCAGAAAGAAATCACCTGGTCTGCAAAGATCGATAAAATGCCAAGCTTTTTAGTAGACCTTCAGAACGCCTTAAAAGTTGAAGAAGTCAGTGAAAATTCTTGCCGAGCATCAACCAATATCACTGCTGATCTAACAGGCTTAAGAGGTTTTCTTTTAGGCGCTCCCCTAAAGAGTAATTTCACAAAACTTCTAAAAGGATTTTTGAAAGATTGGAAAACATATGCAGAAACAGGAGAAGTGTCTGAAACTAAAAAACGAGAGATTGCTAAACTCGAAAAAGAATAAAGAACTAAACACAACAATACCTAAACTGCATTAAAACGCAGTTTAGCCTGAACGTTAGCAGCAATAAAATCAAAAAATGAAAAGAATTATAATTCAAGGCAGCTCAAGAAGTAAAGAAAACACTAATAAAGTAGTTCGATTGTTAATGAAGGAATTGGAATTCGATGTAGTAGATCTGAGCTTGAAAAAAATTGAGTATTTTGACTATGAATTTAAAAATCAAAAAGATGATTTTTTATCCATAATTAAACAAATAGCTGAAGAATATGAACTAATAGTTTTCGCTACACCTGTTTACTGGTATTCAATGAGCGGAATAATGAAAACCTTTTTTGACAGATTATCAGATTGTCTTAAAATAGAAAAAGAAACGGGGCGAAAGTTAATAGGAAAAAATATGGCTGTGATTAGCTGTGGATCAGACGAAACTGAAACAGAAGGATTTTTTACTCCCTTTCGAAATAGCGCTGAATATCTTGGGATGACTTATTTAGGCAATATTCATACCTGGATTGAAGATGAATTAGTAAGTAATAAAGTCGAAACCCGAATTCAAAATTTTGTCAAGTTATTATTAGAAGCTGAAACAAATACAGTAATTAATAATATGTGAGTTGTATTCTGCCTGAGGCAGAAATGGTAATACTGGCGTTTATTAAAACGTATTCCAAAATTAAACCTAGAAAGTTTGTAAATAAGACCAAACATAATATAGTTTTAAATCATAGCTTAAAGAGTTTTTCCTATAATTAAATATTACTAACAATAAGTGAGCAAATTATGACAATCAGAAATGCAAAAGCCATTTGGAATGGTACCTTAAAAGAAGGTAAGGGTGAAATGAACTTTAGTGACTACAATGGACCATTTACATTCGCTTCTCGTTTTGAGGAAGGTGATGGAACAAACCCCGAAGAATTGGTAGCCGCTGCTCAAGCCGGGTGTTATTCAATGTTTCTTTCCGCACTAATTAGTGGAGAAAATTTAACCCCGCAAAGTATTGAAACAACCGCTGCCGTAACGCTGGGAAAGGATGATATCGGTCCTAACATAACCAATATTAATTTGGTTTGTAATGTAACTTGTGAAGGACTATCGCAAGAAAAATTTGATGAATTAGCATTAGCAGCCAAGGAAAAATGTCCTATCTCCAGACTTTATGCCGGTGGCACAGCTAAAATTGACCTGGATGCTAAATTAGCTGGTTAAAAATTAAGCTGTTTCCAAAAGCATAATTATTATGGATCCAGAAGACAAATATTTTCGACATACCTATTCGTATTTGGCTTTACGAAAAACGGTGGGATGGATAGCCATATTGTTACCGTTCACATTAGTGCTTGGTGTTTTTTTAATATTTAATGGGGAAATCATTCGGGAATCCATTAGCCATTATTACTATACCGACATGCGTAATGTGTTCGTTGGTGCCATTTGTGCTATAGCTTTATTTTTGTTTTTTTATAGTGGTTATGATAAATGGGATGATTGGGCTGGTAATGTGGCAGGTTTTTTTGCAATAGGTTTAGCCTGGTTCCCTGCTACAGAGATGGGGTCAAGTAATTTGATAGGAAAAATTCATTTTGCCTGCGCTGCTATCTTCTTTCTTACACTTGCTGTATTT
Organism: Bacteroidota bacterium; assembly: GCA_022564295.1. Taxonomy (GTDB): domain Bacteria; phylum Bacteroidota; class Ignavibacteria; order Ignavibacteriales; family Ignavibacteriaceae; genus BMS3ABIN03. The sequence continues at coordinate 25,263 of JADFLR010000001.1, read as the reverse complement.
TCATTATTCTTATTTACTAAGAAAGGATCGAATCCCACACCACAAAAATTGAGAAGAAATAAGATTTACGTAATCTGTGGTCTAATAATAATTGCCTGTCTGATTGCTATTGTGGTATACCATAATTTTATCTATGATGTTAACTCGGCATCTTGTTTTGTGTTCTGGGCTGAAACCATCGCTCTAATTGCTTTCGGTGTATCCTGGCTTACCAAAGGAGGAACTCTATATCCTGATAAGTGAATACTCATGATTTTTGCAGTTGCCCGAACAATAGTTAATTATGTCGGAGCAAGTCAAAAGAAAATCAAAAACACTGTGCCCACCAAAAAAATAACTCATTAAGACGCTTTTTATTCAAACCATTGTACATCACCAATAAATGATTTAAATTGATGAGAACATCAACTAATTAAAGGAACCATGATTAAAAAGCTAGGCATTGTAGTGAGGCTTGGTTCTATAAAATAAATATATAAATAAAAATTACAGGGAATATTTAGAAAAATGGGGAAGAATACGTAAAGCAAAAACTTTTTAAAACATATTTAGGAGGAAAGTATGCCTGGTTTTTTTAACTTGAAAGGTTACACCGCACTTGACCCGCTCGATAAAGCTTCAACGGGAATTAGATATACATTTTTAATTGCTGTTAATTTTCTTCTTTCCATAATTTTAATTTATTTAATTACAAAATACAACATCGTACTGTTTAACGGCTTCACAATTTTTGGTTTCTTTTTTCCTCCTATAGTTACAATGATGCTTGAAGTACTGATAAACACTTTTATTTATTCAGCGATAATTATCCTCCTAAGAAAATCAAGTTCGGTCATAATTTACATTGTTGTTTTTCTGCCTTACTATCTCCTAGACCTTTACCTTGAAAGTTATGTGAGGGATATTCCGCAAAATGCTTTGTGGATTTACGGAGATCCTTCAGTTGTATCATGGATAAAGATTCCTGCTTTAAAGTTTTTTGTAACTATTTCAGTGGATGCAATTATATTCGGCATTCTCGCTTTGTTTCTTGCGCGTCTGCTTGCTTTGGTATTTTACAAGAAAAAGAATTACCCGAATGTTCCAAATGAAAAAGAATACCGAAAACTTTTCAGTAAAGAGTGGTCGCAAGAAAGTGTTGACAAACCCAAACGTGATGCAGCATACTGGATTTTACGGCTTCTCGGTTTGGGATACGTGGCTTATTTATCAATATTGATTCTCGGCATTTTGGGTGTAAAACCCTGGCCGGAAGGAATTGGTCAACTAATTGATATGACTTATAAAAATCCCGCTCTTGCAATCAACACTTATTTCAAAATTGGATTAATGACTTTTCTCGCTTTCCTTGGTGCATACAATAAAAACCTGAGGTATTACTCCGCCATCGGGCTTATAGCAGGGCATGCGGTTTCCACAATCTTTGCTCTGGCTTTTTATTTTTTCGATCCCGGCAACCCGGATAGTGATTTCCTTCTCACTTCAGCCATTGTTGATGGAGTTTTAATAATAATGTTCGTGTGGATAATGTTGAAGTTCAAAAAAGAAGCAGACGAATTTAAACCCGAAAATGATTTCCCGGTTTATTTTTCAATTCCAGCAACATTGATGCGCTACATGTATAAGGTGACGGGCATAATATTTATGCTGATTTCACTTTCGATTTTAGCACTAAGGCTATTTACGGACGGCAAGACCGGGCTTTCGGCAGTTTACGGTTATCCCGACCCGATGATTGGCAATACCATAACACTCTATATAACTCTTGGTTTGATTTCTTTCTTACTTATTAAACGGGATAAACTTCGTGATCATTTCATGGGATTAATTCTTTTCCCATTAGTATTCGGTAGTATAATCGCAGCTGTGTGGGTCATTGCCGGTAATTTAATTTCATCGGTTGATTTTGTTACCAGGAGCGGTGGTACTGTTATGGTCGATTGGTATTTTATTCTATTTGTTTTTGTAAATGTTATTATAGCTGCCGGTTTAATTGCGATACGGAAAATGTATTACAACGTGGATTACGCAATTAGCACATTAAATCCTTCCACTGCTAAAAATATTCTTGCTTTAACAAATGCATTCTTCAAAAGCGATTCAAAACATCAATCCGAAGTATTGCAATCAATAGACCAATACATGGGAGGTATGCGGGGAAGGAAACGGGGACTCTTAAATCTCCCGTTTGCATTGCTAGAGCATACTTTTAACTGGCTGCTGGGTTTGCATCCGGCGTTTTCTTCAATGAGCCGGGATGAGCAAAGGTATTTTTTAAGTAAGTACATTTACAAAGATGAAGCGGAAAGGAACAAATCTGTTTTCCCGTTATTATCAAATATCGTTTACCAGATAGGGCTTTCGCTTAATTCAATGATAATGTTTGCACATTTTTCACAATTAAATGTAAGAAACAGCATGGGCTATGTACCGGTTGACGCAAGGGACAGAACACAGGGGGATTGTGCTGCATACGAACCGCCGTTCAATAAAGTTGCTGATTTACCCGTTGATGAAAATGATCCCGCAAACTTCAAACCTGCAAGCAGCGGCGAATGTAAATTGGTCGCGCCGCGCGTTACTACTCCTGTTCAGGAAAAGGATGTACCTTCAGAAATCGATTATTTAATTGTCGGTTCCGGTGCGGGCGGTGCTACTGCGGCATACAGACTTGCTTGTTCGGTTCACGATGCGTCACAAATTCTTGTTGTGGAAAGGGGATACCGTTACCAGCCTTTACAGGATTTTAACGACAGCGAAATAGATATGATGAAAAAAATATATAAGGAAGGCGGGCTGCAGCAAACAAAAAAATTCACCATGGCTGTACTCCAGGGTGAATGTGTTGGTGGAACTACTATAAGTAATAATGCTGTTTGTTTTGAAATGCCCGGCAAGATTAAAGATACCTGGGAAAATGAGTATGGAATTGATCTGGCAGATTTAGACGATGAATATAATAAAATAGCTGTGGAACTGAATATAAAACCGCTCGCGAAATCAGGTATCAATTCTTTGGTAGAAAACAAATTCAAAACCGGGGTTGAAGAATATAACAAAACACTTCCGCCAGATGAGCAATTGAAATATTACGGCACAGTAAAGGTGAATCATCTCAGTAATATTGGCGACGGCAACTGGAATCTTGGAAATAAAAGAATGCGCAAACGGTCAATGCTTGAAACTTATATCCCCTGGTCTGAGGCAAGGGGAGTAAATGTAGTTTCCAACATGACTGCGGTCAGGTTCGTTCCTACCTCAAAAGGGGATAAAGCAGAGTATGTCATTTTGAGAACAGATAACGGCAATCTGCAAAGAGTAAAAGTCCGTAAAGCAGTAATTGTTGCAGGCGGAGTTATTGCCAGCAGCCACTTCCTGATGAGAAGCGAAGTTAAGAATGAAAATATAGGGCAGAATGTAAGTTGCAATTTTGCTTTCCCACTAACTTTTGAATATGATGAAATAATAAAAGCCTTTGACGGTGAGCAGATAACCTTAGCCGCAAAGGATCCTAAATCGCGTGCGATATTTGAAACTTACTTTAATCCTCCCGCAGCATTTGCTTTAGCGAGTGTGCCTTTCACATTTGATAGACGTGATTCTATTATAAAAAAGTATAAGTACATGATAAACTACGGCGCTTTGATTGGCTCTGAGACCAATGGTGTTATTCTTAAGAAAGCTGATCTTTTGAACGGGCAGGCATTTACCTGGAAACTAGGGGAAAATGATTTGGACAATATTAAATACGCTATTACTACATTGATAAAACTCGGACAAGCTTCTGGCAGTACGAGAGTTATTCTCCCCACAAAACCCGGGATTGAAGTTAATTTAGGTAATCAAAGCGAGGTTGATGTATTTATAAAAACTTTCAACGATTTCCCGTTAAGAATAACAGATATATTTCTTAACACTGCACATCCGCAAGGTGGAAATCTGATGTCCGACGCAAAATCCGGGACAAGAGTAGTTGATGAAAACTTTAAGGTGGCTGGTTATGATAATGTGTTTGTAACAGACGCATCAATATTCCCAACGAGCTTAACCGTAAATCCGCAATGGACAATTATGGCAATGAGCTCAATGGCTGCAAAAAGCGTTTTGAAATATTATGAATAGTAAAGAGGATGGAAGTGGGAAGCAATAACATTGCAGAGCTACTAAAACACTGTGAAGAGAATGGTGATGCGCCGGAATATGTAGTGCAGGATGAAACTTATAAAATGCGGAAAAGTTCTTTGTTCAGTCAATCTCTTCCCGTGAGGACAAAGCCCGTAAAATATACATCAGAGGGAGAGGAAATTTTTGTAATCAGTGATCTTCATATTGCTTCGGGAAGGAATGATGCAGGCGTTTACCCTGGAACAGAAAATTTCTTTGCTGACGACTCATTTAAAAGGTTTCTCCAATATGCCGGAAGGAAAAAGAAGACCAAAAATGCCATGATAATTATTAACGGGGACGTATTTGATTTCCTGAGAGTTACGGAATATCCGGGTAAGGTTAGAAAAGCACGGCTATCAAAAAGATTAAAAAATCTTATGAAATTAGATCCGATAAAAACACCGGCACTGCCATCGAGGGAAGTTGTTGAAAACCAGTTTGAGGAATGGAATAAAGAACTTAAAAAGATCGGTATAAAAAAACCTGAGGAAGGACTTGAAAATAGTATCACGAAAAGGGAAAGGAAATTTGGACTAGGGACTGAAGATTATAAAACTATTTACAAACTAATACTGATTAAAAAGGGACATCCCGAATTTTTTGAAGCACTTGGATCATGGATGGAATCAGGCAATAAAATGGTGATAGTTAAAGGCAACCACGATCTTGAAATTTGCTGGCTAGCTGTTAGAAATTATCTGCGACTAATTATTGCGGAAAATATATATAATAGTGATAATACGGACACACTGGAAAAAATACTAATTGATACGGTATTACCAAATATTAATTTTATTGATGATTCAGTTGAAATTGATAAAGATTTCTATGTTGAACACGGACACCGCTATGATAAATTTGCCATGGTATTGGACAGACCAAAACTTGAAAAAAATGATAAACAGCTTAACATTCCATTCGGTTCATTCTTTAACCGTTATATTTTAAATAGAGTAGAACTCTTTTATCCTTTTCTCGATAATGTTAGACCGTCAACAAACGTACTTCCAATGCTAATGAAAGAAAATTTTCCACTTGGGTTAAAAATATTATTCCAACATATCCCACTTCTGCTACGTGTTCTGACTACAAATTTCCGATATCTAAGATTCATGTTGGGAAAAGTTCTTCTGTTTGCTTTAGCTCTTGTTTTACCAATAGCCACGCTTGTTTTAGTTAATTTATCATCTGTTACAAATTTTGTTAAAGACTTTTCAGAATTAATTGGTGCAACCGGACTCGTCGGAATATTTATCGAACAGGTACAAATTATATTTATGATTTTTCTTGCCTATATACTTTCAAGATTAGTTGCATGGTTCCAGTTATCGGAACCATCTAGTCTAGTTAAATTCGCTAAAGAAAGGATTAAGGGTACTGAATACGATATTATTTCTATGGGTCATACCCACAATCCAAGTACTTACCTTTTTGATGATGGAAAGAGATTTTATAATACCGGTACATGGATTCCCATTATAGAAACATCAACTGCAACAGTAAGGAAAGATAGAACATTTACATTTCTACACTTGATTAGAGATAACTTCGGAAAACTGAAACCCGCTTATGAGGGGTTACTGCAAAGATGGAATGATGATGCCGATAGACCTGAAGCTCTTATAATACTTAAAAGGAAGTAGTAAATAAAATTAATTGTTGCTCCCTACAAATAATTCAATGAGAGAAGCCTGAAATGAGAAAATTAGTTCGGATATAATAATAAACTCTTGAATGAAATGAATAAAGCTTGGGCGGTTACGCACTTAGAAATCTTTTAGATCGAGATGATCTTATGAAATTTTTTTATATTCATCTTCAATTAAACCATTAATTAAATTTCATTTAATATGGACGAAAACATTTCATTAGAAAACTTTATAAACAACATTCCTAAAGCAGAACTTCATCTTCATATAGAAGGGACTTTTGAACCGGAACTTATGTTTAAAATTGCAGAACGTAATAATAGTAGATTGAAATATAAATCTGTTGAAGAACTTCACTCCGCTTATAAATTTAACAACCTTCAGGATTTCCTCGACATTTATTACGCAGGAGCAAATGTATTGATCACCGAACAGGATTTTTACGATCTCACCCTTGCATATCTTGAAAAAATGAAATCGCAAAATGTTCTTCACACAGAAATATTTTTTGATCCCCAAACGCATACTGCAAGAGGAATTGAGTTTTCAACTGTTATAAACGGCATCCATAGCGCATTAGTAGATGCTGAAAAAGAATTCGGGATTACATCAAAACTGATAATGAGTTTTCTCCGTCATCTCAGTGAAAAAGATGCTTTTAAAACTTTAGAGCAGGGACTCAAATTCAGAGATTGGATTACTGGAATAGGTCTCGATTCATCTGAGGTCGGAAATCCCCCTTCAAAATTTCAGCGTGTTTTTGAAAAGGCAAAGAGTGAAGGGTTTTTAGTAATGGCTCACGCAGGTGAAGAAGGTCCCGCTGAATACGTTTGGGAAGCTTTGGAATTGTTAAAAGTACAACGCATCGATCATGGCAACCGCTCACTTGATGATGATAATCTGGTAAAAAGATTGGCAGAGGAACAGATCGCTTTAACCGTGTGTCCACTTTCAAATCTTAAACTTTGCGTTGTTAATAGCTTAGAAGAACATCCGCTTAAAAAAATGTTGAATAAAGGATTACTTGCAACTGTAAATTCAGACGATCCGGCATACTTTGATGGATATGTAAATGAAAATTACTTAAAAACTGCACAAGCGCTTAATCTATCTAAAGAAGACATTTATCAACTTGCAAAAAATTCTTTTATCGGCAGTTTTCTAAATGAAGATGAGAAGAAAGATATGCTGAATAAAGTTGATGATTATTATGAAACTAATAAATAGTTTATGATATTAACAGACGTAACTATATTATTAGAAAAATTATCATGGCACATAAAAAAGAAGCAGAGACCAACACAAAATATCAACCCTTAACCAATACAACACAATATAGAAATGCAATAAATGAATTAGAGCAATTACAAAGGCATGAAGAACTCATTTTAAAATCAGTAGGAGAAGGAGTATATGGCTTGGATACAAAAGGGCACACAACGTTTGTTAACGATACTGCAGCTAATATGCTTGGTTGGCAGCTTGAAGATCTAATCGGAAAAAGACAGCACGATATTATTCATCATACTAAACAGGATGGCTCTCACCATGAAGCAAAGGATTGTCCTATATATGCTGCATTTAAGGATGGCAAAGTTCACCGTGTTGATACTGATGTCTTTTGGAGAAAGGACGGGACATTCTTTCCGGTTGAATATATCAGTACGCCTATGAGGGATGATAAAGGAAAGTTGATGGGTGCAGTAGTCGCCTTTAGTGATATCACCAGAAGAAAAGAAGCAGACCGGGCTATTCAGAAAAGTAATGCAGACCTGCAAAAAGCATTAACAGAAGTTGAACAATTAAAAACCCGGTTAGAGCAAGAGAATATATATCTGCAGCAAGAAATTAAATTGACTCATAACTTCGAGGAAATAATAAGTCAAAGTAAAAAATTTAGAAAAGTCTTAACACAGGTAGAGCAAGTAGCAGCCACCGATTCAACTGTTCTAATTTTGGGAGAATCAGGAACCGGTAAAGAACTGATAGCGCGTGCAGTTCATAACATCAGCAAACGCAAAGAAAGAGCACTTGTAATAGTCAATTGTGCTGCATTGCCCTCCACTTTAATCGAGAGTGAATTATTCGGACACGAAAAAGGTGCTTTTACAGGAGCGTTTGCGCGCAAAATCGGTAGATTTGAGCTTGCTGATGGCGGCAGCATTTTTCTGGATGAGATTGGAGAAATCCCCCTGGAACTTCAACCAAAATTACTCAGGGTTCTTCAGGAAGGTGAGTTCGAAAGATTAGGAAGTACAAAAACTACAAAGGTGAATGTCCGAGTGATAGCTGCCAGCAACAGGGACCTCCGGTTGGCAATTGAAAAAGGAGAATTTAGAGAGGATCTTTATTACAGATTAAATGTGTTTCCTATCAATCTCTTACCTCTAAGAGAGAGAAAAGAAGATATCCCATTATTAGCTCAGCATTTTTTGTTAAAACATGGAACAAGAATCGGAAAGCAGATTGGCGCAATTACACAAAAAGTAATGGATGCTTTAATTAATTACTCCTGGCCGGGTAACGTTCGGGAATTGGAAAATATTATTGAAAGAGCTGTGATCATCACACGTGGTAATAACTTGGACCTAGGTGATTCATTACCAAAAAACATTGGCGTACTTCAAAAAGAAAAAATAACAACCCTCGAAGAGAACGAAAGAAGTTACATATTGAAAGCTTTAGAATTTACCAATTGGAAGATCAGCGGTGAAAGAGGAGCTGCTAAATTATTGGGGATAAAAAGAACAACTCTTGAGTCGAGAATGAAAAAATTAAACATCCAACGCCCATAATATTTGCAATTCATAAAAATTTTTTCAATTTTGGATGAAGTTCTCATTTACAACTATTTAAGCCAAGTAAAAATTAAAATTAAAACCAGGGAATAGTATGAAATCTACTTCCATATTTGTAATTACATTCGCACTGCTAACTATCTCGCAAATCTTACCGCAAACCAATAATGTAAAACCTGAAGTAACAATAGGTATTCTGTTGGATGGTGGATGGGAATATGATGAAATGGCATTGAATGAGTTGGAAAAGCAAACCAAAACATTGTTAGAGGATGAATATGATGTTCGCATTCCGGAATCTAAAATTATTGATGGAAATTGGGATATAGAACAGATCAATGCAGGTTTGGATCAATTATTAGATGATCCTGATGTTAATATTATTATTGCATATGGAGAGGTTTCATCATCTGTAGCTGTATTCCGTGATAATTTATCTAAACCGGTTATTGCTGCAATAGCTATCAATTCAGAATTAGAAAATATGCCAATCAAAGATGGCACTAGTGGAATAAATAATCTAAACTATATTTCTTTTACATCTAACCTCATAAGTCAAATTCCACAAATGAAGGAATTATATAACTTCAATAAGGCGGCTTTGCTTGTGCCCAAGTTATTTTTTGAAAATCAAAAACATATGCATGTACACCCTGAAGGAGGTTTTATAAAGACTGTTCACGGCGTAGATCTGGTTTATGTTCCTGTGGGAGAGGATAATGAGGAATTGTTATCAAAAATCCCGGATGATGTTCAGGTAATAATATCTGCTCCACTTCGTTTTCTAACATACGATCAAGCTGATGATATTTTTTCCCGGTTTACTCAAAAAGGTATTCCTGTATTTACGCATTTTGATGAGAAATATGTAAGGGGAGAAGTGCTTGCCGGCTTTACTCTTAAAGATTTTTTCCCACGCATATCAAGACGCATCGCATTAAATATTCAAAGCATATTATTGGGTGAAAATGCCGGGGATCTTCCGGTTAAATTTCCTGTTGATCAGGTGTTTTTAATAAATATGTATGTGGCTGAGCAAATGAAAATTTATCCTTCGTGGTCACTTATGAATAATTCTAAATTAATTAACGATGCTATTGATGAAGTTAGTAGAGTATTGACTATTTACGAAGTGATTGATAATGCTATAGAATCTAATTTAGATCTGTTGGCAGAAAGAAGAAGAATTGAATCGGGTGAACAGGATGTTAAGATAGCTCGTTCATTTTTATTGCCGCAGTTGGATGTTTCGGCTACCGGAACCTTGATAGACAAGGACAGAGCTGAGACCGGTTTTGGGCAAGTATCGGAACGAATGATCGTGGGAGACCTCACACTCAATCAACTTATCTATGATGTGGATGCCTGGGCTAATTTAGATATTAATTCATTAATCCAGGAGCTAAGATTAAACGAACTTGAACAAGCAGAACTTGATTTGATCAGAGAAGCAAGTATCTCATATATTAATATTCTCGTTGCAAAGACAATAGAGACAATCAATAGAGATAATCTTGCTCTATCAAAATCCAACATGGAAATCGCAAAATTCAGAGTGAATGTTGGCAGCGCTAACCTTACAGAAATCTATAGGTGGGAAAGTGAAATTGCAAATAACCTGAAAGCAGTAATACAAGCTAATGCTGATAGAAATGTGGGGGAAATAAATCTCAATCAGTTGTTAAATCGTCCGTCCGAAGAAAAGTTCGAACTGGATGAAGCAAGTCTTGATGAACTAGTATCCCTCGTTGCCGGAGATCGGATGATAAAACACTATCAGAATAAGTGGGATTTTAAAATTTTTAGAGAATTCATGGTTCAAGAAGCATTTGTTTATTCACCCGAATTAAAAGTAATTGACAAGGCAATTGAAATACAGCAGCGAATCTCTACTGCAGCTACCACTCAATTTTTTCTTCCAACAATCGGTTTACAAGGACAATTGGCAAACACTTTTTACAGGGGCGGTGCGGGGAGTGAAATCGAACCCGTCACAATTCCTGGTGTTGGTGATTTTGAATTTGCAACCATACCAAAAGATTTTAGCTGGGGTATTGGACTAAACTTAAGATTACCTCTGTTTGAAGGTGCCGGAAGATTTGCCGAAGTGGAACAATCGAGCATTGAAGTAAAGAAATTAAATCTGGAAAAGAAATCATTAAAAAATAAAATTGAACAGGGCGTCAGATCAGCGCTGCATCAGTCCGGCTCTTCATTTGCCGGTATGAAGCAGGCAAAAATATCATCAAATGCTTCAGCAAAAAATTTGAGAATTGTAATTGATTTATACTCGAAGGGTTTTGCGTCTATTACGGATCTATTGGATGCACAGAATGCAGCTCTTATTGCAGAACTATTAGCAACAAGCGCTCAGTTTAATTTTTTTATTGATATGATGAATGTTCAGAGAGCTGCAGGGGAATTTGTTTTTAATGCCTCTGCAGAAGTACAAGATGAATTCATTAATCGTTTAGAAGATTATTATGAAAAGAATACTAATAAATAATTATTACCGGAGAGTTAAAATGATTTTGATAAGAAAGGATCTATTAATATTCTGTTTGTTTCTATTAATGGTATTTGTTGCCTGCAAGGAAGAACGGATTGAAGAACAAGTGATTAGACCAGTGCGATATATGGAAGTGATTGAAGGAGGGGGAGGGCAAGCCAGAATTTACACAGGCGTTGCTAAAGCCGGCATTGAATCAAAATTAAGTTTTAAAGTTATTGGCAACATTAGAAAAATAAATATTAAAGTTGGTAGCAAAGTAAAAAGGGGGCACATAATTGCTCTTTTAGATGCCTCAGATTATCAGGTAAAAGTAAAGGAAGCCGAAGCAGGATTAAAGCAAGCTGAATCACTTGAGCTTAACGCTAAAAATAATTATGAAAGATCAAAATCTCTTTACGAAACCAATAGTATATCTAAAAGCGAACTTGATGCGGCAAGAGCAAACTATGAATCAGCCAGGGCTAACGTAGATGGAGTGAGAAGTTCACTTCAATTAACAAAATTACAATTAAGTTACACAAGGTTGTTAGCTCCGTTTGATGGTATTATTGCAGAAGTACCTGTTGATTTGAATGAAAACGTAAAGGCGGGTGATCATATTGCTACAATAACTTCAGAAGGTGAAACTGAAGTTGAAATATCTGTTCCGGGTGTTATGATCTCACAAATAACTGTTGGAACTAAAGTAGAAGTGTCATTCGCAGCAATTAAGAATGAAGTGTTTCCCGGTAAAGTAACTGAAGTTGGAATTTCAACTGTAGGTATCGGTACTACTTACCCTGTTAAAGTAAAATTAGATAACAGTGAAAATCGTATTCGTCCGGGAATGGCTGCGGAAGTAAAATTTCAGATTGAAAAATCGACTCAATCAGGATTAATTATAGTTCCACCGAACTGTGTTGGCGAAGACTCGGATGGTAATTATGTTTTTACACTTATACCGGATTCAGGAAATGTTGTTAAGGCATACAAACAAAGGGTTCTTGTTGGTAATTTAACCGGTGATGGTCTGGAAATTATTGAGGGACTGGTTGGAGGAGAACTCATAGTAACAGCAGGAGTGTCTCGCGTTCAGAATGGTCAAAAAGTAAAATTGCTAAGTAACCAGGAGACTTTTAAATGAATATAACCCGCTATGCTATTAAAAATGATAGGGTAACTTGGGTACTACTTATACTTATTCTTTTCGGCGGAATGATGGCGTTCTCTAAGTTACCTCAAGCAGAAGATCCGGGATTCATTATTCGAACTGCCTTAGTGACAACTTACTTTCCAGGCGCCAGCCCGGAAAGAGTTGAACAGTTAGTAACTGATAAACTTGAAAAAGTTATTCAGGAAATACCAGAACTGGATTTTGTTCAAAGCATATCAAAGACAGGCGTTTCTCAAATATTTGTAAATATAAAAGAATCATACAAAAAAATGCGTCCTATTTGGGATGACCTGAGGCGCAAAGTACAAAAGGCGGAATCTGAACTTCCGGATGGCATAATAGGACCAAATGTAAACGATGAGTTTGGAGATGTATTCGGTATAATTATTACGGTTACTGGAGCTGGTTATAGTTATGCCGAATTAAAAGAGATTGCTGATGAAGTTAGAGATGAGATGCTTCAACTACCCGATGTTGCGAAAGTTGAAATTGCCGGGGCGCAGGATGAAAGAATATTTATTGAATATAATAATGCAAAATTAGCAGAATTAGGTTTATCACCAATTCAACTACAAAATATTCTGGAATCACAAAATATTATAAACCCTGGTGGTGATGTTCGGATTGGAAATAACAGGATAGTGTTTGAACCGGTTGGCAATTTTGAATCAGTAAAACAAATTAAAAGTACTTTGATATCTTTGCCCGGTTCAAAAGAAATAGTACCCCTGGAAGATATTGCCTCGGTTTACAGAGATTATGTTGATCCGCCCACAACAAAAGTCCGATCTACTAACGTCAGTGCTTTAGCACTTGGTATATCTATGCGTAAAGGTGGGAATATTGTAGAACTTGGAAAACAAGTTAGTAGATTGATGATCAGATTAAAGAATGTTTATCCTATTGGAATTGAATTTTATGAAGCAGCATTCCAGCCAAAGTATGTAACAATTAAGATAAACAGCTTTGTTAATAACCTGTTACAAGCCATTGTGCTTGTGTTGTTGGTAATGCTTATTGCTTTAGGTCTTCGTACGGGGTTAGTTGTGGCAAGTTTAATACCGATGACAATGTTATTTACCTTGCTGATAATGAATGTATTAAATATGCAGCTTGATCAAATGACTCTTGCCGCACTTATTATATCATTGGGAATGCTTGTCGATAATGCGATTGTAATGTCGGAAAGTATAATGGTTCAAATTTCGGAAGGAATAGAACCGGTACAGGCTGCAATTGATTCAGCAAACGAATTAAAAATTCCATTATTAACTTCTTCACTTACAACTTCAGCCGCGTTTTTACCAATCTTTCTGGCAAAATCTGCAACAGGAGAATATACAGGTTCAATATTTATAGTTGTTACAATTGCTTTACTGTCGTCCTGGGTTTTATCGCTGACAATGACTCCATTATTATGTTCAAAATTTTTAAAAGTAAAAAAACAAAAAACAGTTCAGCAGCCATATTCTTCGTGGTTTTATAAAACTTATAGAAAAATTCTTTCATTCATCCTTCATCATAGATTACTGGCTCTTGTTTCAATTGTGGTTATATTTATCGGAACTATGATGGCTGCATCCTTAGTCCCAAATATCTTTTTCCCCCCGAACGATAAACCTATATTAACAGCTGAATTCGAATTGCCGGTCGGCACTGCTATAGAGAGAACCGAAGAAGTAATTAAACAGATCGAAACTTACGTGCAGGAAACAATGGTTACTTCCGATCCTGAGAATGAAGAAGGGGTTCTGGATTGGTCTTCTTACATAGGTTCCGGTTCACCTAAGTTTATGCTTTCTTATAATCCTAGGCAGCGTGCGTCCGAATATGGTATGATGTTGATCAATTGTACATCGAGGAAGTATGTTGATAACGCCATTAAACAAATTGAAGAGTTTTGCAATCAAAATTTTCCTGAAGTTATTCCGAAAATTAATCCTTTAGCCCTTGGTCCTCCTATAACCGATCCGGTTGAGATTAGGATATCCGGCAAAGACCCTGATATAGTGTTTGGGCATGTTGATAAAATTAAAACACGGTTGATCTCACTCAACAAGGTTCATAATATTAAGGATGATTGGGGAACACGAATTCAGAAAATTATTGTAAGAATTGATGAAGCAAGAGCGAAAAGATCAGGTATAACTAATCGGGATATTGCAGTTTCGTTACAGACATTGCTTAGTGGTTTTAAAACCACCGAATACAGGGAAGGTAACAAGCTTATACCTGTTATTATGAGAACCATTGCAAAGGACCGGGAAAATATAGATAAAATTGCAAGTCTTAATGTTTATTCGCTCCAAACCGGCAAAGCAGTACCTATACTGCAGGTTGCGGATTTTGAACTTGTTTGGCAGCCGGCAAAAATAATTAGAAGGGATAGACTAACCACAGTAACTGTCTCAGCCGGTTTGCTTACAGGATACACAACAGTAGAAGTTATTAATGAGATTGAAAAATGGCTTACTGATGAAAGTATAGATTGGCCTGTAGGTTACAAGTATGAATATGGCGGTGAGATAGAAAGCTCTGAAAAGTCTTCAAAAGCAATTGGTGACCAATTGCCGATCGCAATGTTTATTATAGTGCTATTACTCGTTATCCAATTTAATTCGATCAGAAAACCAATTATAATTTTGCTGGTAGTTCCTCTGGGTATAATAGGTGTCTTTCTTGGGCTGATAATTTTCAATTCATATTTCGGATTTATGACGTTGTTAGGGATTGTTGCACTTACGGGAATTGTTATTAATAATGCAATTGTTCTGCTCGAAAGAATACAACTGGAAATGGATGAGAAAGGATTCTCTCCACAAAGAGCAATTGTTGAAGCTGCGCAGAGAAGAATGCGTCCGATATTATTAACAACTGCAACTACAATCGGGGGATTAATTCCACTTTATCTTGGCGGAGGACCTATGTGGGAACCGATGGCTATAGCTATTATGTGTGGATTAGCATTTGCCACTATTCTTACATTGGGAATTGTCCCGGTACTTTATTCATTATTTTATAAAGTAAATTATAAAGGATATGATTTTGAAAAAGATTCTCAATTAACCGGTTAACATATATCAAAAACTAAATTCGTAATTAAAAAAGCCCGCTTATAACGATTTTGCAACTAAACCGCTGCCATCGTTAAAGATGATTTATTATTTCTTTATTTCAACACGCTTGCTAAAAACATTTAAATGTTTTTTAAGCCATTGTTCGCGAAAGCAATTCTTAATTCGTTCCTTCTTAGTAATATTTTCAGATTTGCATTGCTTGATTGTGAAAATTGCAAAAAATAAAAAAACTGTACTTATTACAGCAACTATAATCCTTGCCAAAATCAGATACAATATTGTTTGTCAAATGAAATGTGATTGCGGTAATTATACTTCCTCCGCTAAAATTATCTAAAGCAGCAAGCGATTGCCCCAACAAATATTCCAATGAAGAATCCTATTGAAATTCTAATACTAAAATTGAAACGATACAGAAACACTGGCAAACCCCAAAAAGAAGAAATAACAACCCTCGAAGAGAACGAAAAAAGTTATATATTAAAAGCTTTAGAATTTACCAATTGGAAGATCAGCGGTGAAAGAGGAGCTGCTAAATTATTGGGGATAAAAAGAACAACTCTTGAGTCGAGAATGAAAAAATTAAACATCCAACGCCCATAATATTTGATGCCTATTTCAGATGCCCGTGCCTAATACTATCGGTTATTTCAGTATCCATTTTGATAATTGTTTCTATTATTAGAAGTAGTTCGGATAAATTATCTATTTGCAAATAATCTAATGGTTTATTATTTTTAAAATTAAACACAACAATCAGGATGACATCAGGAAAAAAATGAGAAAAAAGTAAATTAATAATAACTCTATTCTAATTTAAAGGTAAACAAAATGACTCAAGTAATTGCAAAAATAAACCGGGCGAAATACAAAACCATCATTGTAACAGGGAATCATGAATTAATAGCAGATGAACCTGTACCTTTTGGTCAAGACCTTGGTCCCAATCCTTATGATTTTCTTTTGACAGCGTTGGGTGCCTGTGTAACAATGACCCTTAGGATGTATGCTGACCGTAAAGGATGGGATTTGGAGGAGGTACAGGTACACCTCGAACAATCACGTGTATACGCTAAAGACTGTGAAGAGTGTGAATCAGAAGATGGGTATGTTCACGTCATTGAAAAAAAGTTAAAATTTATTGGTGAATTAACGGAAGAGCAAATACAAAGACTATTAGAAATTTCTGATAAATGTCCAGTGCATAAAACATTGACTAATGAAATTAAAATCATAACAACAACATTAGAATAATGAAAACAATTCTAAAAATTCACTGTGATATTTAATATTAGACAAAGTTCTGATCCTTAATTTTTTGTTCACCTCGGGAATTTGAAAACAATTTTAAAACTTTAGAATTTACCAATTGGAAGATCAACGGTGAAAGAGTATCTGCTAAATTGTTGGGGATAAAACGAACAATTCTTGATTCGAAAATGAATAGATTAACCACCCAACGCCCATAATATTTGCCAACATATTGGCACTTTGCTGATATTTCGGCAAAACACTTATATCATTTTAAATTAAACTTGTTCTGTAACTTATTTATTTCAAGCTACTTAGCGTGATTTTTTCTATTTGGCATCTCTCTTGCCTTCCTACACCGTGTCGACACAAACTAATAAACATATTTTTAACAAAACCAAAAGGAACAAACAAATGAAAAAGCAATTTTTAATATCAGTCTTGTTTGTATTTACAGCACTGGCAATAACAACCAGTAGTTTTGCTCAATTACCAGATCCTGGATTTGAAATTGATGAGTACACAGCAATTGTAATTACCGATCCGCAAAATGATTTCTTAAGTCCCGACGGTGTAGCATGGGGAGTGGTTGGAGAAAGCGTAACTGAAAATAATACTGTCGCAAACATTGAAACATTATTCATACTTGCAGAAAAGTATAACATCAAAGTTTTTATTTCTCCTCACTATTACTACAATCACGACCACACCTGGAAGTTTGAAGGTGCACTTGAGGTGTTGATGCATAATATCGGTATGTTCGATCGTGGCGACCAGCTTTCCGTTGAGGAATTTGAAGGTTCAGGAGCAGATTTCTTAGAGAGATATAAAAAGTACATTGAAAAAGATTATGTAACAGTAGTTGGTCCTCATAAAGTATTTGGACCTGAGCAGAATGATTTGAGTCTTCAGTTAAGAAAACAAAAGGTTGACAAGATCATCCTGGCTGGAATGTCAGGCAACCTTTGTGTGGAATCGCATATGAGAGAATTACTTGAAAATGGTTTTGAAGTATCTGTTGTCGGCGATGCTACGGCATCTACAATCGTACCGGGATGGGACGGAAATCAGGCAGCACAAACTAACTTCAGAATGATATCCAGTCATGTTTATAAAACAACAGAACTAGTAGCAGCATTTTCCGAATCCAAACTATCTGTAAAATAATAATTCTGCCTGCATGCTGTAATGGCACGGCAGGCACTTTAATTAATAAGGTTAACATAAAATGAAACAACAAATTAAACCACCATTTACGTTAGAAACAGCAAAAGCAAAAGTTCAGGCAGCAGAAGATGCGTGGAATTCCCGTGATCCTGAAAGAGTTTCATTAGCTTATTCTGTTGATTCCCAATGGCGTAACCGTGATGAATTTTTCACCGGCAGAGAAGCCATTAAGGAATTCCTAAAAAGGAAATGGGCAAAAGAACTGGATTACAAGCTTATGAAAGAACTGTGGGCTTATACCGATTATCGCATTTCAGTACGATTTGAATACGAATGGAAAAATGCAGAAACCGGACAATGGTGCCGTACACATGGTAATGAGCATTGGGAGTTCAACGAAGACGGCTTAATGACACGACGTGATATGAGTGCTAATGATATCCCTATACTTGAAAACCAGAGAAAATATAAAAACTGAATATTAATCAAATTTATTATACAACTAAAAAAATCAAAAGGTATGAAAACAATACAAATTAATTTCAAAAAAATTACTCTGTTCATTACGGTTATTGTGATCGGAATGATCAGTCTGGAAACAATGGCACAAAGGAATCCAACTCTTAACAAAACTGTTGAAGTAAACGGTGTGGAAATATTCTATCGTGAAGCAGGATCGAAAGATTCACATACAATATTGCTGCTTCACGGCTACCCTACTTCATCCCACATGTTCCGCAATCTTATGAAAGATCTTTCGGATAGCTATCATCTTTTAGCTCCTGATTATCCGGGATACGGAAACAGCGAGCAGCCTCCGATGGATGAGTTTGATTACACATTCGATAACATGGCTGCAATTGTAGAAGGCTTTCTGGAAAAACTTGATGTGAAGAAATACAGTATTTACTTAATGGATTATGGTGCACCGATAGGATTCAGGATTGCGGCAAAATACCCCGAGCGTGTAGATGCATTAATTATTCAAAACGGTAATGCCTATGATGAGGGCTTGCTTGAATTCTGGGATCCAATTAAAAAATATTGGAATGACAAAACAGAAGAAAATGGCAAAGCCCTGGAAGGATTTCATTCTCTCGATGGTTTGAAATGGCAATATACTCATGGGGTAAGGGATCCCGAGAAAATCAGTCCCGACAATTGGAACATCGATTTAACACATTTAACAAGAGACGAAAATGATAAAATTCAGTTAGCTATGTTTTACGACTACCGTACAAACGTACCTCTTTATCCAGGCTGGCAGGAATACTTTCGTACTTATCAGCCGCCAACATTAATTGTTTGGGGGAAAAATGATTACATCTTCCCTTCCGAAGGAGCATTTCCTTACAAAAGGGATTTGAAAAACATAGAATTTCATTTGCTTGACACAGGACATTTTGCTCTCGAAGAGGAAGGAGAAGTAATAGCTGAACTAATAAGAGAGTTCCTGAGCAATCAAATTAACTAAACAACTAATAATTAAATACATTCAGAAATCTTTATTAAATAAGGAGAAATATTATGGACACCAAAATCACTTACTTGGGTGGGGCTACCTATCTTCTTGAGATAGGATCATTCCGTTTTATAACCGATCCGGGCTTTGATCCGAAGGGTACCGAAAAAGACGAGGGACCAGGACATTTGTTAAAGAAGAGTATGGCACCGCCAATTCCGGTAGAGGAAATCGGGAAGATCGACGCTGTATTTCTGAGTCACCAGCAGCACTACGATAATCTTGACATATCAGGACGCACAATACTGCCGAAAGCAGGTCGTGTCTTTACTACTCCGGAAAGCGCCACGGCTTTGGGCAAAAACGCCGAGGGACTTGAAACCTGGCAAACCGTGGAACTCACCAACGAGGAAGGCGAAAAAGTGAAGGTGACTGGAATGCCCGCCGTACATACAACGGATGAAGAAATCAGACCGGTCATTGGAGAAACCATGGGGTTCCTACTCGAGTGGGAGGGTCAAAAGAACGGCGCATTATATCTCTCAGGCGATACCGTGTGGATTGACGACATCGAGGAAATCGGCAAGCGATTCAATATCGGCACAGGGATCCTCAATATGGGGGCAGCAAATGTGCCAGCGGTAGGTGACAGGCGCCTGACCATGAACGGAGAGGAAGGTGCCAGGGTCGCGCAAACTCTGAGCCTCAAGGCTGTCTTCCCTGCCCATTTCGAAGGGTGGTTGCACTACAAAGAAGGGATTGGAGGAATCAAGCAGGCCTTCGCAGACGCCAATCTTAAAGATGTCTTGGAGACACTCGAACCGGGGCAATCTTCGCAGCCGGTGATCTAACCGACGAATAGTTCTGCAAGACGAGTTAATGTACTCTTCAGATGTAAAAGTCGGAACTGGCGGACTCAGGAAATCATTATCTGGGTCTGCCGGTTAGCTTGATTAACACGATATTAAAGGAGACCAACTATGACATCCGGACATCTTAAGACATATTTGCGACGAATTGATAGAAGCCATTATCCCGAAGTCCAAGCATATTCTTGGGATGAAATATACAGCGATCACCTTGCCCCTGGCGGTCTTTACCTGGCAGCGCGGATGACAAGATCAATGAACCTGAAGGAAAGCGACATTGTACTGGATCTTGGTTGCGGGAAGGCGGTTTCGTCAATCTTTTTGGCGAAGCATTTTGGGGTCAACGTTTTCTCTGTTGATCTATGGATATCCGCCAATGATTTGAATAAAAAAGTTTCCGAGAGAGGACTTCGACATCGCATTGTGCCGCTCCGCCTTGACGTGACCAGAGGCTTGCCTTTTGCAGAAGACTACTTTGATGCAATCTTTTGCATGCAAGCGTTTCATTCCTTCGGTGGAAGCGTGGCATTCCTACGACATTTACTAACACATCTCAAGCCAGGTGGGCGACTTTGTGTTGGAGGAACATGTTTTAATGAAGAGACTCCCGGCAATGATCTCCCGGAAATTTATCACAAGACGAATGGTTGGGATGCAGAGTATTCCAAATACCATTCATCCGAATGGTGGCGAGCCTTATTTATCAAATCCGGATGGGTTGATGTTATTGAATGTTACGAGTTAGAAGATGGCCAGATTATGTGGGAAGATGAAGTGCTATTTACTGGAGAAAAGGCCAAATGGTCTGATGCATACTATCAACGAGGGAAATGGCTTATTAACCAAATTCTGCATGGACGCCATAACAGACCGTACTTAACCCATTTTATTGCAACAGTTGAGAAGAAAAGGAAAATCCAAGATAAGATAATAATGTAAAGTCAATATAAGAATACAAGAGGCAATTGAAATAAGTAAAGTAAAGGAAATTGAACTACTGGGAATATTGGAAAATTATTTAAAATCGCTATGGAGTATGATCTACCGATTTTTACTTCATCACACTACTATTACCATATCAATAAAGGTTGGAAATTTGAAGGCGCCTTGGCAGTCGATCCGTTTTTTAACATCGCTGGGGCCAGGAATTAAAAACGCGACCTTAAGAACGTTGAGGATTACTACTTCGATGTCGGGCGTTATGTATTGGAAGATGAATGTGACGCCATCGCAGAGAAGATTATTCAATTCTATGCCAGTAAGGTAGAAGTGCAAAGTAACTAATCAAATAATAAGCAAGTTAAAAACATATTTGACAGAACGTTCAATTTGAAACAACAAGTGAAGGTGTGATCATGACATTCGAATTCTGGTTTATGCTGCCGATCGCGATAATGATCGCAACAATAGCGATGGCTTCCGGGGTTGAAGGTGCGACCTTTTTTACTCCGCTGTTTATTCTGGCTTTAGGGCTACCGGCAGAAATTGCCATTGGAACGGGATTGATTACAGAAGTTTTTGGTTTTGCCAGTGGTTTATTTGCCTATAATCGCAAACGATTAATTGATTATAAATTGGGGCTTTCCCTATTAGTCGTCACAGTTCCCATGGCTTTGTTCGGTACCTGGGCCGCCAGTTATGTTCCGGCAGATATCCTGAAAACGATCCTGGGAATGGGCTTAATCGCTATTGCCGTTGCATTCCTGCGAACTCCTGAAAAGAAGGAAGTAGAACGCTTGGATGATGCTATAGAGGAAGAGTATGGTGGTGAGAAGGGCGAAACCTGCCTGGTTACAAGGGAAGGCAAAGAAATTTGTTACACGGTTTGCAACCGTACCGAAGGCCGCCTGATCGCCGGAGTGGGTGGAATGTTTATCGGCATGATTTCTACGGGGTTGGGCGAGCTAAACGGATACTTCCTTCTCCAACGCTGCCGGGTGCCAAGTGCGGTTGCAGTCGCTTCCAGTGTTTTTGTGGTTGCTGTTACCGCCCTAGTCGCTTCTACAGGTCATTTTATCAAATTCGTTCAAACCGGAGGAGAAACCTTGAACACGGTATTGAGCCTGGTAATCTTTACCGTGCCGGGTGTCATCATTGGCGGACAGTTAGGTCCATTGGTTGCCAGCCGTATCTCACAGCAAACGTTAGAACGAGGGTTGGCGATACTCTTTATTATTGTTGCTGTATTTATGCTTGGAGGGGTTATATTCCAGTAAAGTTGCTATTTGTTGCTCTTTACCTTATTGTTAAAGGTAACAGTGTAAATTCAAGTGAAGCAGCAAAAGTATAAACTAAATGATCATCAATTTAGATAGAAGGAGTACAACGTAATGAAAAATTTTGATGCCATAATAATAGGTTCAGGACAGGCAGGCAACCCCTTGGCTCATAATCTAGCTGATAGGGGCTGGACAGTGGCATTGATTGAAAAGGAATTCATGGGTGGTTCGTGTGTGAATTACGGATGTACTCCTACTAAAACAATGGTAGCAAGTTCGCAGGCAGCTTTTAATGCCGGGAATGCATCTCAACTTGGTATAGAAATAACGGATATAAAAGTTAATCTAAAAAAAATAGTGGGGAGAAAAAACCGCATTGTTCACCAATGGAGAGGAGGACTGGAAAAACAGGCGGCTAAGCGTTCTAACATTACTGTGTTTAACGGCTCTGCACGTTTTACAGGTTCTCACGTAATTAATGTAAACGGTGAAGTATTAAAAAGTAAAAACATATTTATCAATACAGGAACTAGACCATTAATATTACCCCTCGAAGGCATTAACGAAGTTCCCTATCTCACTAACCGTAATATTATGGATCTTGAAGAAGTGCCGGAACATCTGTTGGTAATAGGCGGAAGTTACGTCGGGCTTGAGTTCGGACAGATGTTCAACCGCTTTGGCAGCAAAGTAACTATTATAAAACATAAAGATCGGATATTATCAAAAGAAGATAAAGATGTTTCCGAATCGCTTCAGGAAGCTTTGGAAGATGAGGGTATCCAATTCATAAAATCTGCACATGCTGCAAGCATCCGTAAAGATAAGAACGGCGGTCTGCATTTAACAGTTAAGCTCAATAATAATAATAAGGAAGAAGTAATAAAAGGTTCACACATTCTGCTTGCAGTAGGAAGAAAACCAAATACCGATGGTCTCGGGTTAGATGTGGCTGGGATTGAAACTAATAAGGGCTATGTAACCGTTAATGAATACTTGAGAACAAATATTCCCGGAGTTTATGCTTTGGGTGATGTTAAGGGTGGACCTGCATTCACACATATAAGCTATAACGATTTTCAAATTATATATCACAATCTTTTTAACGATGAGAAGAAATCAATTAAAGACCGCATCGTTCCTTATACACTTTTTACAGATCCGGAATTAGGAAGAGTCGGGTTAACAGAAAAGGAAGCAAGGAAAGCCGGCTATAATGTTATGGTTGGAAAAATTCCTATGTCCCACGTTGCCCGTGCAATAGAAATGGGAACTACAAAAGGTTTAATGAAAATCGTAGTTGATGCTGACACCGATCAAATACTTGGAGCAACTGTTTTAGGTGTTAATGGAGGTGAAGTTGTTCAAACGATAATGGTTTTAATGTATGCTAAAGTTAGTTGGAAATTATTAAAGGGTGCGGTTTATGTTCATCCGACATTAACCGAAGGGTTTTTCGGATTGTTGGAAAGTGTTAAATAATTATTTAAGGAAAAGTATAATGAATCAGAATTTCACAAAGTTAGCGTTCACTGATAGTGTTAAAAAAATTCAGGAACAATACGGCTCGCGTAAATCATACGCCCGTATAGAAATATCCGGCGATAAGTATGTCCTAACCGACAGGGAAATTACTTTCATAAAATCAAGGGATAGTTTTTATATGGCTACAGTTGGAGAGAACGGCTGGCCGTATGTTCAATACCGCGGTGGCGCAATAGGATTTCTCAAAGTAATTAATAATACAACTCTGGGATATGCTGACTTTCGCGGTAACATGCAATACATAAGTGCCGGCAATATAAACTCCAATAGCAGAGCATCTTTATTTTTGATTGACTATCCATCAAGACAAAGGTTGAAGATATGGGCAGAATCAAAAGTGGTTGAAGCGGATGACGATCAAGAATTGTTGAAGAAACTCATTGTTCCTGATTATGAAGCAAAAATTGAAAGAATGATAGTTTTCAACATACTGGCATACGATTGGAATTGCTCGCAGCACATCACACCGCGCTACACTACTGAAGAAATTGCCGGAGAAATTGGAAGATCAAATCCGGATATCTTAAAATCTTGTTGTCCCGATGATATTGAGTAATGGCACATTTGCGAAGCACATACTTAAAGTGTTATAAAATTAAATCACTTACAAATAATAAAAACGGAGAAATAAAATGAAACGGACAATGCTCTTACTGGCAGCAATTATTTTAATGAGTGCCTGCCAAACAAAAAATTCAGACAATCAAATTAACAATCAAGACAAAGCGAAAATGGAATCGATTGAAAAACAAAAAATCGAAAATTTGCTATTTACTTATAGAGATGCATTAAATGCTTCTGATGTAAGTAAGGTGCTGCCCCTTTATACCGAAGATGGGATATTTATGCCATCAGGAGCACCAACGTCAATAGGTACAGAGCAAGTAAAAGGAGCGTATGAGTTTGTGTTTAGTAATATTCAATTGAGCATTGAGTTTTATATTGATGAAATAATTGTAAACGGAGAATATGCTTTTGCCAGAACGACTTCAAAAGGATCAACTTTGATTCGTGCCACGGGAGAAACTGTACCTGAAGAAAACAGGGAGTTATTTGTTCTTCAAAAAGAAAACGGATCGTGGAAGATTGACAGATACATGTTCAATAAAATGAAATAAGGCAAAACATGAAAGCCGCGGTAACCACAAAGCCGGGCGGTCCGGAAGTCATTGAATTACTGGAGAAAACGATACCTTCAGCCAAAAAGGGATGGGTCTTAATTAAAATTAAAGCCTTCGGGCTCAATCGCTCTGAAATATTTACCCGGCAGGGAGATTCTCCAAATGTGAAGTTCCCAAGAGTACAGGGAATTGAATGTGTTGGCACGGTGGAAGAAGATGCCTTAGGAAAATACAAAAAGGGACAACAGGTGGCTGCTATAATGGGTGGCATGG
>JADFLR010000024.1 GCA_022564295.1 Bacteroidota bacterium | reverse complement strand
TAATGGAATTAAAGGATTTTATAATATCTATAATTATATCAAAACCTGAATACAAAAAATTGCCACCTACGAAAAGTGGTTATCAATAATAAAAAAGCAAATATAACCAGCAACTCAAAGCGACCGCACTACTTGTGCAGGGTTTACTTAATTTATTCGCTTTGTTATGTTTGTGTAGCATTGTTATTAATCTTTATTAGTCAGTTAAATATTTTTATTAAATAATTATTTATGTGTAAATAAATCATCGTTGTTTTTGGCGGCGCATTAGTTGCAAGGTCGTTAGGCGAATCTCTAAAGATTATAAAATGAAACTCAACATTCGACAATTTCTAATTAGTATAATTGTTCTCCTTCTACATTCTACTGTTCAATCGCAGGGATTGTCTGTCCCAGATGGAACGGATACTTCGCTTGTCTTTCCGTCACTACCCGCTGCCGTGGACTCAACTAATCATTGGCAGTATCGTGAAAGCACAATGTATGACCTTGACGGTAACGGAATTCAAGAAAAAATTGTCATCTTAGCAAATGTTGAACGTTCCTCATCAGGTGAATTAATGTGGGATGATGGCCAACCTTGGGAAGTACGAATAGAGGAATCAAATGGAAAGACAACTAGGGTTTTCGCACAGTTTGTGCAACTAGGCACAGTGAAGGGGTACATCACTCATCGAGATGGTCATCCAACTTTATTCCTTTTACAACAGACAAGCTCAGGCATTCGAGGGATGGAAATAACATATTCCGGGCCGAATGTTGTCAAATCGAGAGTGATATTTACAAGAAGTATTGAACGATTCGTAAAGAATTCAGATGGACCTCGCTAGAGTCGCCTAACAAGCAACTCAAAGCGACCGCGCAAACAATGTTTTCGTTTTGAGTATTATAAAGTTTATAAACAAGTTCAGCATTTTGTTGAGCGTAAATAAGTTAAATAATCATTGTTACAGCTCGTTGCGTGGCTGACGCCAAATTACGCAACGGCTGTTAAATTATTGGCGTTTGCATTTATGTGCTGCATTGTAGTTATGGGCGGCGCATTAGTTGCAAGGTCGTTATGTGCTAATCATTAAAAGGCGTCTAATGAAAAATCTTTTATTATTTGTTGTTTTACTAGTTGTTGTTTTTGCTTGTAAACAAGATCACAAAATTGTTGAATCAATTCAGTTAATTGCTGGTCAGAATAAAGCAACTGTTGGGGAATTAAATGTCATTACTCGTGCTGATACAAAGTTTAAAAATATTGATGGAAGCTATTTAATATTAAATTTTCAATCGATGAAAAAGCAACGAAACTTTTTATCAAATACTGGTCAAAATATTTCATCCTGCTTAGTGATTGAAAATGTTACTGATTTGCCAACAACTAGAAAGTTTGTAAAAGAAGCAGGGTATTTTATTCTTTTAGACAAAAATAAAAATGAAATCAATTAAATTGTTTTTATTTATAATTGTTATCAATTCCCCAATTCTTTGTCAAGTCGAAGGGGATATTTGGGATCAAGAACAAATATCTAATATAACAGTATTATTACATCAACAGATTAATGATTCATTGGCTAGCATTGGTTCAGGAACGATTGTCAATCATCAGAATACTTTTTATTTACTTACAGCTACTCATATAGCAAAAAAGATTAAAAATAATGCAAAGATTGTATTTAGGTTAGATAATGATAAACCGGATATTGTAGATTTAATACAGATTGTAAAAGACAATAAATTAACATGGGATGATCATTCAGTTGCTGATATTTCAATTATTGAACTAGTACCACATAATGAGAAGATTAAAAAAAGATTAGAGACCTGGTCTTTCCCATCGAATTTAATAAATAACGGTGAAAATTTACCCGAAAGAGCGGCAGACATTACATTTCTTGGATTCCCTGTTCTTGATATGAAAATGAATCATTTTTCACCACTGATATTTAAAGGATATCGATCAAGTGGACTAATTACACAAAAAAGAGCTGACACTAATACAGCTAGTGACTTTTATTATTTAAATGTTCCAAGTATTCAAGGCTGTAGCGGTTCAGGCGTTTATATTTCAGTGAAAAATGGCATGTACTTGAGTTTTGGAAAAACAATAATGATTGGTATTGTTCATGGTACTCATGGTGATAATACGGGGGGTAAGATGGCAGCCATAACACCTTCATATTATATTTTCGATTTATTTAAATAGTGGCATTCACATAACCAGTGCCTCAAGTCGAAAGCGTTTTCGCATTTGGCATTTGTACAGTTTGAAAGTTTGTAGTTCCGTTTCGGCTTTGTTGTTCAGCGTTACTTGTAAAAGAAAGTTTGTTATAAATAAAAAGTTTATTGACAAAGTGAAATTGTTGTATTGGGCTTCGGCTTAAGCACAACGCCATTATACGTTTAGTCATATAATAAATGATTAGTTTAGATTCTTTAGAAAAGTATTCAAAGAAAGTTGAATCTATTTATAAAAAAGTAATTTCTAAAATTGATAATAAAAGGAGTCTAAATTCTTCCAAAATAAAACCATTTTATAAAAAGGCAATTAATTTTTTAATTGCGATATTAATACTCTTTTCTTTTGTAACATTATTTAAAGGTTTTCTTGAATATAAAGAAGGTAATCATCCCATTTATGAAAAAGTTAGGGTCGGCGCAATTTGTTATGATGGATGGCATTCCTATTCAACTGGAAGAGGTACCTGTTCTCATCACGGAGGGGTAAAAGAATGGTTATACAAGGATATTAAAGTTGGAATGCATTATAGCAATCAAGAATCCTTCTTTGATTTATCTAAAATATCATTCGCAATTCTATTATTGCCTGCTTTATTTCAACGTTATTATGGATTTACTTTAATTTTGTATTCTATAAACACAATATCTTTTCTAGTATATAGTATCTTTTCAATTATAGCTTTTGTTTTAACGATAATTATAACAGCGCTTTATTTTATTTGGAAAATTTTATCATCAATTTTTACATCCCATAACAATAAAAATTAAGTTTATGTCATATTTCATAATTGATAAATTACCAGTTTTTCTAACAAGTGATAAGTATAACGAACTTCGTGAAGAAGCAACAAAAGATAAAGATGCTTCGTGGCGCGTCTCAAGTATGATACAAGGTCATAAAGAAACAGAAGAAAAGGATGAGTTGATGTATGAGTTATTATTAAAGAAATATCAAGAAGATAAAAGTGGTTTTTTATCCAAATGGTATTCCTTTGATATTAAAGATTCTGGTGCTTCTATTAATATTTGGGATTTGCTTTACGATTATTCTGTCTTTTATGGTTATTCTTACTTAGAAGATTTTAGAGATTACCCCGATAAATTAATTTCTGACTATGAGGGAGAATCTTTACTATATCCGATGGGGAAAGTTTTTTGTTTTACACATTTTGTAAAGCCCAAAAAATGTTGGTGGAAATTTAGATATAAGATGAATGGAAGAAGAATCGAATTTATAATAGATGTAGAAAAAGTAAAGAGAATAAATGGAAACCTAACGGAGTTTTTTGTTCATTTTGCGGATACAATAATTAAATTAAACAAAAACATTCAAATTTATTTTTAGTTAATAAAAATACGTATAACCAGCCGCTCAACACGGTCAGCGTTTTTAGTGCGGCATTTATGTAATTATAAAGTTGCGTTTGCAAAACTGAGTCACTTTTAATGGCAGATTGTTTAAGGAAGTATTTTTATATATAAAAATTGGTTGCAACTATTCGTCATTGCTGTTCTGGGTGGCGGCTTAGCGGTAACACCGTTAAACGTTAATTAAATTTTTACTCATGTGCAATCGAAAAGAATTGTTATTCAAATGATTTGGAAAATATTGATATCTATCTTACTGGGATATGCAGCCTTGTGCGCAATAGTTTTTATATTTCAGCGGAAATTACTCTATATGCCGTATCAAATAAAGTTGGCTGAGCAGCGTGCAATCAATGAAGGCTTAATCTATTGGCCTTCTTTTGAAGTATTTCAAGGATTTATCAGTCAAGCAAAACTGCCTGACGCAAAGGGAACCGTCATAGTATTTCATGGCAATGCAGGCGCAGCTTATAATCGCAGCTTCTATGTCAAAGCGCTATCTATTCAAAATATGCGGGTTATTTTAGCTGAATATCCTGGCTATGGAGGCCGGTCCGGACAACCCAGTGAGGATGTATTGGTAAAGGATGCGCTCGAAACCATAAGGATTGCCTATCAGGAGTTTGGGGAGCCTCTGTACCTATGGGGCGAATCTCTTGGAAGTGGGGTCGTTTGCAGTGCTCTCAGTAAATCTGATATCCCCATTAAAGGAGTGATTCTGTTTCTGGCCTGGGATTCGCTACCCAATCTTGCTCAAACACACTATTGGTTCCTTCCAGCACGTTGGTTAGTTCTCGACAAATACAACAGTGTTGATGACCTTCAAAGATTTGATGGAAATATTGCTGTCGTTCTTGCCGAAAACGATGAGGTTGTTCCAGTGCAGCATGGTAAAAGGTTGTATGAGTCAATAACCGCAAACAAGAGACTGTGGATGTTTGAAGATGTAAGACATAACGAAGTGCCGGTTGCTGCAGAACTGCATTGGTGGAAAGAGGTTATAGCATTTATTTCGCAGTAGACCAACAGCGAATGTCTAACCCAGCGTGCAAGCGACCTGCCTCCGGCGGAGGGTAAGCGGCGCGAAAATTGCGAAATGCTGGCTATAATAAAATAGTCGAGTCTTTTAAGAATCGGAGGGCACTTAACGCCCCCGTTAGGTTTCATTTTAAGAGGACTTTATTATGAAGAAATTAATTTTAGTTTTATTATTAATTCCACTCACAAGTGGTAATATTATTGTAACTCAGGAAATAGTTTTTATTGTATCACAACCAATATTTACTGAAAATGGAATAATTGAAAGTAAATCTACTTACGTGTTTTTTCTAAATTATAGTATTCCTAAAAAAACGTCTCTTACCTGTGCTGAGAACAGCGTAATAACAGAAAGAGGATCTAGTAATAGAAATATTGCCAATATTTTAGGTTTAAAGATTGGTTTTTCCAGAAGATGGGATGATATGTATATTAACTTTGGAGATACTGTAAAAGTAGATCTTATAATCCCGGTTTTACGGCTTGATACATTAGATGAACCATACAGTTCCTTAGATATGGAAGAAGTTATAAAAGCAACAATAATATGTTTATTTAAAAATGCTACATTATATGATTTTATTAAATACTTAGATCTAAATGTAATTGGTTGTGATGAGTTCGAAAAATACTCAAATGTCTATAGCAAAGAGAATATTTTTAAATTTTGAAAATAAGAAACCTAACCAGGGCATCATCGCGACTGGATCATGCCCGCCGGTTGCTGCAGAACTGCATTGGTAGAAAGAGGTTATAGCATTTATTTCGCAGTAGACAAACAGCGAGCGTCTAACCCCGCGTGCAAGCGACCTGCCCTCCGGCGGCGACTAATTTTTGCGTTAGTACTGCTTCATTCTTTCAAGTTATGGCTAAAGCCAAAAAATTTTTACTGTTCCTAATAACCTTTGTCCTAAAGGATTGACCAATTCAAGACACACCAGACCCTTTTAAAGATTATCATTAAAATAATTCGTTATTTTCTGGTAAAGATGAAAACGGTCTTTTCCTTTAACACCGTGTTTATGTCCTACGTATGGAAAATAATCTATATCAATTCCAAGCTGCGTTGCTTTTTGTATAAACATTAATGTATGCTGCCAAACAACAGTAGGATCGGAAGTACCATGAACCTGCAGCAATTTACCTTTCAGATCATTTACATAATTAAGCAGGTTTGCTTCCTTGTATCCTTCCGGATTTTGCTGCGGTGAATCCATATATCTTTCCGTGTACATTACTTCGTAATATTGCCAATCGATAACTGTTCCTCCTGCAACACCAACTTTGAATACATCAGGTTTTCGTGTCATTAAGCTTGTGGTCATAAAACCGCCATAACTCCATCCAAATACACCCATGCTAGTTGTATCAACATAAGAGAGAGATTTTAAGTAATTAACACCAACCATTTGGTCTTCGATTTCAACAGTGCCTAATTGCCTGAATATCTTCTGCTCAAATTCCAATCCACGATTTGACGAGCCCCGATTATCTAATGTGAAAACAATGTATCCGTTTTGTGCCATGTAATTCAGCCATAAAATTTCCTTCGTACCGCCTAACCAGCTATTAGTTATACGCTGTATATGAGGTCCTCCGTAGACATAAACAAGAACAGGATACTTTTTATTTTCATCAAAACCGGGTGGAAATATTGTTCTGCAGTAAAGATCAGAACCATCGCTGCTTTTTAATGTAAAGATTTCTGTCTTCCCTGTATTAAAACCTTCAAATGGATTTGGCGCTAAGAATACAGTTCTTAATTTCTCTCCATCTTTATCGAGAACACTTACTTCATAAGGGACATCAACATTTGTAAATACATCAAGAAACATCGTACCTTTTTCATTTCTAATAACTTTGTGAGTTCCGGTTCCATTTGTAATCCGTTTCATTTCATATCTGTCGAAATCAACTTTGTAATAATGACTTTCTGTTGGACTTTGTTCGGCAGCAGCAAAAAAAATGTTGTAACCAACAGTGCTTAATCCATCAAACCCGGTTACTTCCCATTCTCCCTTTGTTAGTTGCTTAATTTTTGCACCCTGCGCATCATATAAATAAAAATGATTCCAGCCATCTTTGCGCGTTGTCCATATAAACATATCCGGCTCGTCTTCAAAAAAGATCAATCCGTTCATTGGTTCAACATATTTATCGCTCGTTTCTTCAAATAATATTTTTATCATTTCACCGGTCCGCGCATTGTACTTTGTCAGATTCATATGATTCTGATCCCTGTTCAATTCAGCAATATAAATGTATCTTTCATCCGGGCTCCAAGTAACCCCCGGTAAATAATGATCCTTTGGTTCGCCTGTTTTGAGCCAGATAGTTTTACCTGTCTTAAGATCATAAACACCAACAGTAACTTCTTCGCTAGTCATTCCTGCCATTGGATACTTTATGTTTTCAATTACGGCGGGTTTTTTAGAAATATCAATAACCGGATAATCAGTTACCATAGATTCATCTTTTCTGTAAAATGCGAGGTAATTGTTTTTGGGCGACCAAAAAGTTCCTTTCTCAATTCCAAATTCATGCCTGTGCACAAATTGTCCATTTACTATTTCTATGTTTTCATCCTTGGTAATTTGTATTTGTTTGGAATTTATAGCGATGTAAAGATTGTTATCAATAGTATAAGCGATTTTGTGCGGGTCATTAAAATCAGCATTGGTACCGTTATTTGCAATATCATTTATGATAGTCAGAGAGTTGTTGTTTAAATTATATTCAACAAGTGATAAATAATCCCAAAATCGAATTGTGCTGTTGTTTGTCCATTTAAAAATTGGAAACGATTCAAGTGTATTTAAACTTTTACCAGTGAGTGCGTCGTTTAACTTTGTTAATGTTAATAATAGTTCTTTTCCTTCAGTTGAAGCATTTTCTTTAATAAGATTTGTTTCTTCATCAACTGTTATTACATGAGTAAAAGCATCAGCATCCGGAATCCATTGTAACTGAGATAAACGCTTGGGTGAAAGTGATGCACTTTCAAGTATTACATGCTCTAAAGTAAAATTCTTTTGGGCAAGCAAGCTTCCAGTAAATAGAATGGCAATAAATAAAGAGCGTATTAATTTCTGCATTTTATTCTCCTCTTGTAGTGTCTACTTGTATTACAATAATTATTCAAAATCCATAGAAGCGAAATATATTTTATAATAATTCACTCGCTTATAATTTCCGTAATAAGTCCTTTGTTGATTTCTTCAAAAGGAATATTAGTTGTTGTCAAATTCGGATGAACATATTTCCAAATATTGTCAGAACTTTCTTCGTGTATTTTGTGTTGTTTTTTATTTACAAATTTTGATTTTGATGCAAGCACATAAAACGGTTTTTTATAATGTTTGCACAAAAGTGCGAGAGTTAAACTTCCTGTTTTATTTATCACGTTACCGTTATTTAACACAACATCAGCACCAACAATTACAGCATCTGCTTTTGGAACGAATATTCCTGCCATTGCGTCAGTTATCATGCCTATTTTTAAACCACACTTTAAAAGTTCTTTCGCCATCAACTTTCCTTCGTTAGCGGGGCGTGATTCTGTTATTATTATATTTAAGTTCGTTCTTTTCTTATGCCATAATTTAATAACATTTATCAATGTTCCGCTTTTGGAAATTGTAAGTATAGTTTTGGCTGATGGTAATTTCTTATAAATATTCTTAAAAATCTCCTTGATAATTAATTTATCTTCTTCTTCATTATTTCTCACATATTCGATAAAGCGCTCATAGTTATCTGAAGCCAATAACATATTTAATTCATCAATATAATTCTTAATAACAGCAAAGTGTGATAGCTTTGTTCTTGCTGCGGAAAGCGATTCAATTATTAAACCTTTTTCTTTAATATTAGATAAAAGAAATTTGTTAAGCTTTGTAAGTATTTCAGAAGAGCCGGAAGTTCTATCAGTTATAATTTTGTTCAGTATTTCATTTTGTTTCATCTTCATAAAAGAGATTACATTATTGCAAGGTCTTTAATATCAAACGATGTTTCGCGAAATGAATTGTTTGAAGATGAAAATGATGAGATATTTGAATACAATTCAGCCTTACTTGAATAATTTTTAAGGTAAAATGTTCTTACATTATTCCTGTTTTTAATTAACCAATTTAATGTGATCTTTATTTTTTCAAGGTCTTCATCTGCCGGTACTAAATTGTAGTTGATTGTTTTATTATAATAATCTTCCATAGCATCATCGAACTGATAATTTTTATTTAATGTTTTCTTCATCAAATAAATTTTTCCGCTTATCAGGAGAATATAATCTTTATCAAATTGTCCGGATACCTCGAACAAAACATTCGCACTGTTGACCGGTTCTGCGAGCAAAGATGTTTTGTGAGTCTGATTAAGGATAAGATCGATAACTTCTTTAACTTCGGCAGCTTTTTCATATTTTTCCAACTTTGAATATTCTTTCATTTTATTCAGCAGCCGGTTAAGCGCTGTCTGATTCCTGCCGTATAAAAATTCATATACCTTTTCTAATTCTTCTTTATAATCCTCGTTGACTTTGTGAATGCAAGGTGCGGTACATCTTTCGATATCTGCAAGAAAACATTTTTTATGCTTTGAAAATTCTTTATCGGTACATTCTCTTAAACTGAAGGTCTTATCTAAAATATTAAGAACAATTTCAGCTTTCTTTCGGGAAATGAACAAGCCAAAGTAATCATTACCGTCAAAATCAAAATGATTTGATATTTCTATCTTCGGATAGGAATGCTCCTTTGTTACTTTTAAGAAGTATTTACTCCCGTATTTTTTTAATTGTGAATTATGCCTTGGATTTATTTTCTTAATTGATTCCGCTTCGGAAAGAAGTGCGGTTAATTCTGTGTTTGTTATTTCAATCTTTAAACTTTTTGCCTGGGTAATTATTTTTTTAGCTTTCTTCGGTGCAGCAGAAGAAAAATATGATCTTATTCTGTCTCTTAAAGATTTTGCTTTTCCGACATAGATTACTTTGCCACGGTTGTTTATAAAATAATAAACTCCCGGAGCATTTGGCAGAGAAGAAATATCTTCACGTAGTGATTCCTTTATTTTTACAGTTTTACCTGTGGTAGATCTTTTCTGAAACTTAAGCAGGTCATCTACGGTCTCAACCTTCGATTCTTTTTTTAACTGCTTTATCATCTTAATTAAAGCACGAGCAGTCACTTCTGCATCACCTAACGCACGGTGAGCGGATTTATTTCTCAACTTTAGATGTTTTATGATGGAGGTTAGAGATTTACTTTTTAAGTCAGGGAACATCCTTCTAGCAAGTTTTAAAGTACAAACTTGTTCGTTGTAAAGCGGCTCCTCACCGTTTCGTAAAAATTCATATTTAATGAATGAGGAATCAAACGAAAGATTATGTCCGCTAATAATTGTCTCGCCGATGAAATGTTTTAGATCTTCAATTATGTCACTGAAAAAAGGTGCATCTGCAACATCTTCATCCGTAATTCCTGTAAACTGCGAAATAAAACTGGGAATGTAGATGCCTGGATTAATAAGCGTTTCATATCTATCTACAATTTTATAATTTCTTAGTTTTACCAATCCTATTTCTATTATACGATTTGTTTTTGCTGATAACCCAGTAGTCTCAACATCAATTACTGAGAACTCTGCATTATCAATATGTGCAGTTTGTAATATCTCCTGAATCATAATTTAAATCTATAATTATTAATTTTTCATTCAAAGTGAATTTCGTTTTCATTTTTGTTGTTTTTCTAATTACTTCAATTGTGATATATTAAAAGGAAAAAATAAGAAAATATGTCATCTATAAAAATACTTTTTATCGGCGATGTAGTTGGTGAACCGGGTTTAAAAATGGTTGAAACATGGCTGCCAGGTTTAATAAAAAAATACAAAGCCGATTTTGTTATTGCTAACGGAGAAAATGCGGCTGACGGTAAGGGCTGCACTGTTAAGGAAGGTGAGTTCCTATTCAACCTCGGTGTTCACGTTATAACGGGGGGCAACCATACGTGGGATAGGTTTCAATCACAGGATTACCTGAAGAAAGAATCACGTTCACTGCGACCGCTAAACTATCCACGAGGTACACGCGGTAACGGTTACTATATTGCTGAAACTGAAAATGGGAAAGTTGCAGTGCTCAATTTGCAGGGAAGAACTTTTATGGCTTCGATTGATTGTCCTTTCAGAAGTGCGGAGTGGGCACTTTCAAAATTTAAGAATGAAACAAAAGTAATTATTGTAGATATGCACGCCGAAGCCACCGCAGAAAAGGTTGCAATGTCTAATTTTCTCGATGGTAAAGTGAGTGCATTACTTGGTACTCATACTCATATACAAACATCCGATGAAAGAATATTGCCGGGCGGAACTGCTTACATCACAGATGTTGGAATGACCGGACCGTATGATTCTGTAATTGGAATGAAAGTTCAGCCGGCTCTTAACCGTTTCTTATATCAAACTCCACAAAAATATGAAACTGCAAAAAACAATGTTCATCTGTGTGGCATATTCCTGAAAATTGATGTTGATACAGGAAAGACATTGGAAATAGAACGAATACTTTTTCCTGAATTTGAGACAAAGATTTCTGAAACTAAATGATCAAGCAACCCCTTCCAAGAATTGATCAGGATGAAACTTTACAAAAATTATTACTTCCTTTTTGCCGGTTAAAAAAGGGTGAGATTTGGGAGGACGCGCTTGGCATACATAAAGTTGGTTGTTTGGATGCTGTAAACAAT
Source organism: Bacteroidota bacterium (assembly GCA_022564295.1). Taxonomy (GTDB): domain Bacteria; phylum Bacteroidota; class Ignavibacteria; order Ignavibacteriales; family Ignavibacteriaceae; genus BMS3ABIN03. Next base: position 52,245 of record JADFLR010000024.1, on the reverse strand, counting down.
AAAGATATTAATAAATTATTCGAAAGAAAAAAAGCTGTACTTGCAATACACGATCCACCTTATAATTTTGTTGCTTTTAAAGAGAGAGAGTTAAAGGAATTTATTAATTGGTGTAAAACCTGGGTTAAAAATTCTTACAATATTCTAAAACCAAATTCTTCATTATACATTTGGTTAGGCGCCGATCAAAAATTTCATTTTCAGCCGTTGCCTCAATTCATTCAGATGATGAGTGAAACAGAGTTTAATTCCAGAAGTTTTATTACAATGCGGAATCAGCGCGGTTACGGTACGCAAAAAAACTGGATGTCTGTTCGCCAGGAATTACTGTACTATATAAAAGGTAATCCCAAATTTTACGTTGAAGCAGAGTACACTGATATTCCTAAAGTTTTGAAGGGGTATTATAAAACTGTTAAAGGAGAAAAAACCGATAATCCAGGAAGAAGTAAATCAAAGTTTATTCGTGCAGGAAATGTTTGGGTTGATGTTCAACAAATATTTTATAGAATGGAAGAAAATGTTAACGGATGTTACGCCCAAAAACCGATTAAATCTATAATAAGAATTATTGAAGCGAGCTCTAAGCAAGGCGAACTCATAACAGATATCTTTTCACATTCGGGTGCAACTTTAATCTCGGCTGAGTTAAAAAATAGAAAATGCTATACAATTGATATTGATCCTGTCTTCTGCGAAATAACTATAAGAAGACTAGAACGACTACGAAAGCAAGGAAAAACCGGTTGGCAGAACTCAAATCCTTTTGCTGATGAAATTAAAAAAAGTAGAAAAATTAAATCTTATTTAAAACAATACTACAATTTAATTTATGATTAGCTGCAGTTATTATATGCAGATTGAATTGATGGTTCGAAGCGCAAAAGGAAGTTGGATCAAACATGTGTCATTCAGAGGGAAATTTGTTATTGCAATGAAAAACATAAATAAGCTGGATTCGAAAAATATTGACAATATTCTTGTTGAATGACAATTAGAGTTATTTTCATTATTAATTCAAATTTAAAACATCCTTGTATTTAGACTTGCCGGCTAATTACCACACCGATCTTGAATTTCTATATCTCAAATAATTAATAATTCTACCGTTAAGTGTATATTTAGGCATTGATTTTTAGGATTTATATTAACTTGAATTTATAATGATATTAATAGACGGTAAAAGAACAGCACAGGAAATCCGTGAAGAATTAAAAACGGATATTCAAAAATTAAAAGATGAAGGGAAGAATGTTCCCGGTCTAGTTACTATTCTTGTAGGTGATGATCCTGCATCTAAATTATATGTAAAGAGTAAAGGCAAAGCTTGTAATGAAATAGGAATGAGAACGAAAACCGAAGAAATGCCTTCCGATATTTCAGAAAAAGAATTATTGAATATCGTCGAATCCTATAATAATAATCCAGATTATCACGGAATATTAGTACAGCTTCCTTTACCGGAGCACATTAACGAGGATAATATAATTGAGGCAATCTCACCTGAAAAAGATGTGGATGGATTTCATCCGTTAAGTGTTGGTAAATTAGTGACTGGAAAAGATACTTTCCGCCCCTGCACACCCGCAGGAATTCAGGAATTGCTGATTCGGTATAAAATTGATACAAAAGGAAAGCATATTGTTGTTCTTGGGAGAAGCAATATTGTTGGTAAACCGATTGCAAATATTATGCTTCAAAAAAAGGAGCACGCAAATTCTATCATTACAATTTGCCATTCCGCTGCTCCCGATGTATCTTATTATACAAAACAGGCAGATATTCTGATTGCTGCCATCGGTGTTCCTGAATTTGTAAAAGCAGATATGGTAAAAGAAGGTGTTGTTGTTATTGATGTTGGAATAAACAGGGTAGAGGATTCATCAAAACTAAAAGGTTACCGGCTTACCGGCGATGTTGCGTTTGATGAAGTTGCAGAAAAAGCTTCGTATATTACGCCTGTACCCGGGGGTGTGGGACCGATGACAATTGCAATGCTATTAACAAACACATATAATGCTTATTTAAAATATGGTGAAAAAAATGGATCATAATATTGGTAAGGAAGATGTTTCAATAGAATTTCTTGAAAAAACTTTAAGAGATTTTTATCGTAAGGAAGAATCCTGCAGAGGTTGGGAAACCAATGTAGTTACACAGCCCAAAGCGGTAAATAATATTGTAAATGTTGGTGCTTCGCGTATTGCAGCAGGAATGGGTATCGGCGATGAATTAAAAGATAAAAAGGTAGCCGGAATGATAGATCACACCTTACTTAAGCAAGATGCTACGCCGGCACAAATTAAAGTACTTTGTAAAGAAGCAAAGGAATATTCTTTCGCATCTGTATGTATCAATCCTTCTTATGTTTCCCTTTGCAGTGATTTGTTAAAAGGTACATCTGTTAAAGTATGTACTGTAATTGGGTTTCCTTTGGGTACAACAACCACAGAAGTAAAGCAGTTTGAAACAGAGCAGGCAATAAACAACGGTGCTGATGAGGTTGATATGGTTATTAATATCGGGCAGTTAAAAGAAGGCAATTATGATTATGTTGAAAAAGATGTTCGTGCAATTGTGAATACTGCCAAACGGAGAAATGTATTAACAAAAGTTATTATCGAAACTGCATTGCTAACAGATGAAGAAAAAGTTAAAGCATCTTTAATATGCAAAAAAGTCGGAGCGAATTTTGTGAAAACTTCTACAGGTTTCAGTACAGGCGGTGCAACTGTTGGCGATGTTGCGTTGATGAAATATGTTGTAGGAAGAAAAATTGGAGTTAAAGCAGCAGGGGGAATAAGATCGAGAGAAGATGCTGATGCTTTGATTGCCAGTGGTGCTGACAGAATTGGCGCAAGTGCAAGTGTTAAAATTGTATCGGGGGAAATGTCAACAGGTGATTATTAATATATCGTATAAGGAGTTCACTCTAAAAAGTCAGTATTCTTAGTTTGTCATTGCTATAAAAGTGGGAATCTAAACTGTAATAAAGGTTATAGATTTCCGTTTTCACGGAAATGGCAGGTTTATCATATTTATGACAAAGCCATCTTAATTCGGGATAAAATTGCCTCATTTTTAAAGGTCCCTATCTTTTTAAGAAATGGATCTAGTGTGAGCCCCTGATTATGAAACTGCCTATTTAAATCATTGGAAAGATAATAACAATTACTAAATAGACTTTAGACCAATAATATTATGACTGAATTTACAATAAATTGCAAATGAGAATAAAGTAAAATATGATTCTTGATGTGATAGTAACAAAATCGGATGATGGTTACACCGCAGAAATTCCTTCGCTCAAAGGGTGTGAAAGCTGGGCACACGATGAAGAGACAGTTCTTGATAAGATAATTGAACTTGCTTCATTTTATCTTAATACAAAATCCGATAATTTTAAATTGGATAAAGCGAGGGTTAAATCAAATATCTCTGTTTACAAATTAGTGTTCAATAAATCTTAAGGATGATAAATATCAGGACAGAACGAAGAACAAATAAAATAAGATCGGTTGTAGAAGCAAGACAACCAACACTAAAGTTAGTTATTGAAAACATACACGACCCTCACAATGTTAGCGCCATATTCCGAACATGCGATGCAGCGGGTATTCCAAAAGTTTCACTTCTTTATTATATAGAGAAGTTTCCCAAAATTGGTCAAAAGTCATCTGCTTCTGCATTTAAATGGATTGAAAGAGAAAAATTTAAAAGTGTTGATGAATGCTACAATTCATTAAGGAAGGAAGGTTTTAAAATTTATGCATCGCAAATATCGGATGATGCTAAAGAAATTTTTGATCTTGATTTTACGGATAAAGTTGCAATCGTTTTAGGTAATGAGCACAGAGGAATTTCGGAAGATGCTGCAAAGCTGGCGGATGAAAGATTTTTAATTCCGATGTATGGAATGGTGCAGAGTTTAAATGTTTCTGTCTCTGCTGCTATAACAATTTATGAAGCACTACGACAAAGAAAACTAAAAGGCATGTATGATAATCCAAATTATTCCTCAATAGAAATCGAAGAGCTGGTTACTAAGTGGAGTAAAAAATAATCATTAATGAAAGAAATGAAACAGAACTTTTCAAATATCTCTAAAGTTCGTGGTGAATTATCTTTACCTGGTGACAAATCAATATCTCATCGTGCACTTATTTTTTCCGCTTTAGCTGATGGGAAATCAACAATAAAAAATCTTGCAGACTCACAGGATGTAAATACTACAATCGAGTGCTTTGCAAAAGTAGGTGTAAATATAAACAATGTAGGTGAAGTTTATAGAATTGAAGGTGCTGGTTTTAAAGGATTTAATGAGTCGGATTCACCTCTATATTGCGGAAATTCAGGAACTACTTCACGATTGATTAGCGGAGTGCTTGCTGTACAGGATTTTCCAACTGTTATCACCGGTGATGAATCTTTATCTAACAGACCGATGGGACGGATAATTGAACCACTTGAAAAAATGGGCTGCAAAATTATAAGCAAAGATGGAAAACTCCCGCTTCATATTCTACCTTGTGATAGAATAAAAGCAATCGATTATATCCTTCCGGTTTCAAGTGCCCAGGTAAAAGGAGCTGTATTGTTGGCGGGATTGCACAGTGAAGATTTTACTACTGTTGAAGAAAATAATTTGTTTACCCGCGATCATACCGAAAGAATGCTTAATCTTCCCGTTGAAATAATCGGAGGGAAAAAGATCACAAAAATTTCAAGTGCGTTCTATCCAAAACCTGCGGATTATTTTATTCCCGGAGATATTTCTACAGCAGCATTTTTTATTGTGTTAACATTGATTTCTAAAAATTCAAACTTAATTTTGCGCAACATTTCTTTAAATGAAACAAGAACTAATTTTCTGAATATACTGATAAGTATGGGAGCGGAAATTATCATCACTCCAAAGGGCAATTCAAACAATGAACCGTTTGGAGATGTAATTGTAAAGAGCAGCGAATTAAAAAACATTGAAATTGATCCAAACATTATTCCCGGTATAATAGATGAAATTCCAATTCTCTCAATTGCCGGTGCACTTGCCGAAGATGATTTTATAGTTAGAGGTGCAAAAGAGTTAAGAGTGAAAGAAAGTGACAGGATCAATTCTATCTGTTTAAATTTAAATAAAGCCGGATTTGATATTACAGAATTTGATGATGGTTTTTCAATCGGCGGGAAATTAGAGAATAGTTATCAATCATTTGAAAGTTATGGTGATCATAGAATCGCAATGGGTTTTAGTGTATTAGCTTCTTTAACAGAGAAGGGAAGCGAAGTAAATGGTTTTGAATGTGTGAGTGTTTCCAATCCGAACTTTTTAAATCAGTTGAACAGTATCGCAGAGTTTAGTTGAATAATTGTCTTGCGGGAACAATAGAAAAACAATAATTATTATAAAATAGTACTCAAGTTGACTTCATAAATTATAAAACAGTTAGTAATTCAGGTTGTCATTCCTTTAACACATGGATTGAGAGTTTGTTGGCAATACGGTTTTTCACGTTGATCCCGATTTATCGGGAGAAGTGTCTCAATTATTTCGGGAGGAGATTCTTCATTCCGCTCCTGACTACCGGCAAGTCGCTCCAATCAGAATGGCATTTAAGACTTATGCAACGTGCGCGTGATCAAAGTGTTAATGAAAGAAATACTTAACAATCCAATCTTTTTATCTTTGTGCCTATGTGTAACGGTTTCCTAAAAATGTGGTCAACTTGAGTACAATACTTTTCTATATTTCAATTACCTGATGTTCAAATTTATCTATTTCAAGTTCATCAAAAATCTTCTTTAAAAATCCCTCTCCATACTTATTAGCAAAGTAAATGAAATTAATTTCCCGTTCCTGAAGATTTGTTGCCGGAAAGATAATTGTACTCGCTCTATCCAACTGCCTTAACGTAACTTCAAATTTTCGGTTTTGTGCTTGCTCAGCTTTTCCTTTTAGTTCATTTAAAGCATTAAAGATTTTCCCCCGGTATTTTTTACTTGTATCGGCAATAGTTTTATCAAGTGCGAACAGCTTTTCTCTCAGCCGGTCAAAAGCAATGTCAATTTCATTTTGTGTTTCGTTAAAAATATCATCAACGTTATTTTCTGTTAATGAATCTATAACCTTTCTCTTTAGTTCATCAACCCCAAGGAAAATTTCAATCATAGATTTATCATACTTGTCTAAAGTCTTTTTTATATTGGCTTCTAAAAGTGTTGCCGAAGAACGTGGATATATAATTGGCGCTGGAATTTTAAAAAAATCGTACAATGGCAATACCTGTGCAAAATATGATACTTCGCTGGGACCACCGACATAAAAAGCAGTCGGCAAAATGTAGTCCTGGCAAATTGGTCTTAAAAGTACGTTGGGACTAAATCTTTCTGGCTCATTTTCTACTAGTTCTAATAATTCTTCCTTGGTAAAGCTTTTTCTTTTACGTTTTAATCTGAATTCATTATCTACTGGTTCAATCGAATATCTTCCGTCATCAGTGCTAAAGAACAAATTTACCGGATGAACTTTAACCTGGGCATGATAGGTTTCTTCTAACTTTGCACTTATGTGAACAAGCTGTTGTGTATGATCTCTGAAATCATTTATCTCCTTACGGAAAACAGGTTTCAGCAAATCTTTTATTTCTTTATCCTGTGGATCCAGTAATACTAAACCAAGATCATCAAAGAGAGAGTGAATTAGTTGTCTGAATGAAGTTTTAAAAGTTTTACCAGGTTCATAAAATGTTTTTAATTTATCAAGCAGCGATTGTTTAAATTCAGTATCACGAAGATTTTCATCCAACTGGCTAAAGAATTCATTTATAGATTCATCGAATTCAGTTAAACCAATACTTTTCTTCGCATCATCTGGCTCAACTTCTTCTTTATAACCAATTTTTTTTAGCAGGTTATCATTATTAATAACACTTATCGCTCTCACCTCATTAAAATCGTGGTCATCACCCTCTAACCAAAAAACGGGAACAAAATTAAATTCATCATACCTGCTGTTTAAATGATTACTAAGTTTTATAATGGTAATTATTTTATAAAATGTGTACAGTGGTCCGCCGAGTATTCCGAGTTGCTGCCCTGTAACTATTGTGAGTGTATTATCCTTCGCTAATAAGTCTATATTTTTTTGAGTTTTATTAGATAGATTAAGATCAGCATATTGCAACGATAGAATATTTTTTAATCTTACGCGTACAGTATTATCTGATTCGGTTATACCTTTAAATATTTTTTTATATTGCTCCCGATCCCTGAAATCATACTTATAAAAATCTTTTATATTATCAAACTCATACAAATAATCGAGAAATAAATTTTGATATCCTGGAATATCACAATAGTTTATAAACATAGATTCTCCAATTAATAGAAAAGTTGACATTAAAAGTAAAAAAAAGATACTTACCTGACAATGATTAATAACAAACTCTTTGGTATCAGCAAATCTTTTTGTAATTGCAGCAGGTTTATGAAGAAATTCAGCTTAAGAAATTTAGTTTGGTAATCTTATGCTTATTATCTTTATTTTTACAATAATATAATAAAAAATTGAATTGGAAATAAATCTCTTAAAATATTTTACAGTTAAAAGGACGATTAATGCGGTAAAAGTAATGTCGTCTTTCACGCTTGCAAGACTTATAAGAAAACCTGTTGTGTGGGGAATGCCCATTTCTTATTCTATCGAACCAACTAATCATTGCAATTTAAAATGCCCCGAATGTCCTTCTGGATTAGGTTCATTAACAAGACCTTTGGGCTTATTGAATCCTGACGATTTTAAGAAATTAATTGATGACATATGCAGCACAGGATTTTATGTTCAATTATTTTTTCAAGGTGAGCCATTCATAAACAAAAATTTAGCAGGGATGATAAATTATGCACGGAAAAAGAACATGTATGTATCAATAAGCACTAATGGACATTTTATTAATGAAAAGAATGTAGATACCGTAGTAAAGAATGCGCCTGATAAACTAATTTACTCTATTGATGGTTTAGATGAGGAGAGCTATCAGAATTATAGAATTGGTGGAACTTTTGAGCAGGCAGACACAGGACTTAGAGCATTAATAAACAAGAAGAAAGAACTAAATCAAAAACATCCTTATGTGGAGCTGCAATTTATTGTGATGAAACAAAACGAGCATCAGCTTGATGAGGTTTTGAAATACGGAAAAGATGTTGGTGTGGATAAAGTTGTTTTTAAAACAATGCAAATCTCCTCGTATGAAAACGCTTTGAAATTTCTTCCATCAAATAAAAAGTACAGAAGGTATATTATTGATAACGGTTCTTTCAGGATTAAAGGTAAAATCAAAAACCATTGCTTTGCATTGTGGAGAACTTCCGTGATCACATGGGATGGAAAAGTTGTGCCTTGCTGTTTCGATAAAGATGCTGAATATGAGTTGGGTTTAACAAACGGAAAATCTTTTAAAGATGTTTGGCATTCAGATGAATATAATAATTTTCGTGCAAGAATTTTAGGAGACAGGCAATCTGTATCGATGTGTACAAATTGCACGGAGGGATTAAAAGTTAACATATTTGAAATCGAACAATAATTATTTTGTATGAATGTAAATACTGTAAGCGAAAATATTCTCACAAAAAATAAATCGTGGCTAATAATTATTGTAAAACTGATAATAGCTGCGGGAATTCTTTACTACTTAGTCTCGTACATAAACTACAAAGAAATTATTACAGCTATTGAAGGAGCCAATATTAATTTACTAATGGCTGCCTTTGCTCTCAGCTTTGTTAATATTTATTTGCAGTTTTTTAAGTGGAAAATCACATGCAAAACAGTTCTTAATGAATCTAGAAATTCCAAAATATTCACCTCACTTTTTTACGGCTTATCCGCCGGATCAATAACTCCTGCACGAGTTGGTGAGTACTTTGGTCGTGCAATTGCATTTAAGAATAAACCATTACTTCAAGTAACCGCTGCTACTTTGGTCGATAAGTTTTTCCCGCTGATGATAGTAGTATTTTTTGGTTCGATGGCAATAATTTTCTTCCTCTATTTTTATTATGAAGTTTCGGTTTATATAGTATTCTCACTTTTTATAGTTGTTTTTACTTTATTTTATTTACTTACAATTCTTATAAGAAGTGAAAATTTCTGGAACAGTATTTTATTTTTTAGACTTAACAACTCAAAGCATTTCAACAAGCTGTTCCTTCAGCTTCAATCACTTAGCAAACTTGATAAGAAATATTTTACTAGAATGTCAGTTATTTCAATTTTGTTTTATTCTTGTTTCTTACTGCAGTATGCGTTGTTGGTTTCTGCCTTTTCACATAACACCGAGATCATGAATTATCTATGGGCAGGCAATTTAATAATGTTTGTTAAAACTGTAATCCCTCCGATTTCGTTTGGTGAGTTAGGTATTCGTGAAGGTGCTTCGCTGTTTTTCCTAACAAAGTTCGGTGAACTACCTTCCGTTGCTTTTAATGCGTCTATTTTCCTTTTTATAATTAATATACTTTTGCCGGCTTTGGTTGGCTTAATTCTTCTTCTCAAAAAGAATGATGATTGAGTATATTCTTTTGGGGACATTTGTTATCCTTGTGGGACATTATTTATTTTTCCTGTTTTCTATTTTAATGGGATTAAGAAATTTAAAACCAACACAACCTAATCAAAACCCGAAAGAGCTTGTCTCCATTATTATCCCCTTCAGAAATGAATCTGAAAACATAATATCAAATTTTAAAAGCATCATCGGGCAAAACTTTCCGAAGGAAAAATATGAAGTTATATATGTGGATGATAGTTCAACGGATAATTCTTTCAAGATATTAAATGAATTTCCAAAACCAAAAAATATTAAAGTACTTTCTTTACCAAAAGATTATTCACCCAACGCTCATAAGAAAAGAGCTATACGTTATGGAATTGAAAATTCAGCAGGTGAAATAATCATCACAACAGATGCTGATTGTGTTTACGCTGAAAATTGGTTGAGTTCAATGCTGAGTAATATTGACGATGAAACCGGATTTATTTCCGGACCTGTTGAATTCTTAGATGATGATGGAATGTTTTCAAAACTTCAAAAGTTAGAGTTTGCAGGATTAGTTATTGTTGGAGCAGGCTTAATTGGTATTGGGAAACCGACAATCTGCAATGCAGCAAACATTGCATACAGAAAAAAAACTTACGAAGAGGTAAACGGTTTTTACGATCAAATGGATCTTTCTTCCGGCGATGATGAACTGCTGATGCAAAAGATTGCAAAGGATACAAAGTATAAGGTTAAATTTTCACTCCTCACCGAATCTATTGTAAAAACTACAGCGAGTAAAAATATAAATGAATTTTATCATCAGAGAAAACGGTGGGCAAGTAAAGGATTATTTTATAAGAACATCCGTTTAATTATTACCTTGATATTGATATACTTATTCTATCTCGGATTAGTAATTCAACCATTTTTAATATTATTTATTACATCTTCTTTTGCTTATACTTTTGGATTGAGCTTAGTTATAAAACTCGTCCTCGAATATCTGATACTATTTAAAGGGAAGAATATTTTATTCCCAAAACTATCTTTAAAACCCTTTATCTTTGCCGAATTCCTCCAGGTTCCTTATATAATTATTGCAGGATTTTCGGGTATGTTCGGCAATCTGGAATGGAAAGAGAGAAAAATTAAAAGATAATCAGAATGCCTAAAGCAGAACCCCTAACCTTCTGATCTCCCGATTAATATCGTTACAGGCTCTAGACAATAATCTAATCAGTGGAATAATTCACACTGACTAATATTCCAATACATAAAAAGCAAATAACAAATAATACTCAAATATCAAAACGTAATAGAAAAACAGTTTAACAATTGTTATTTGGATATTGAAAATTATTTGAGATTTGAAAATTGTAATTTTAAATAAGTACGCCCGAGAGGAGTCGAACCCCTAACCTTCTGATCCGTAGTCAGACGCTCTATCCAATTGAGCTACGGGCGCATTAAACTATGATATTAGTTAAGAGCATTTAGTGCTCTATCCAACCTGTCCGGCGTAATCCGGTTTTACCGGATGAAGACTGATTGAGTTTACCTGCTTAAGCTTTAGCATAGGCAGGCTAAGGACGCATATATTTTTGAGTTGCAAATATAATATTTAACTGCTCTTTTTACAATCCTGCTTATCAGTACTATATGCTTACAATCTTTCCTTAAAAATGAACCATTTTTTAATACGCCGACTTTTGAAAAAAATCAAATTAGTAAATATGGTGTCGTATTCTATTTATTAGAGTTCCGAATATTTTTTTTATATTTTGCACTACTTCAATTTATAAATCATTTCAGGACAGAAAATGTTTAAAGGAGTTGGAACTGCTTTAATTACACCGTTCAAAGAAGATCTATCGGTGGATATTGGTTCGCTTAAAAAGATTTTAGAACACCAGTTAAATAATAACATTGATGCTCTCATTGTTTTAGGAACGACAGGCGAATCTCCGGTTATTGAATATGAAGAACGTAGAAAACTGATTTCAGCAGTTGTTGAAGAGGCAAAGGGAAAAGTTCCTGTTATAGTTGGGACTGGCTCAAACAATACAAAAAAGGTGATTGAAAACAACAAACTTGCCGAAGACTTAAAAGCAGACGGTTTACTTATAGTTAATCCATATTATAACAAAGGCACGCAGGCAAGTCTCTTGGAACATTACAAGTATATCTCCGATAGAACAAACTTGCCAATAATTCTGTATAACGTACCATCAAGAACCGGTATGAATATTTTACCGGATACTGCAATTCGTATTCATAAAAACTGCAACAATGTTGTAGCTATTAAAGAAGCGAGTGGAGATATTTCCCAAATTGCAAATCTTATTGCAATTAAACCCGATTCGTTTTCTGTCCTTTCAGGTAATGATGATCAAACATTACCGATAATGGCATTGGGCGGTGATGGGGTGATATCGGTTTTTTCAAATCCATATCCTTCAGAGATGAAACGGTTAACCCATGCAATGCTTAATGATGATCTTTCATCAGCAAAAAAATTTAGCAATAAATATCTTGGTATGATGAACGCACTGTTTATTGAGACGAGTCCTGCTCCTGTAAAATTTGTAATGCATCATCTGGGTTTGAGTGAAAATGTACTGCGGTTGCCTCTTGCAAATGCAACTTTAAAAGCTGAAGAAATATTGATAAAAGAAATCCAGTTAATGAAAAATTAATTAAAACTGTTAGGAAGTATAAATGAAATATGGCGTATTCGGTGCCTCTGGCAGACTTGGTTCAGAGGTAGTGAAATTATTTGATGAGAAAAATCACAAATTAGTTTTTGCTTACGATCTTGAAGATGAGTGGAAAAATGATAATCCTGATTTAATAATTGATTGTTCTTTACCAGAAGTATTTAAGACAACTATTGAATATGCTTGTGATCTGAATAAACCATTAATTGTTGCGACTACAGGTCTCACTGAAGATAATATTGAATTGATGAAAAAGCATTCAAAGCAATTCCCGATTGTGCAATGTTTTAATTTCTCAATAGGAATACAGATATTATTAAAATTAATAGAGATGGCAAATAAAAAGCTATCAGATTGGGATGTTGAAATAACTGAAACACACCATCGATTTAAAAAAGATAAACCATCCGGAACTGCAAAGATGATACAAAATATATTTGACGGAAAAGAAATAAATACTTCATCACTCAGGTTAGGAAATGTCCCCGGTGATCATTCAGTGAGTTTTGGCGGATTAGGTGAAGTAATAACTATTTCTCATCGTGCATTATCTCGCAGAACATTTGCAGAAGGAATTTTACTCTCGGCTCAATTTGTCGTTAATAAGAAAAATGGGTTTTATTCTTTTACGGATGTTGTGTTTGGAAAGTAAATAATGAGACTTTGATCAGTATGATTACTTATGATCTGCGTTAATCGTAATTAGTCTGCGTCACCTGCGTTCTATTTTTTTATAATTTTAATAACGGTCAGATTTAAAATGGATTCATACGAAGTAATAAAAAAAATATCGGAAGCGAAAAAGAAAACTCCAGCTAAAGTTTATCTTCAAGGAAATTTAGATAATATTGATTTTAGCAATTATGATTTTTACGGTTCATCTGTTTCCGGAATTCTTTTCTGCGAATATTCAGAGTTCGAGAAATTTTATAATATCAATAAACAACATATTCAAAAGCATAAGATTGAAATTGATAGACGTAATTCAGCAATTTTAATGGCAGATCTGACAAAATATAATTGCAGAATTGAACCTGGGGCAATTATTCGTGATATGGTTGAGATAGGTGATAATTGCGTGATTATGATGGGAGCAGTGTTGAATATAGGAGCAGTGATTGGCGAAAAAACAATGATTGATATGAATGTTGTTGTTGGCGGGAGAGCTATTGTTGGTAATAATTGCCATATTGGTGCGGGGACAGTTTTAGCTGGTGTTATTGAACCACCGAGCGCACAACCTGTCGTTATTGAAGATGATGTAATGACCGGAGCAAATGTTGTAATACTTGAAGGAGTGAAAGTGGGGAAGGGAGCTGTTATTGCCGCAGGTTCCGTTGTGATAAGTGATGTTGAACCAAACACAGTAGTGGCAGGCATTCCGGCAAAACTTCTAAAGAAAGTTGATGATAAAACTAAAAGTAAAACACAGTTAATGGAAGAACTTCGTAAATTATAATGAGTTTAATCATTCAAAAATATGGCGGAAGCAGTTTAGCAAATGTTGAGAAACTTAAAAAGATTTCTGAAATGATTGCCGCCGTTAAAAAAACCGGATATGATGTTATCGCAGTTGTTTCAGCCATGGGTAAAACAACAAATTCACTTATTGAAATGGCTAAGGAGATTTCACCAAATCCTTCCCGCAGAGAAATGGATATGCTCCTAAGTACTGGTGAAAGAACAACTATGGCTCTGCTTTGTATTGCTTTAAATGAATTGGGAGTTGATGCTATTTCACTTACCGGCTCGCAGGCAGGAATTATCACAAATGATCGGCATAACGATGCACATGTAATTGAAGTTAGACCCGTTCGAGTACAGGATGAACTGGAGAAGGGTAAAGTGGTTGTAATTGGAGGGTTTCAGGGAGTTAGTTACAAAAGAGATATAACTACTTTGGGTAGGGGGGGATCTGATACCTCAGCAGTCGCACTTGCTGCAGCACTCAATGCTGAAAGATGCGAAATTTACTCGGATGTGGATGGAGTTTATACTACTGATCCGAATGTTGTTAGAGATGCAAAACATCTTCCTGAAATTTCCTACCAACAAATTCAGGAAATGGCAGAAGCGGGAGCAAAGGTTCTAAACGCACAAGCAGTACAATTTGCAAAGGAAGCGAAGATATCTTTGTATGCAAGGAGCACTTTTAATCCTGGTAAAGAAACAATTATAAAGGAAGTTACTAAAAAGGAATTGTCGGGTGTGCGCGCCGTTGTTTACGAAACTGAAATTGTAAGAGTTTTGGTAAATAATCCTTCAAAAATAGAATTGGCTGCTCATCTTCTTGAAGAGAAACAGATTGCAATGAAGGAATTTCAGTTCTCTGCATTGGGCAAAGATTCAGGTTACAAAAGCTCATTTATTATTTCCAAAAAAAATATTTACGATTGGGAAGAGGTACGTGATACTCTGATAAACAAATTAAAAGATGATATTTATTTAAATGAAAGTTTTTCCACTCTTTCAATTATCGGTGAAGGATTTAGCCGCAGCAACACTGTATTACTTGAAACATTAAAACTTCTGCGCGATAATAATATTGAATATTACGGCGTAGGTACAACTTCTTTCCGAATTTCCATTCTTGTTGAAAGAGATTTGCTTGAAGAAGCTGTAAAAGTTTGCCACGATTATTGGATAAATTAAAAATTCCAATGATGAATATTTCCCCAATACAACTACGCCATAAGATACACCAATACCCCGAACTTTCTTTTCAGGAGTTCAAAACAACTGAGCTTATTATTAGTAATGTGAATGATTTACCTGGAAGTGAAGAATTAGAAATTCACACCCCGTTTCCAACCGGAGTGCTCTTCGAATATAAGGTAAATGATGGTGAGTTTTTATTATTCCGTGCAGATATTGATGCACTTCCAATTAAGGAACAAAATGAAGTTGAATTCAAATCAACAAATGATTATATGCACGCCTGTGGACACGATGTACATACTTCAATTCTTTATTCTTTTTTAGAAGAAGTTTTGAAAAAGAAACCAAATCGGAATATTCTCTTTTTGTTTCAACCCGCAGAAGAAGCGGGCGGCGGAGCAATGGAGTTTTACAATACAGGTGTGTTTAATCAGTTTCAAATAAAAAATGCTTTTGCATTGCACGTTACTGATGAATATCCGTTAGGGACTATTGCGTCAACACCGGGAGTTTTATTTGCATCAGCTTTGGAAGTTGATATTGATTTTATAGGTGAAAGTGCACACGTTGCTTTTCCGGATCAAGGAAAAAATGCATTTAAGGCTATGAGAATGTTTCTAGATAAGTCTGATGAATTGCTTAAAAAAACCGGGGATTCAATTCTATTCGGGATAGGAAAATACACTGCCGGTAATGTAAGAAATATAACACCTGGTTATTCAAAACTTGAAGGATCAATAAGAGGAAAGAGTATGGGAGAGGTAATTGGATTTTTAGAAAAGATTAAATCAATCCTTGAAAAAATAAAAACCACAACGGGAGTTGATTATCAGATTACGATGGGTTCACATTACCCGGAAGTAATTGTTGATGAAAACTTATATAAGAAACTCCAACCGGTTCTTTCAAAAGAGTTTAATTTTATGGATTGTGGACATAAAATGACAGGAGAAGATTTTGGATTCTTCTCACAGAAATGGAAATCATTTATGTTTTGGCTGGGAACTTCTAAAGGCGAGAGATACGGTTTACATAACTCCAAATTCCTTCCGCCTGATGAAACGATCAAAACAGGCAAAAATGTTTTTATGATGATCTTAAATTCAATTTAAAATTTTAGGAGAGATCAATGATCAAATATTTTGTTTTATATGTGATATTATCACTAACAATAAATTATAATTTAAATGCGCAAACAGATATTCATCAAAGGAATGCGAAACTTAGATTCGCACTTTCGTTTGAAGAAAGTGAAAATAGTGATACCCTGGATGGCAGAATGTTACTGATGATTTCGGCAGACAGTACTAATGAACCGAGATTTCAAATTAATGATAATGAGAATACTCAATTAATTTATGGTATAAATGTAGAAAAAATTAAGCCTGGTGAGAAAGTGTTTATAGATGCCTCTGTATTTGGCTATCCATTGAAGAGTATTGCGGAGATACCAGCGGGATATTATTGGATGCAGGGATTGTTAAATAAATACGAAACCTTCAATCTTTCAGATGGCAGAGTATTGAACCTTCCTCCAGATAAAGGAGAGGGACAGCATTGGAATAAAAAGCCGGGGAATCTATATAGTGCAACAAAAAAAGTTTATATCGATCCTTCAGCAGATCAAATAATAAATGTCTTATTGGATAAAGAAATTCCACCTATTAATAAACCGGTTGACACTAAATACTTAAAATACGTTAAGATTAAAAGCAAGATGTTAAGTGAGTGGTGGGGAAGACCAATGTTCTTTGGTGCTAAAGTATTACTGCCCTGGGGGTTTGAGGATCATCTTGAAGCCAAATATCCAATTGTGATTTTTCATGGTCATTTTTCAGCCAAATTTTTTGGATGGCGTGAAACCCCACCAAATCTAAAACTTAATCCGGAATACAGCGAAAGATTTGATCTACCTGCTTATAATAAAACAATAGAAGAGTATTCATATAAATTTTATCAGGATTGGATAAGCGATGATTTCCCAAGAATGATAATTATTGAAATTCAGCATGCAAACCCATACTATGATGATTCATACGCAGTTAACTCCGCTAACCTTGGACCTTATGGGGATGCGATTAACTATGAACTTATTCCGTACATAGAAGAAAAATTTAGAGGAATTGGTGAAGGCTGGGCACGATTTCTTTATGGTGGATCAACTGGAGGATGGGAAGCGATAGCCACTCAAATATTTTACCCCGATATGTATAACGGATGTTACGCTTCGTGCCCTGACCCAATTGATTTTAGAGCATACACTTCTGTAAATATTTATGAAAACGAAAACGCTTATTATATTAATAGCAAATGGAAAAAAACACCTGTACCCGGAACAAGAAATTATCTCGGAAAAGTTAAAACAACTATGGAGGAGATCAATCATCTTGAATTGGTACTCGGAACAAATGGAAGATCGGGACAGCAATGGGATATCTGGGAAGCAGTTTATTCGCCCGTTGGTGATGACGGTTATCCCGCAAGGATATGGAATAAAATGACAGGTGAGATCGACATCTCGATTGCAGAGTACTGGAAAGAGAATTATGATCTGAGATATATTCTTGAAAGAGACTGGAAAACTCTTGGACCGAAACTCATAGGGAAGATAAACTTATTCGTTGGTGAAATGGATAACTATTATCTGAACAATTCGGTTTATTTAATGGAGGATTTTCTCGAAAGTACGACCGATCCTTATTATGATGGAGAAATTGATTATGAACCGCGTGCTGAACATTGCTGGAATGGTGATCATACAAGACCAAACGCTCTTTCGCGTTTAAGATATAATCAAATGTATATGCCAAGAATACTAAAAAGAATTTTAGAAACTGCACCTGAAGGTGCTGATCTGGAAAGTTGGAGATATTAAATTATAATTATTTATAATGTGGGCGAAGTATGGTTTGCATAACCCAAAATTCCTTCCACCCGATGAAGTGATTGAGATTTGATAGAATATGTTTTTAGTTAGATATTAAAAAGTTTATAATATTATTAAGTTTCCCTATAATAAAGGGAGTGCCCGAACGAAAAGAGGGGGGGGGATTCGAAGCAAAATAAGAACGAACGAAATGCCAAAAGGTAAAGGACTAATCACAAACTATAGAGAGTTGCCATACAATCCAGCACTTAAACAACGTGCACGGGAAATGCGTAACAATTCAACTAAAGGAGAAATTAAGTTTTGGTGTGAATTGTTAAGAAAGAAGCAGACAGGTTATAAATTTTATAGACAGAAAATAATTGATCATTTCATAGTTGATTTTTATTGTGCAAAACTGAAAATAGTAATTGAGATTGATGGCACAAGCCATGAAGGAAAAGAGGAATATGATAAGAGACGTGAGAGTGTTTTGGAATCCTTGGAATTAAAAGTGATTAGGTATAACGACCTTCCGGTTCTGAATAATTTTCATTTGGTTGAGCAAGATTTTAAAAAGCAAATTAAAAGTAGAGAGTTGGAATTGGAAGTTATATAAATCCCCGTCTTCGCTCCGCTCCGCCACCCCCTTTATTAAAGGGGGACTAATTATTAATCACTCATCAACAACAAACTCACAACCCTTTGGTATCTCCGGTTTAACGAGCAAAACGTCTTCTCTCAGCAAATGAACAGTCCCAACAGGATATCCTTTTTTCTTTATGACATACTTTTTGTAAGTATATGTGACAGGAACAATTCCCGCAGTTTTTGCTTTGCTGTGGTACGCGGCTAATGCAGCAACTTTTTTCAAAACACTTTTTGGGATTGCCTCTTTAGTATTTTCTACTCTTATTACAACATGTGAGCCGGAAACACTTCTTGCGTGAAACCAAAAATCATTTTGCTTGGCAAATCGTGTTGTAAGTAGATCGTTGTTTTTACTGTCTTTTCCAACATACACGTTATATTTATCATCAATTATGTAGTGCTTAAATTTTAATTTTATATCATCCTTGCTTTCGACGTAATCCTTATCTTTAATTTTCATTTTTTTCATTATCTCTTTTAGTTCTTTAAGATCATCTATTGATTTTAATATTTTTTCAGTTTTCTTCAGTTCATTAAATTTTATTTTTGTTTGCACTAATAATTCTTTTGATTTTTCAATACTAATCTTTTCGGATTTTGATTTATTAAAATAATTATCAATGTTCTTTTTCGGGGGTAGTTTTGGATTTAATTTAATTTTTATAATCTCGTTTGAACCATAAATGTTTTCAACTTCAATCGAATCCATACCCCTCTTTATTTTACTAATATTTACAAGAAGAAGATTTCCCAGCCTGTTATACTCTTCTTCTTTGCTTTCCCTTTGTACAACAGTATTCAGCTTATTTAATTTATTTACCGTCTTTTTCAGTTCTCTTTCAAGTTGCTTTGTAATAAGTTTTAAGAGCCGCAGTTTCTCGGAGATAAACCTTTTCTTCGAAAGAAAAAATGTTTGTGCTTCAATTAAAGTATCAAATGATTTTTTCTCTGTATGTTCAAACACATCAAAAGTTTCTGGAGCCAGATGTATTTCTCCTGAGTTATCATCTATAAATACAGTCGGTTGTATCTCAATTATTTCATTTAATACTTTTTCAAGAATCAAACTTTTATTTTCATCATCTGATTTATCCCTTCTTTTTGCTTCCTTTATTATTTCATTACCAATTATTGGATACTTCTTTTTAATATCAAAATAATAATCGTCTGATTCTAACTTCACATTAAGATTATTGAATGAAGAAATATAATTTTTACTAAGGATTTCCTGTGATAAATCATTCAATGAATCTTCATCTAACTTTTTAAAAGATGAGATAGTATTATCATCATCAATAAAAAGAACATTTGTGTACTTGCCTCTAATTGTAAAAAAGAGTGCTGCACTATTTAAATCAATTTTAATTATTCTATCATCAATCGCTATTTTTATCGAAGATATTATTTGCCCGCACGCTTCAGGGAAAACATCTATCGTATTTTTCTTTGCACGGGAATAACTTGTTCTGATGTTTATATGCGGTTGACCGGGATTGACATACATTTCCAAAAACATTTTTTCATCTTCTTCTCCAAACTCTAAAATTAATTTGTCCTTTTCCTGTGTGAATATATTATAAACCTTCTTCCCGCGGAGAATCTTGCCGGCTTCAATTACAAACTTATTCAAGTAGAAATAATTCTTTATCATAACAGTTAAAATAAAAAAAATCCCCCAACTCTGTTTTACCAAAGATGGAGGATTGAAATATTAATTAGTGTTTTGTTACTTTACACCGTGCATCATATTAATCAGCAGTTTATGGAGCAAGAATAAAATTAATGATGCTGAAAGAGACATCACAATAAAAATTTTGAAGAAAGAGGAAAATCATTTATCACAAATCCGAAGACCGACGTGAATTCTGTTCTGTTCGGATCAGGCTAAAGCAAGTATGTTTTCTCTAAGCCAATCCCAAGAGCACTTATAAATAATAAAACAAATAATCCCGCAGGATGCTTTAAATCTTGAGTTTAAAAAAAATCGTTTGATGTAATATTCATAAATTATTTTATTGGAATTCAAAAGACTTACCATTTTATAAAAACGCCTCTTGTAATAGAAGCGTTTTTTAAGATAAAATTAATTTAGGATAATTGTTTTTCTCTAGGTCTTACAATTAATCTATCGTAAATAAATAATGCCAAAACAGTAACAACACCAATCCCTACAATAACATACCATATTTTGTTAGGTTGGTATGAATCCCAAATCATTTGTGTCATTTCGTTTTTTGTCATTCCTAATTTTTCAGAGGCTACAGTAAAATAATTGTTTTTAGTAAATCCTTTAGAAATTTCAGGCATATCGATTGCTCTTTTACTCATCTCCATTTGCAGTAAACTTAGCTTATCAGACCAAGCTTGATAGAGATTTCCAGACACAAAAGTTGTTAAGAAATTTCCAACAAAAACCGGCACAAAATAAGTCCCCATATACAAAGCTTCTTTACCCTTTGGAGAAATTAGAGCAATAAAAGAAGAAAAAGTAGGATTTGTCATCATCTCACCGATAGCAAAAATCACAATACCAATTATTGTATACAGACCGTTACCAGTGTAAAAAGTTATTCCAATACCAATTGCAGCGATAATGAAACCCGATATCATTGCACTTACATGCCGCATTTTTAACACATAATAGGAAACTATTAACTGCAACAAAACTATTGCACCGGCGTCAATATTGATTAGCATCTCTGGATTTACTGAAGTACCACCGCCACTCATAAAGCTAGCTAACCAGGGTGATATTTGAGCAATTGAATCATGCAAGGCGGCAGTATTAATCCAATCTTCTATAAAAGTTGGTAAAGTATAAAATAGCTGGTTGAACATAGTCCAAAAACCAACCATTATAATCAATAGTACTGTTAGATTAGAATCTTTTAATGCCTCCCAGATATTTTTAAGAGAGCTAGACATAGCTTCTCCTATTGTTTCTTCTTTCTTAACTCTTTCCGGTTCTTTAAAGAAAATAAGTACAATTAATAAATTAATAAAAATTACAACTGATGCTTGAATAAAAACAATCTTCCAACCATATTGTGTACGTAAAGTTGATGAAAAAGCAGGCCCGATAAATCCGCCAATATTTACCATCATATAGAAAATACCAAACCCTAAAGTAGAATTTGTTTTATCTGTAGATTTTGTAATAATAGCTGAAACTACTGGTTTAAATATCGCTGCCCCAAGTGCCACGTACAAAAACACCAAGAATACATTTTGATATGAACTAACTTCACCCATAAAATAATAGCCAGATATTAGCATTATATAAGCAATAACCAATGATAACTTGTAGCCGATTTTATCGGAGATTACTCCTGTAAAAAGGGGTAACAGGTATAAAATAGCAGTAACAATACCCATTATCTGCCCTTTTTCTGTGTGGGTAAATCCTAAAGCTCCATCATCAGTTGAACCGGTTAGGTAAAGTGCTAAAACAGCAAATATTCCATACCAAGCCCAACGTTCAAAAAGCTCCATTATACTAGCTATCCAGAATGTTTTTTTAAAGGAGCCCATTATTTGAAAGAAAGGTTTATTTTCTGTAGTCATTTTAATTATTTAAAACCTTGTAAGTTTAGAGAGATTGATTAATTAGTAATTATATAAAAAATATAAACTAAGGGATAATTAAGAAATTATCTCTATTTTATTAAAACTTAAGAGTCTGTTGCACAACCTGAAAATGTCACCCTGAACTTGTTTCAAGGTCTCAAAACTAATTGATTTTAGATGCTGAAATAAACCTGCTTGCCGCAGGCGGGTTCAGCATGATAAATATTAGTTCTACAACAAACTCTTAAAGCAAGTGTTAGATAGTCTCAGGTTCCTTCAACTTATCAATATTATCTTCTATAAGATCTTCGGCACCGTGCGTAAGAGCTTTTAATTTCTTCAAAAAGACAAGTAAAAGAATGCCAAATACAGCGGTAAAAATAAATATGCCTGTAAATATTTGTAGTTCTCCCGCTTCTGAAGCTGATTCGCCAAGCAAGCCTGCAATCTTATTACCCAGACCGGTTGCCGCAAAATAAGAACCCATCATTAATGATCCGTATTTAACAGGTGCTAATTTGGTTATAAAGGATAAAGCCGTAGGTGAGGCGCACAACTCTCCTATAGTATGCAATAGATAAGCTGCAACTAGCCAGTACATTCCTGCCTGTCCGGCACTGGATGATTGGAGTGAAGCACCCGACATCATTAAAAATCCTGTTCCCATTATCATTGTTCCTACAGCCATTTTAAATAAGGTTGATGCTTCTTTGTTAGAGCGTTGTCTTTTCAACCAAAATGTAGCTACAAGAGTACCAAATATCATAATAAAAAATGGATTTAATGATTGGAACCATGACGTAGGTATTTGCCAACCAAATAACATCCTATCAACTTTGGAATTTGTATAAATGTTCATCAGACCGCCTGCCTGTTCGAAGGAACCCCAAAAAACAATAATAATTATAAACGATAAAAACAATACTATCATTCTATCTTTTTCAATTTTTGTTAAGGGCTTTTTAATTTGCGTCGTTGTATCCAACCTTAGTTTTGGTGGATTACCGACATCCTTCAAATATTTATGTCCGTATAGGAAGACTGAAACTCCAAGAACCATTCCCACTCCAGCGAGTCCGAAACCGTAATGCCAGCCATATATTTCACCCACACCACCAACCACTAAGGAAGCTAAGAATGCACCAATATTTATTCCAATATAAAATATTGTAAATCCATGGTCTCTCCTTGGGTCGCCTTTTCTGTAAAGTCCGCCTACCATTGTAGAAATATTAGGTTTTAAACTGCCAACTCCGAGAACAATTAAAGTTAAACCGGCAGCAAATGCCCAAATAGCATCTATAGCAAGTATCGAGTGTCCAAATACAAGCAAAATTCCTCCCAATAAAACCGTCTTTTTTTGTCCTAACCATCTATCCGCAATAATACCTCCCGGAATGGACATAACGTACACAGCCATTGTATACCAACCGTATATTGATAGTGCGAAAGCATCGTCCCATCCGAGACCTGAATTATCATTCGCAACAGACGTGATCATATAAAGAGTTAAAATTGCTCGCATCCCATAATAACTGAATCTTTCCCACATTTCAGTGAAGAATAGAATATATAATCCCTTTGGGTGTTCGGAAAACATCTTTAGCATCAACAATCCTCGATTATTATTATTGGTTAACTTAAATTTATCTAAATTGAAGGGAAGTAATTATTTGAACCTCTGAACAAGTGGCAACATTATTTTCTTTTGTAAATATTTTACTAATATATATCATTAGGGTGTTTATTCAAAATCACAAATAAATCAGTAAAACATTTAGTGTTTAAGGAATCTTAGATTTTAACTTTGTTGAATAACAGATGTGCTATTGATATATTTGAACCGATGAAAAAATTATTAAAAAGCCGTATTGTAAGAAGATTATTATACTTCTTCGCTATTATTTTTGTGCTTTATCTTTTAATAGATAAGTTTTTCCTTCCCTGGTATGTTGATTCCCCGGAAACAGTTGTGCCTGATGTAGTTGGGATGAAAGATACAGATGCAATTGAACTTTTACAGAATTCTGGTTTTGAACCCTTGGTGATTGATACAACATACGGCGAAAGTTATCCTGCGGGAATAATATTTCTTCAAAAACCTACAGATGGAAAAATGGTTAAAGTAGGAAGAAAAATTTATTTGTTTGTTAGTGGTGGAGCACACGTGGTTAGTGTTCCCCGGTTGATTGGAAAGACAATGCTGGATGCAAAATTTGCGTTGGAACGAATAGGATTAAAATTAGGCAGAGTCACCCAGCTTCCTTCCGATAAACCTAAAGATATGATTTTCGATCAGCAGTATGCTGAAGGAACTACTTTAAAGAAAGGTCAAACTGTTAATATTTCCGTAAGCGCCGGCAGAAGCGGCGGTAGTATTATTGTTCCGGATTTGATAGGAAAATCATTATCACAAGCTGAGAGTATTTTAGCTGATAATTCTTTATCTATTGGAAAAATTAATTTTCAAACGTCGCAAACACTTTTACCAAACACTGTTCTCGATCAATACCCGAGCAGCGGAAATAAATTAAATCCCGGTGGGAAAGTGGATCTGTTTGTTACAAAATCTGCAGAATCAGAAATTAGAGAAGAATAAATATGGCAATACTTGCACCTTCAATATTATCAGCAGATTTTACTAATCTTGCTCAACAAATAAGAATGGTTGAAATAGGCGGAGCTGATTGGATACATTGCGATATTATGGATGGACATTTTGTTCCTAATATAACTTTTGGTCCTTCAATAGTTAAAGCAGCCCACATAGTGACTAAACTTCCTATTGATGTACACTTGATGATTGAAAACCCCGATAAATATTTGGAAGATTTTATAGAAGCCGGTGCAAGTTGTATTTCTGTTCACGTTGAAGAAGTTGTTCATCTGAACAGAACAATTAACAGAATTAAAGAATTCGGTGCTAAAGCCGGAGTGGTAATTAATCCTGCTACTCCTGTAAGCTCAATTTTTGATGTTGCAGAGTATATTGACCTGTTATTGATAATGACAGTCAATCCGGGTTTTGGGGGACAGAAGTTCATTCCAAATTCACTAAGACGAATTAAGGAAGCAGTAACTCTTCGTAACAACGTGAACGCAAACTTTCTGATTGAAATTGACGGAGGAGTGAATGTTGAAACTGCAAAAACCGCTTTCGAAGCTGGAGCAGAAGTGTTTGTAGCCGGTTCATCAATATTCAAAGCAGATAATATTTCCGCCGCAACTATGGAAATAAAAAAAGTTATAACTCAATGAGTGAAGTTTTAAAATTCAATTTATTTTCTTCGAAATCAACGTACGATGGCGGCTCTCTGTCGTCATTTTTGCATTCTATCTTAGGTGGAAAACGATGATAGCACAAGTAATTAATTTATCGCCCGGAAATATTTTCAGATATTATTGCGATAAATATGCTATTTCTAAGGGCAAATACTCTTACGGTCTTTTTGGGCTTGAGTTGAGAGGATTAGAAATAAGAGAAGCCGAATATGTGTTTAACAAAATTTCAGAAAAGGGAGAGAAAGTATATCAATTTCAAAATTCAGATGATTTGATAAGCTTATTTCTTGTTGGTTCGATAAGAAAATTTAAAATTATTGCAGGAAGAATTTCTGATAGTACTTCGGGCAGATTATCGCTTAAACTTTTTAATACTATAAATTTCTTTGAAAGCTATGATCTAACTAATTATAGTATAGGCGATAAGTTGTTTGAATTTAACAAAGTTTATATTATGGGAATCCTTAACATTACACCCGATTCATTTTCCGATGGTGGAAAATATTACGATAGAAATAAAGCAGTAGAACATGCATTCATAATGCTTGATGAAGGTGCTGATATAATTGATATAGGAGGTGAATCAAGCAGACCCGGTGCTGAGAGAATCGATACAAAATTTGAAATTGAAAGGATAATTCCTGTTCTAAAAAAAATATTGGATGACAGACCCGGTACCATAATTTCGGTTGATACAACTAAGCGTGATGTTGCAGATAAAGCGCTGAAGTATGGGGCAAAAATTATTAACGATATTAGCGGTGGAACTTTTGAACCGGAAATAATGGAAACGGTTGCAAAACACAATGCAGCTTATATTATTATGCATATTAAAGGAACACCACAAACTATGCAAAACGCTCCGATTTATGGAAATGTTGTTGAAGAAGTTTATGATTATTTATACAAACAAGTTAAAAAAGCCGAAGCAGCAGGAATAAACAGTATTTTTATCGATCCAGGAATTGGGTTTGGTAAAACAACAGCAGATAATTTTAATTTGCTAAACCGACTTGATGATTTTAAATCTCTTGCCCATCCAATTACTATAGGAGTTTCGAGAAAATCGTTTATCGGCAAATCTCTTAACTTAGAGGTAGATGAGCGGGATACTCCGACTTCCATCATGGAAGCTCTATCAATTTACAAAGGCGCAAGAATAATAAGAACTCATAACATCAAAAATGGTGTGATGTTAAGAGAGTTATTTAATAAAACTAACAATATTACCTTTGAATGATTGAACTTTTCAAAATAGGTTTTTTAACAATTACGTTAAGCGATATAGTTGATATAGTTATTGTAGCCTTCATCGTCTATAAATTATATACTTTGCTGCGCGGCACAATTGCAGCACAGGTATTTATTGGTTTGATGATAATTCTTATGATCTCATTTGTTGCCCAAGCAATTAATTTAAAAGCATTAAGCTGGCTGCTTCGTTTGTTAACAGATATTTGGGTAATTGCGTTTGTAATTTTATTTCAGCCGGAAATAAGACGACTTCTGGTTATGATTGCACGTAACCCGATGTTCAGGATATTTACAAAAGCAGAAGAACCGGAAGAAGCACAAATAATTGCCGATACTGCCTTCGAACTTTCTCAGCAGCAGCACGGAGCATTGATAGTTCTCGTACGTTCAACGGGAATACGGGGATACACAGAAACAGGTGAGATTTTGAATGCACGATTGAGCAAAGAACTTTTAACTTCAATTTTTTATCCTCGTTCGCCCTTGCATGACGGAGCAGTAATAGTTAAAAACAATGTGATTGAAGCTGCTCGTGCAACGCTTCCGTTATCTAATACAACAAAGGTCGATGGTGAATCGTTGGGAATGAGACACCGGGCGGGTTTAGGCATAAGCGAACAGGCAGATGTAATAAGTATTATCGTATCGGAAGAAACAGGTGGTATTTCTATTGCGGAAAACGGTGAGCTTTCTCATGGCTTATCTAAAGATACGTTGAAAAACAAAATTGAATCGGCATTTAAAACTCCACCTTTAAAAGGATGGAAGGCAATAATTGAACAACTTAGAAAACAAAAATAATATTGCTGCTGTTATTCCGTTTTTTAATGAAAGCAGAACGATTAATCAAATTATAAACAATACTCTGCAGTATGTTGATTGTGTTATTGCGGTTGATGATGGTTCGACGGATGATTCCTCTTCAAAAATTCCTGGAAATATGAATATAACTTTACTTAAATTTAAAGTAAACAGTGGAAAAGGTTTTGCATTGCGAGAAGGGTTAAACGAAGGAGTTAAGAAAGGTTATACTCAATTAATTACAATTGATGCAGATTTGCAGCACAAGCCAGATGAAATTCCGTTACTCATTTATGAACTGAATAATTATGATATAGTTATCGGTAATAGATTAAATAATTTAGTTAATATGCCTTTGCACAGAAGGATGAGTAATAAAATCACTTCATTTTTACTGAGCTTGAAAACCGGAAAAAAAATAATTGATAGCCAGTGCGGCTTTAGAGCTTACAGAGCTGAAGTAATAAAAAATATTAAAACAGTTAAAAATGGTTACGATGCTGAAAGCGAGATAATAATTAAAGCATCCCGTAAAGGTTACAAAATTGGGTTTACAGACATCTCTACCATCTACGGAAATGAAGAAAGTAAAATGAGTCCCTTTAAAACTACTTTCAATTTTATAAAAGTATTATTTAATTAGGGTTGTATGAGCAAAACAAAGAAGTGGGAAATTGATGGAATCAAAAAGAGGCAAAGCTTTTGCAATGCTTCAAAAATTATCTTGAAGACGCGTTTAGATCATCTTATAAATAAAATAGATGATTACTTTAATGAAAGAAATGTTGAGAATCTACACGATATAAGAATTGCATTGAGAAGAGTGCGTTATAATATGGAATTATTTATTATTTGCTTCGATAGAAAAATATTTTTAAGATTTTATAGTATAATAGAAAACCTTCAGGATTCTTCAGGTTTAGTTCGCGACCTAGATGTATTTAAAGAAAATATTTCGTCTTTAATTTCTGAAGAGCACGTCAAAGTCAGTCTTTTAGTATTAACTAAGATTGAAGAGAAAAGAAAAACACTTGAGAATAAATTAGAACTTGAATTAATGAAATTTCTTCACAGTAAATCTTTAAAAGACTTTAGCAAATTGTTAAATTAAATAAGGGAGACTATCATGAAACTAAAATATTTTTCGCACTCATCCTTTCAGTTAACGGCAAACAGCGGCATAAAAATTCTGATTGATCCATTCTTAGATGGCAATCCAACTTCACCTGTTAAAGCCGAAGATGTCGATGCAGAATACATTATATTAACCCATGCACATGACGATCATATCGGCGACTCTTTTTCAATAGCAAAAAGATGTAGCCCTTTATTTATATGTGTTAATGAACTTGCCGAGTATTGTAAAGCAAAAGGATTTGAGGCACATAATATGCACATTGGCGGAGGATACGATTTTGAATTTGGAAGAGTTAAGTTTACAATTGCACATCACGGTTCGATGACACCGGATAACTCTTATGCAGGTGAACCGGCAGGAGTTATAGTTAGTATTGATGGTAAAAATATCTATCACACGGGAGATACAGGCTTGTTTTATGATATGAAACTTATAGGTGAGATGACTCCAATAGATTATATGCTGCTGCCTATTGGAGATAACTTTACAATGGGAATAACCGATGCAGTAAAAGCTGTTGAATTTACTGCTCCCAAAATTGCAATTCCAATGCACTACAACACTTTTCCTGTTATTAAAGTTGACCCAAATGAATTTAAAACAAAGGCAGAGACAAATGGTATTAATTGCATTGTAATGGAATACGGTGAAGAGATAGAATTGTAGTGCTTCTATCAAAAATAAATTATTAATATATGAATTTAAAAAAAAATATGGATTACCATTAATAATTATCGCTAAGTTATGAGATTAACTCAACTCCCTAACCCCCTTTTCTTTCAGAGAAAAGGGAGTTGAGTTGCTAAGTTTGATGAAATAAAAAAAAATTACTCATACATAAAAATTTTTTGAATATAAGTAACCTTTAGTTAAACTATTGTGCCAGAGATGTCAAATACCTATGAAAATAAAGTTTGAAGTGCTATTTTAAAAATCCATTTTTAAGAATTCTTCTAGAAAAGTTTATATTAATACAACTTAATGACAAAAATAATTTCCATAGCAAATCAGAAAGGGGGAGTCGGTAAAACAACAACCGCAATAAATGTATCCTCACTAATTGCTGCTGCCGAAAAGAAAACTCTACTCTTAGATATTGATCCGCAGGCAAACTCATCATCAGGTTTGAGCATTACAAATTACAATCCTTCTGTTTATGAAGTACTGATTGGAAATGAAGATATTAATGATATAATTATTGATTCATATATGCCATTTCTTGATATTCTTCCGTCTAACATAAATTTAGTGGGAGCAGAGATTGAAATGGTTGATATTGAAGGACGGGAAAAGTTGCTGCACAATGCTTTGCAAAATGTTACTGGTAAATATGATTATATAATTATTGATTGCCCGCCTTCGTTGGGTCTGCTAACATTAAACGCACTTACAGCATCCGATTCAGTTTTAATTCCTGTGCAATGTGAATATTTTGCGCTCGAAGGATTAGGGCAGTTACTTAATACTATTAATATAGTTAAGAAGCATTACAATGCGAGATTAGCCATTGAGGGTGTGTTGCTTACGATGTTCGATACCCGGTTAAACCTTTCTCACCAAGTAGCTGAAGAGGTAAGAAAATATTTTGGTGATAAAGTATATAAAACAGTCATTCACAGAAACGTACGAATTTCAGAATCGCCGAGTTACGGAAAACCGATTATTCATTACGATGCAATTTCAACGGGAGCTAAAAATTATATGGCTCTTACTAGTGAATTATTAGAGCGTAATTCTAAAGAGATTAAAACAAATTAACTATGAGTAAAATAAAACACGGATTAGGAAGAGGACTTGATGCTCTCATCCAACCACAAAACTATGTAAAGAATAGTGATGTGGAAAAGGATTTTAAAAATCTTAGAGATGATGACGGCAAACAGGTGGATATTCTAGCAAAAATATCCGTTGATTTTATTTCACGCAATCCTTATCAGCCAAGAACCGATTTTAATGCTGAAGCGATGGAAGAATTGAAAAAATCAATTCTTTCCAACGGATTGATCCAACCAATTACCGTGAGGCGAACTCCCGATCATAAATACCAGTTGATCTCCGGTGAAAGAAGATTAAATGCCTTCCGCGAAATTGGATACAAAGAAATTCCTGCTTACATAATCCAGATTGATTCTGACGAATTAATGTTAGCATTAGCACTAATAGAAAATATTCAGCGCGAGGATCTTAATCCTATTGAAATTGGAACCGCATTTAAAAGATTAATGGATGAATGTTATCTTACACAGGAACAAATTGCGGAGAAAGTTGGAAAGAAAAGAACCACAATCGCTAATTCAATTAGGTTACTAAAACTGCCTGAAAAAATTCAGCGAAGTTTAGTTTCTGGTACTATTACTGCTGGACATGCGAGAGCACTAATAAATCTGCCGAATAATACCGCACAGCTTAGCATTCTTAAAAAGATATTAGATAAAAATTTATCGGTTAGAATAGTAGAACAGCTAGTTAAGGAATTTTATGTAACTGCTAAAACCAAAACCGGTAAAAAATCCTTTACAATCTCTCCTAAAACTGCTTCGGCAAATTTGAATGATGTTGAAGACAAATTAAGAAAGATATTTGGTACAAAGGTTTCGTGCAAACAACGAAAGAACGGCAGCGGAGAAATTGTAATCGAGTATTATTCATCAACCGAACTTGAGAGGTTATTTGAATTGTTTGAGATCATTGATAAAAATTATAATTAAATCTGTAGTTATTATTTTTTTACTTAAAACCTCACTTACAGCACAGCAGGAAGTTGTTAGTGATACGTCCATTTCATCCGGCGAACAAACTTTTCAAATGCAAAAATCATCATGGGGTGCAGTCGGCAGAAGTGCTATACTTCCCGGGTGGGGACAGTTCTATACCGAAAACTATTGGCACATTCCTGCGATCTGGGGGTTATTGGTTTGGTTTGGTTCGCAATGGATCCTTAATAACGATAATTATAAAACTTACAGAGATAATTTTATTCTAACAGGAAACATTAATGATAAGCTGAAAAGAGATTTTTATCGTGATCAAAGAGATCAGTTTACTATTTACATTGCTATAACTTACTTGCTTAATTTAGTTGATGCATTTGTTGGCGCACAACTTTTTGATTTTTCTGTTGAAGAAGATTATCTTATTCACACACCGAGATTAAAAATAACTTATCATTTTTAATTTTTTATTTGACGATATATACAAGAAGATTATATTAAATGAAAAATAGAATTAACTGTTCAAATTGTTCGACTGAAAACCCCCCATATGTATACACATGTATAAATTGCAATTCGATTGTTCGCGAAAGAGTTTTTAACATCGATTTGTGGAATATTATAGGTTTACTGATCGAAAGTCCTAAAAAAGCGCTGGAGCTAATTGTATTTTCGGAGCATAAAAATTTTATAAGTTTCCTGCTGATTTTTATTGCCGTAAAATTGTTGGTAAATACCAGGTTTATTTCACTTATTAGCCTCGGCTCTTACAATCCTACTACAAGTCTGTATTTAAGTTATCTAATTATATTTGGAATATTAGTTGTCTACTTAATTTTATTTTCTTTCTGTTTTACTTTTATAAATAAATTATTGCAGATCACTACAAGGTTTCGGGATAATTTTGCTTTATTAACGTACTCTTTGCTGCCAAATGTATTTGGGATAATTTTTCTTTTTATTATAGAATTAGTTGTCTTTGGTGAATATCTTTTTTCAATCAATCCAACTCCTTTTGCTATCAAAGGAATTACAGCTTACATATTTGCTGCGGCTGAAATCCTGCTTATTTTTTGGTCTGCTATTCTAACTTTAAAAGCATTTAAAGTTCAAACCGATTCACTGCTTTATAGTATCATTTACTCTTTTGTTTTCTACTTTTGTTTGTCTGTCATTTTGTTTTACTCTTCAAAATTTATTTTCACAGTATAAATAATTGTGATGAAAGATTTATTAAAAGAAGAGGAAAAACTTTTTCTTCGAACCTATAAGAGAATCCCGATCAATATTTCTCATGGAGACGGTGTTCATTTAATTGCTAAAGATGGAACAAGATATCTCGATTTTATCGGAGGATTGGGAGTTAATGCTTTAGGTCACGCCCACCCCGGAATTACTGAAGCAATAAACAAACAGACAGCTAAATTCTCTCATCTTTCAAACTATTTTATTACCGACATTCAATTAGAATTTACTACTAAACTTTTAAAATATTCTAATATGTCAAAAGTTTTTCTTACAAACAGCGGTGCAGAAACTGTTGAAGCTGCAATTAAAGGTATTCGCAGATTAAAGGGGAGTGAAGGTGAAATATTTTCATTAACTAATTCTTTCCATGGTAGAACATACGGGGCTTTAAGCTTGACTGATCGTAAAGAATATAAAAAAGGATTTGAACCATTACTGCCAAAAATTAGTACAATTAAATTTAACGATGAAGAAGATTTACAAAAGAAAATAAATGAAAAAACCGCTGCAGTTTTTGTAGAATTTCTTCAGGGAGAAAGTGGAGTAAAATTAATCTCAACTCTGTTTGTTAAGTTGTTAACAGAATTAAAACAAAAATATAATTTTGCAATCGTTGCTGATTGCATCCAAAGCGGTGTGGGAAGAACGGGGAAGCCATTCGCATTTAATCATTTTGAATTTATGCCTGACATAATCTTAATTGCAAAATCAATAGGCGGGGGATTACCATTAGGAGCAATGCTTACAAAGAGTGAATTTAATGAATCATTTTCGTATGGATCACACGGTACTACATTCGGTGGCAATCCCGTTAGTTGTGCAGCGGGATTAATTGTACTTGAAGAAGTCTTTGAAAATGGATTAATGAAAAATGCTGAAGAATTGGGCAATTATTTTAAAAACGAGCTTGTGGAATTGAAAAAATTATTTCCGGATAAAATGAAAGAGATCCGCGGACTCGGATTTATGATTGGTGTAGAGATGAATGATAATTGTACTTTGTTAATTGAAAAGCTAATGAAAAAAAATGTACTGGCAACTTGCACAAATAAAAATGTTTTACGTTTGTTACCTCCTCTTATAACAACCAAAAATGATATAGATTTTTTCCTCTATAATTTTCACGAGGTCCTAAAACAAATATAGAAGTATTGGAAATTGCTTTTATGCAGTACTATTAAACTATGGGAGCGGGTTTCATTCCAACCAAAAAATTAAAAACTATAAAATGAGTCTTCTACAAAAAAGTCATTCCCTTGAAAACAGGAATTTATAAACTTTAGTTTATTAAAGGATTCCCACTTTCGCAGGAATGACATGTTGGCTAATTTGGTTATTAGAGCGAACTCTAAAATAATTATCCTTTATTTTTCATTCCTTTAAGAAAAGAAACAATCGCACCATATCTAATACCCCTTAAACTAACAATAACTTTAGATAAATTTAATAACTTCATAATATTTAATAAGATAATTGATCCACTTAAAATAATATCTTCTCTTCCTTGCATTATGCTGCCATACTTGTTTATAATTTCTTTTGGGGTTAATTTTTTTAATTTTTGTATAATTCTAACAATATCTTCATACTTCAAAATACCTCCTTCTACAACTGAATCATCAAAGCTTTTTATTTCATTTACCATACAAAAAAGTGTCGTGGGAGTTCCAGCAATTGAATATGTTAAATCGGGAGCAAACTTGTTTTTAATCTCTTCAAATATAGTTCCCAATTCAATTTTTAATTCACTTAACTCTTTATCGAGTGGTGGAGAATTTTTCAGGTAATTTTCGGTCGCACTAACAGATCCTATCTGAAAGCTTTTCCTATATTCTATATCATTTTCTTTACCGAGAATTAACTCCGTACTTCCACCACCAATATCTATGACAAGATTATTATTATTACTCGAAACCGGCACAGCCCCAAGGAATGCGAACTCTGCTTCACTCTTGCCTGAAATTATATTAACATGCCATGATAATTGTTTTTTAATTCTTTCAGCAATTTCAGTGGAATTAGCGGCTATGCGAAGAGCGTTTGTTGCTGTTACAAGCACATCATCGACGTGGTATTTGCTTATAATTGATTTGTATTCCGAGAGGATAGTGAATAATTTCTCAATACGGTCCAAAGAAATATTCTCATTTATTTTTAAATCTCTGCCGATTCTTGGCATTTTATATTCATTAAGAAGGGGAGTGATTTTGGAAGAAGCTTTATCAACTTCTGCTATAAGTAAAAGGACAGTATTTGTGCCAATATCAATTGAAGCAATAATCATAAATTTTTTTTAAGTTTAATTTAATTAATTAAAAATATAAGATGAAAGTACAAAATCTTTTAAATAGAATATTTGCATTCTTAGCAGTGTTGTCCGGCTCAATTTGGTTGGGCTCCTACGCAGAAAGGATGTTTATAAGTTATCAGCTATTTGATATTGATATGAATATGATGCCTTACCTAAATCAACAAAATCTTAGTGGGATTTTAGTCACAATTACTCCTGCTGTAAACACAACATTTATACTATATATATTTTTTATTATTGCGTTTACAATATTTCTTTTATCATCAAAAATAAGTTTAAGGGAAAATGGTTGGCTCTTTATAATTGCAGTAATTGTTTACTCAACATTACCTTTTGAGACTTATTTATTAACAATTGATTATAAAATTATATCAGCTTTGAATTTTAGTGATGTTATTGATGCTGAATATGTTATCTCATTAATTAAAGACAGGTTTACAACTTTAAGCAGTTTTCCAATCATTATTTTCCTAAGTTATTGTTCGTTGATTTACTTTTTATTATTTAAGCCATTTACAAAAATAATACAAAATGAAAATTAAGGAAAAAGAGTTTGAAGATACTCTGCAGGACCTAAAAGCTCTTGCAGCGCAACTTGGAGCAAAAGTACGTTTTGAGAAAGGCGATTTCAAAGGTGGCTATTGTATTCTTAAGGAGAGTAAGGTTATTGTGATCAATAAGATGACTAACCTACAAAGAAAAGTGATGATCTTATCCGCTGCACTGAAAGAATTAGGTGTTGATAAAATTTATTTGACACCGAAAATAAGAGAATTTATAGATGAGATGGCGGAGACAAATTGAGAATATTAATTCTTAACGGACCCAATCTAAATCTTTTAGGTAAAAGAGATAATCAGCATTATGGCGATTTATCACTTGATAAGTTAGAAGAAATAATAAAAAAGGAATTCCCAAAACATCAATTCAATTTCTTTCAGAGTAATATAGAAGGGGAGTTAATTGATCGGATACAAATATCTGCTGAAGAATTCGATGCATTGATTATTAATCCCGGTGGGTATGCTCACTCATCAGTTGCTATACGAGATGCATTAGCTGAAGTGAGTTTGGTGAAAATAGAAGTGCATCTATCTCATCTTGCTAAAAGAGAGGACTTCAGACAGAGCCTTATAACTGCTACGGTTTGCGATGGTTACATATCTGGCTTTAAAGAGTATAGTTATCTTGCTGCGGTTTATCTTATCGAAAAAATTATTACAAATAGCAATACTTACCAAAACCTTAAGCGTTAACTTCGTGCTTCAATAAATTACTAACTTACTTATGTTTATGGGTTAAAAACGATATTCAAAACTTTACTTCTGTTATTATCTATACTCTTTTAGTATTAAATGCTTTAACTGTAATGCTTAAAGTTTTTATTTATTAAAATCCCTTGATATTGCTATTAATAAAATGATTGGTTATTTTTAGAAAGAAATTGCATTAAAGTGCTAAGTAACTTCCAATTACAATTTTAAGGACGAATTGGAGTGATTATGGAAGTTACATCTGAAAATTAAAACGTAAGTTACGTGCATATGAAAGATCTTTCAATAAAAAAATTGTATTACTCTATAAGTGAGGTTAGCAAAATAACCGATATAGAACAATATGTTCTTCGCTATTGGGAGACTGAATTTGAGCAGTTAAAACCTCAGAAAAACAGAGCCGGTAACAGGATATACACAAATAAAGACATTCAACTTATTATGTATATTAAAGAATTGCTCCGTGATAAAAAGTATACAATTGAAGGTGCAAAAAAAATATTAGAAGATTTTACTCACAGTAAAGCAGCGCCAATTAGCGGCACTGCTAAACAACCGGTAGTTGAAGAGATTGAATTACAAGATGAAGAAACATACAAACCATCACTTAAAAAAGACCTTGAAGAAATTAAGAGTATTTTAGAACTTTTAGTTTCAAAATTATAAATACTCGGAACGTGGCGCAGTCCGGTAGCGTACTTGACTGGGGGTCAAGGGGTCGCGGGTTCAAATCCCGCCGTTCCGACCAGGTGATCTATTTAAATTAAAAAATTAAATTCGCGGCTATATATTCGATTAACTAGCTTCGTCTTTAATATTAAGTTGATATGTTTCGAATTTTTTTATAGGTACTTCTTCATTTTTCTGTTCAAACCCTTTCTTTTCCATTTTACCCCAATCCCTTTTACCTGTATAGTATTCTATAAATCCTTTAAAACGCCAGAAGGCAGTCATCTGCCTGTAACCAAAATTTTCTAAGAGCGATGCAACCATTAGAATTATTAAGTGTTTTACTTTTTTATATTTTTTAAAAGATAATTCTTCCAGACAAACGGATAGGGTAGATAAAACTACACCGTAAAGAAATGCTGCCGCAATAAATGCAACGGCAAAGTTAAACGGAACAATTCCTAAAGCATAAGAAATTACAAAAACAACGTAACCTGATATTTCTATGAACGGACCAAGTACTTCGAAAAATGTATAGTATGGAAATACAAGCATTCCCAGCCATCCGTACTTTGGATTGAAAAATAAAGCTTTATGAAGGCGAATACTTTCAATTGCACCTTTTTGCCACCTGACCCTTTGTGATGATAATGTTTTTATCTTCTCCGGAACTTTTGTCCAGCAAACGATGTCGGGTATAAAAATAACTCGTGTTTTGGGATCTTTCTCTCTCAATTCTTTTTGAAGCCGGACAATTATCTCCATATCTTCGCCAAGAGAACCTGCTTTAAATCCTCCGACTTCAATTAAAGCATCGCGCCTGAAGCAGCCAAAAGCACCGGAGATGATAAGAATTCCGTTTAAAAAATCGAAGCAGTACCTTCCGAATAAAAATGCTCTTAAATACTCAACAACCTGGAAACGTGCAAGCCACGATTTTGAAAGACCCACTTCATCAATGTAACCATTTTTAACTTTGCAGCCGTTGGCAATACGTACAGTTCCACCGACTGCAACAATATTATCATCTTCCATAAATGGTCTTACAATTTTAAGCAGGCAGTCTCTTTCAAGTATTGAATTTACATCGATAACAGTAATGAGAGGGTTACGCGAAATATTGATAGCTGCATTAATTGAATCTGCTTTACCGCCTTTTCCTTTATCGATAACAACAAGGTTGGGATGAGCAGGGGAGAGGTAAACAGCTTTTATTTCCTGCGACTCAATTTCATAGTATGGTGAAAATGATGCTTGTCTTATTTGAAAATTCTCAAATAATTGTTCTAAAGTTCCGTCGGTAGAACTATCGTTAACAACAATTATTTGGTAATCGGGATATTCTAATTGAAGAAGTGATTGAACACATTCAACAATTCTGTCCTCCTCGTTGAAAGCGGGTACAATAATCGTTATAGGTTTGAAATTGTGAATCCGGAATATGTCTTTTAACTCTACATATTTTCTTTTCTTAGAATGCTTTGAGATATTTGTGAATGAAACTAGATTAAGAAAGATGTAAATGGTAACTATTATCAATAAGTAAAATAGAACAAGGTAGTTGTAGTAAGACAATATTTCAATGATAGTAATCATTAATTTAGATGTATGGTTTTTTCGCTTATTATCATTCTTGCAACCGAAGATTCGATTGTGTTTGGCATAGAGTAGGCGAGTTGATTTAATTTATCTTTGCTGTTATCAGAAAAACCATACATAGCTTCCGCGGCTGTTTCTTTTACATTTCGGTCCGTATCATATATTAACGACCAAATTCTGTTTTCAAGTCCCGCAGCACCAATTTTAACAGCAGTTCTTATTGCTTCTGCTTTAATTTCAGGACGTGAATGTATTAGAAAAAATCTTACCGCTGTTGAAGCATCAAGGTATTCTATCTCACCAAAATATTTTATAGATTCAATAACCAAATCAATTGATTCTTCCTTAACTAGGATTGGTAAGATCAGAGTAGCGGCAGGGGCATATTTGAAATGCCGTAATGCTGAGATAATAATTGATTTTAACCATAAGGACTTTTCAACATCTATTCGCATAGATAAATTTTCACTTA
Organism: Bacteroidota bacterium; assembly: GCA_022564295.1. GTDB lineage: Bacteria > Bacteroidota > Ignavibacteria > Ignavibacteriales > Ignavibacteriaceae > BMS3ABIN03. Next base: position 13,482 of record JADFLR010000024.1, on the reverse strand, counting down.
CTGATTTATCATATTCTGACAAGACAGAAAGAAGAGTATCCCTACTTATATTATTGAATCTGACTGATTCGTTTAGAATATCATCGAGAGAATCGAATTCATTCATTCTTGCTAGACTAAGTGCACAGGAAAGAAACACCATTTCATTTTCATGTTTAAGTTTTTTCCTAATTATGAATTTTGCTTTGGTAGATTTAGCAAGACCAAGATAGTATGCTCCGAAAATAAATTTTTTCTCACTTTTAGAGCAAAGCTGTGAGAGCAAATAATCATATAATTTTGTTTCGTTTATAAGCTTTGATAGATTAATCCAGTCATTTCCTTTAAGAGTTTGAAGGTAACCCCTTAAGTTTTGCAGCAAGTATTTGTAATTTGATTTTGGAAATAAATTAATGATTGCGGTTGGATTTCCATTATTTGCCAGGTATTCAAATATCTTTTCTTCCCATCTTTTAACAAAATTCCTCTGTTTTTTTTCTCTTAGTTGTTCAAGTATTCTGATAATAAGAATAAACAAAATCAGCAAGTAGATAGATGCCAAAAGAATTAAGACAACGGTTAAAACATGTCCCGCATTGTTTAGAAATTCTAGCAAAAAATGCTCCGTTTATGGTAATAATTTTAAAATTAACAGAGCAATTTGACAAGTATTATGCCAGCGCTTTACGGATTCAAGTTGCTAGTTCGGACGTGTAAAAGGGTTATTGGATGTAATCAACAGCACCGCGATTAAATGCCTGCAGCACTTTTTGTTCTTCGCCGTGAGCTGATAGCATTATTACAGGAATATTTTTCACTTCCTCATTACTTTTAACTATCAAATACTGTCATTCCATCCTTAAAAGGGAGTATTATTTTCAGCAATATAAATACCGGTTTTTGTTCTACAACTTTTTCTACAACATTTTCACCGCTGTTTAAAAGGATAACATCAAATCCATCTTTGGATAGTTTAAAATTTACAAGACGTGCAATGCTTTCCTGGTCTTCGGCATAAATAATTTTGGGTTTATTTGTATCTGAATTTTCCACAAGTAAGTATTGTATAAATTAAAAGTGTAAAATTAATTGGTGCTAAATTTATCTTTTCTACATAACTATTCCAATATTTAGTTAGACCAATTATTGTTGATGCAAAAAATAGAATGGATTTCACTGCAAGAAAACTTTAATACTAATACTGAGTTTTAATAAAATATTTTTATTATGTGGAAAATTAGATTATGAGATTTGCAATAATTCATTAAATTACATTAACTATTAATTCTTTAAGGAAGTTAAATGAAACTATCTAATGAAATCGTAAAATGGTTTAATACTAATCACAATCTCGCATATTCACTCATCAGCATATTTTTAGGTGTTGCTCTGTTCGCACGCAGTTTAATTCTCCTTTCCAATCCTGCAACAATTAGTGAGTTAGCCGGACAAAATAATTTGTACTGGTGGTATTATTATATAAATATAATCCACCTTATTGGCGGCTTATTATTAACTCTTGGACTTTTAATCCGTATTGCAGTATTTCTTCAAATCCCGATTCTTGTAGGTGCAGTATTTTTCATTCAGATGTGGCAAGGATTAATGACTGAAGAGCAATCGCTGGTATTGGTTGTTTTGGTGCTTGTTATCCTAATCGTTTATTCCTTTTTCGTTTCAATCTCCTTATCCTTAGATAATTACTTTTATAAAAGAAAATCAGCATTACAAAGTGTAGCAATCTCAAAAGTATCGGTCTGATTGTGGTTGAAGAAACCTAAAAATAAAAAGATGAAAGGAGTGCTGCTTGAGCAGGACGAGTTTCCCGGCAAGTCGGAACAAAAATAAATAATTATAAACATATGAAACAGCAAATAATTGAAACCTGGTATATCAACAACAGGGTAAACCTGATGTTGATCGATGCAATTAGTACTGAAGGGATGAATTGTACTTTATCTAAACGTGGAGGAAGAAATGTTGCACTTCAATTTGCTCATATACATAATAACAGGATATACAGATTTGAAAAATATGCAAAAGATTTGCTGAAAGGACAAAGCAGGATAGATCCGAATGGCAAAGTTGATAAGGCATTATTAAAAAAACAATTAACTCATTCTGCTGCAGCCATGGCTAAATGGATTGAAAGAGGAGTTAATGACGACGGTAAAATTAGAGGGTTTAAAAGAGGTGTAGTAACAATGCTAGGATATTTGATCAGTCATGAAGCACATCACCGTGGCAACATTCTTCTAACTCTGAAACAATGTGGACATCCAATTCCTAAGGAAATACGTGACAGGATTTGGGCATGGAATCAGATTTAGCTAATCAAGGAAAATCATCTTTGCATTCATTCTTATATTTTGCTTCGATGAGATGATTTTTATTAGATAATTTTTATTTTATAATTATTTAATTTACGAAACACAATTATCTGATTTTATTTGGATAAATTAATAGGAAAGTAAGTTGAGTAAGGTTTATTTCCCATCGCATTCATATCATACCAACGAAGATATGCCCCGTAAGTTGTTAGACAGGATTGCACTGAACACCCGATTCTATTTTATGATAAGATATATTTCTTTTGTACTGAGAGACCGTAAAGTAGCATTAGAAGGAAATTATGATAAAGAAACCTGGGTAGCTACATCGAATGATATTTTCAGGTTAATTGAAGAATGTGGAGGTAGATTCCATATTACAGGATTGGATAGGATACATAGCTGTAAAGAACCCGTTGTTTTTGTCAGTAACCATATGAGTACGCTTGAAACTATGGTATTCCCGGGGATAATTGCTCCATTTATGGATGTTACTTTTATTGTTAAAAATAGTCTTGTAGAACATGGATATTTCGCTCCGATAATGAGAGCCAGAAAACCAATTATTGTTGGAAGAACAAACTCAAGAGAGGATTTTAAGAAGGTGATGACGGAAGGTCCTGAGTTGTTAGCAAAAAGAATTTCAATAGTCGTATTTCCGCAAAGTACAAGGAAAGATGAATTTATTCCATCGGAATTTAACTCTCTCGGTGTAAAACTGGCAAAGAAGGCAAATGTTAAGGTTTTTCCGATCGCACTAAAAACAGATTTTTGGGGACATGGAAAGTTCTTAAAAAATATTGGTCCCATACATCGTAATAAACCAATTTATATTGATTTCGGTAAACCGGTGGAAGTAACTGGTTCGGGGAAAGTAGAACATGAAAAGATAATTGAATTTATTTCTTCATCCTTAATTAATTGGGGAGGTAAAGTTGAAAGAGAGTAGATTAAATTCTCACAAATGAATTGTGCTCTGAAAATACATTTTACACAAAACTGAGAACAGACATTCAAATTCATTTTAATTTGTACCGGTACAGCAAAATCTCCCTTTTTTATTTATTGATACAATTCTATTTTTACTGATAATTTTATTGTTTATTTCTACGCCTAATTTTTATCAATCTGCTGAAATATTTTTAATGCAATACAAATTTATTTCTGATAAACCAAAATGCTTTTGCGGTGTATTCGGAATTTTTGGTTCACCAACATCTGCTTTGGAAACATATTATGGATTGCATGCTTTACAGCACAGGGGACAGGAAGCATGCGGAATCGTAACAAAAGATATTTCTAAAAAAGGTAAATCTATATTTCTGATTCACAAGGGTGTGGGATTGGTTTCAGAGGTATTTGAAGATTCAAATATCTTATCTGATGAACTGAAGGGGAATTCTGCAATCGGTCATAACAGATATTCTACAACCGGATCATCAAAATCGCGTAAAAACATTCAGCCGTTTGTTGTTAATTATAGACTTGGAAACATTGCTATTGCACATAACGGAAATCTTACAAACGCCAAAAAATTGAGAGAGGAACTCGTTAATGAAGGTGCAATATTTCAAACAACAAGCGATACCGAAGTTATACTTCACTTAATTGCGCGCAGCAGGTTAGATGATCAGGTTGATCAGATAAAAGAAGCAATCGGAAGAATTGAAGGTGCTTACAGTTTGGTTATCTTAACTGATGATAAACTTATTGCGGTAAGGGATCCGCATGGCTTTCGCCCATTATCAATCGGAAAATTAAACAGTTCCTACATAATCGCTTCTGAAACGTGTGCCTTCGATATTGTAACAGCTGATTTTTTAAGGGAAGTGGAACCTGGTGAATTGGTTGTTATTGATAACAATACTTTGAATAAAGGCGAGATAAAATCATTTTATTTTAATGATGATCTTCCAGTTAGAAAGTATTGTGTGTTTGAGTTTATTTATTTTTCGCGACCTGATAGCTTTATTTTTGGACACAACGTTGATAAAATGCGAAGGCGTTTAGGCAAATCACTTGCACGTAATCATCCTGTTTATAATGAAGATGATAAAAAAGTTATTGTTATAAGTGTGCCTGACAGTTCAAACACGACTGCCCTCGGTTACCAAACCGAGCTTGAAAAACTCGGTGTTGAATGTAGATTAGAAATCGGTTTAATACGAAGCCATTACATCGGAAGAACATTTATTCAGCCCGGACAAAGTAAGCGCGAGATTGGCGTAAGAATAAAATTCAATACAGTTAAAGGGGTATTGGAAGGAAGAACAGTTGTTATTGTTGATGATTCAATCGTACGAGGAACAACATCAAAACAATTGGTAAAACTAATTAGAGAAGCAAATCCTAAATCAATTCATCTTCGTATCTCATCACCTCCAATTACCCATCCGTGTTTTTACGGAATGGATTTTCCAAGCAAAGAAGAATTAATTGCTCATCGTTTTAACAATAACATAGAGGAAATAAGAAAATATTTAGGTGTGGATACTTTACACTACCTTACAAATGATGAAATGCTCGAAGCGGTTTCTGAAGCCGGTAAAGATAACTTTTGTCATGCATGCTTTTCCGGCAATTACCCAATAGCCGTCGATATTAACTTCAATAAGGAAATATATGAAGTATAAATTCTGGTTCATCCTGATTGGGGTATTTCTTACCATGTCTAATCTTCATTCACAAAACACTTACTTTATTAAGTACAAAAACAGTGTAGCAATTCAGGAGATCGATTATAAAATTACACAACAAAAACTTATGCCTTCTGGAATTAATTCTCCTCTTGATACGGAATTAACATCTATTAATTACCTTGCTAAAGGATTGGGGAGAGAAATTGAAATTCTCTCAAGGATAATTAAAGTATCTTTTGATAAGTCCGTGCTCGAAACAAACATTAATGGTTTAAAGGAAATTGATCCGGCAATAGAGTACATTCAAAAATCAACTAATTACAAGATGGATATTATTCCCAACGATACTTTATTAAGTGAACAATGGGCACTCGAAAAAATTCAGGCATTTGATGCCTGGGATAATACTGAAGGAGTTGACACGGTTCTTCTTGCTGTAATAGATACGGGAATTGATTATCTGCACCCCGATCTTCAAAATAAAATTTACCTTAATGCCGGAGAGATGGGAATAGATGCAAATGGTAATGACAAAAGCTCAAATGGAATTGATGACGACGGTAACGGTTTTGTGGATGATTTTCGCGGCTGGGATTTTACAGACCGTGTTGGGTTTCCGTTCGATTCAAGCGGTGGTGATTATCTCGACTGGGATAATGATCCGATGGATGAACAGGGACATGGCACCTATATTGGCGGTATTGCCGGTGCCGAAGTTAACAATATAACAGGTATTGCTGGTGTAGCGCCAAAAATTCAAATTGTAATTTTACGTGCTTTCGATCCAGCCGGCTTTGGTGAAGAAGATGATGTTGCTGCTGCTATTCTTTACGCTGTACAGATAGGTGTTAAAGTTATTAATATGAGTTTCGGTGATAATGCTTTTTCATTAGTGCTAAGAGATGTTATAAGATTTGCATATGCGCAGGGAGTTGTTCTCGTCGGAAGTTCCGGTAATTCCGGTTCCACAGCACCTCATTATCCTTCCGGCTATTCAGAAGTAATATCAGTTGGAAATTCAACCATCGATGATTTTGTTGCTTCAAATTCCAATTATGGATCAACACTAGATTTGGTTGCTCCGGGTTCTTCAATTATTACTACAGCGAGAAATAACAACTATGCATCTATAAGCGGTACATCGGCTGCCACTCCTCATGTTGCTGCAACTGCTGCATTAATTCTATCATTACAGCATTTTACAAATGAAGAAGTAAAACAGATTATTAAATCAACTACAGACGATATCGCAGACCCTGGATGGGATTTAAGAAGCGGGGCAGGGAGGTTGAATTTATTCAGAGCATTAACCGTTATTGCTCCGTCTGTAATCAAGATTAATAGTCCTACACAAGATTTTGCAACTCTTGAAGACCAGATAACCGTAAATGCATCCGTGCTATCACCCTCATTCGTTAGTTATTCATTATACTACGGAACAGGTTATAATCCTGATGATTGGATTTCTTTAATTGATAATGAAATTACCCAGTTTTCTAATCAAGACATTTATACACTTGATATTTCATCACTGCCTGATACCGTTTATGCTTTCCGTCTCGTAGTTCAATTGAGCAATGCAAGAACACTTGAAGAACGTGTTAATTTTCATATCAGCAGGACACCACCTGTTACCGAACTAATTTCAGTAGGACCGGCTTATTATGGTGATAAGACAACCATACTTGCAGCAATGTTCACAGACGAACCGTCGCTGGTAAGAATGTATTACAGAAGAGTAACCGATGCAGATTTTAACTTTATTACTCTCGATGGTTTTACAACTAACAATCAATTTATTAAAGAATTGCATTACGGATTTATTCCCCGGCAGCTTATACAACAAAACTCGGCTTATGAAATATATTTTGAAGCGGAAAACCTGGTTGGCTTAACAACTATCGTTAACGATATGGGTTCAAATTTTCTTTTTTCAACAAGGTATGAAGCTGAATATTCCGGAGAAACAGAACTGCCATACTCATTACCTTCAGGTAGTATTTTTGAAGACCCGGTTAATCTAACCACAACTGATTTAAGAGAAATTTATTTGCGTGAAATTACAAGTTCGACAGTTTCTTCTTTATTTAGACTTAACAACGATACATTTGAAGAAATAGATTCATTAGATGAACGAATAGTGCGCGACTTTGGAGATTTTAACAATAACGGGCTGAATGATGTACTTGCTTTCTTCATTCGAGATGGATTTATTTACGAACAAACATCAGAAGGTTCGTCTTCACTTACAGAAGAATTTGCACAAGAGACAGGAGACTTTTGGCCTGTGATGGCAGAGGATATAGACGGTGATAGTAAAACAGAAATAGTTGTTGTTGATTCCGACACTTCGTTTACTGTTTGGAAAGTTAATAACGATTTAAGCTTAACTAATCCTATTAGATTAGTAAACTTTACAGAAAAATCTTTTGGGAATAATGTAATAGATGCACCAAATGGTGTTATAGCTGATATTAATGGCGATGGAAGAAATGAATTTTGGTCAGTTGATTTAGATGGTGATGTTTTCAGTTACGAAATTTTCGGTACAGATGATTACCGGCAGGGAAGTATTCTAACGACCGGATTTATTGGTTCAGCAGCATTTATTGCAGCAGGAGATTATGACGGTGACGGTATAGATGAATTAGCTGTACTTCTGCATTCCATCAGGCAGGTTGATATCGCTCCGTTTTATCGTTTAATTGTTTTTAACCTGATTGGTGATAATTTTAATATCCTTTACGATCAGGTATTGATTGATGCTGCAAGCGAATTTAATTCAGCGTTCCAGCGTTCTGAAAACAGCATACGCTTTGCTGATTTAAATAATGATCTTAGTGACGAACTTATTGTTTTTATGTTTCCTTATTCATTTATCTTTAAATATGATTTCGGAATTAATAGGGTTATCTCTTATAAGGAAAATATAAATTCCAATTCGGTTTTTGTGGGCGATCTAAACTTAAATGGTGTACCTGAAATTGCTTTTCCAACAGCTGATGGCATAAAGTTTTACGAATTTGCAGTTTCGATAATGGCTAACACACCGTACAATTTAAATGGATTCAGCGTAGACTCAAGCAGAGTGCAATTAACGTGGAATGGCAATGTTGATCAGTATTACGTGTACAGAGGCACGGGGCGGAACAATCTTGAACTAATTGACTCAACTCTTACGGATGAGTATTTGGATATGCAGTTGAACAGCAATACCACTTATTATTATGCAGTGCAGGCATTTGATCCAATCAAATTCATTCCTTTTTCCAATCTATCTTCACCAATTGAAATTTACGTTCACGTACCGGGAAAAGTACTTTCAGCCGAAGCGTTGAGTGCAACAACGGTTACAGTAACTTTTTCAGAAAAGATGAACAATACAATTGAAAACCTGCAGGCATTTGAGTTGATGAATGTTGGGATTCCTAATTCCGTTGCTCCTGCAAATCAATTTGCATATTTACTTACATTCAGAGAGCCGATTCCTATTGGCAATAATCAGTTATTGATAAAAGACTTAAAAGATTTTTACGGTTCGCCAATTGAGTCTGGTATAGTTCAGTTTACAATGGATTCAACAATTGCAAACCAGGAATTTTTCATTTCATCATTTAAAATTGAAAATCCATATTTAATACGGGTAACATTTAATTTTGATGTTGATGAAACTTCAGCACAAAATGTGGGGAATTATTTATTCGAACCGGATAATAAGGCAACGAGCATAACAATTGATAAAAATAATAAAAAAACAATTCTAATAAATCTGAACGGTCAAAAACCGGTTGGTTCGATAGGGAAAGAATATGTATTACGCATTAAAAATGTAAAGTCATCTTCATCATCCGGTAATATCGAAATTAATTCGGGCGCGGGAAGTTATATTGTATTAACAGGTTTCGCAAATGATCTTTCGGACGTTTATGTTTATCCTAATCCTGCAGAAATTGGAACAGGAATAACAAACGTTACATTTGCCAATCTGCCGCAATACGCTAAAATAACAATTTGGACATTAGACGGAACCAAGGTTGGAGAAGTGGAAGAAAATGATGGTAACGGCGGTGTCGATTTTAATTTACGGGATTTTTCGGGAGATTTTTTATCAAGCGGTGTTTATATTTACCGTATTGTAATGTTAGACCAATCCGATAATGAGAGTGATGAAAAGATTGGTAAATTTGCTGTTGTGAGATGATCTCAAATTATTGAATGATGATACCCATTGGAGCGAATAACCTTTATTCCTCCGGCTGAGTATTTAAGGAATCAGTTTTAAATATTCTTTGTGAACCTTTGTGTCTTCGAGTCTTAGAGGCAAAAGTTTTAAGTTCGCATAATTTAAAAATGCATTTGCCACAAAGTCACCAAGACGCTAAGATACACTAAGTAAAGTCCCTTTTAAAACATACTCTTTATAACGAATTCCAAATCGTAAAATAAATCAAGTTGGAAATAAAAAACAATTAATAGACGGGTTTAGTAGAATATTAAATATATATGTATTCAAAGAAAGAAATATACACAATATCTAATCTGCTGAGCTTCCTGCGTCTACTGATGGCAATTCCTTTCTGGATTCTTATCGGAAACATTAATGAACCCGGTATGCGAAATGTTATAGCAACTTTAATAGTTATCGGTGCATTAACAGATTGGCTTGACGGCTACGTTGCAAGAAAGCGCAACGAAATTACGGAGCTTGGAAAAATTATCGATCCACTCGCCGATAAAATTACAATAGGTGCAATTATTATCAGGTTGTACATGGTTGGTGAGATACCTGAGTATTATTTTTTTCTAATAATCGGAAGAGACCTGTTAATATTTATCGGCGGTGTTATTGTTTCTAAAATGATTGGCAAAGTTCTTCCATCAAATGTTTTAGGCAAAATAACAGTTTCAATGATTGGAATGGTAATATTATTAATAGTTTTGGAAATGAGCCGCAGTTCTTATCTTTTCCAATTCTTTTATTATGGTAGTATTATATTATTAATCGTTTCATTTTTCGCGTATATTTACCGCGCTGTTGAATACATAAAAAAAGAAAAGAAATAATGGCTTTATTCGATAACATAAATCTTAGTAAACTAAAATCAGGTTTAAGTAAAACAAGAGATAAAATTGTTAATTCAATTAATGAAAAGATTACAGGCAAAGCTGTAATTGATGAAAACATAATTGATGAAATCGAAGAGATACTAATTACCTCAGATATTGGGTTTGATACTGCGGAAAAAATAATTGAAAATCTACGTGTTGTTTTAAAAAGTGAAAAAGACAGATCGCAGTTTAATATTATTAATACGGTTAAAGATGAATTAGTATCAGTAATAAGCAACGGCAGCGCTGATGATAAGAATAAAGAAGAAGACATTATAAAAATATCCAAACCATACGTGATATTAATTGTTGGTGTGAACGGAGTGGGGAAGACAACCACAATTGGAAAACTTGCCCATAATTTTCATTCGGAGGGAGCAAAAGTATTAATAGGGGCTGCCGATACATTTAGAGCTGCTGCAGGAGAACAGCTTGATATTTGGGCTGAACGTGCCGGTGCTGATATTGTACAGAAAGAATCCGGAAGCGATCCTTCCTCAGTTGCTTTTGAGACTGTTGAGAAAGCGGTTAATGAGAATTATGATTTTGTACTAATTGATACAGCCGGCAGATTACATAATAAAGCAAATCTGATGAATGAATTGGCAAAAATTAAAAGAGCAATTAATAAAGTGCTCCCGGGTGCTCCTCACGATACTTTTTTAATTCTTGATGGAACTGTTGGACAAAATGCCTTGATACAGGCAGATGAGTTTTCAAAAGTTACTGATATTTCCGGTTTAATTATTACAAAATTAGATGGAACTGCTAAAGGCGGAGTTGTATTCCAGATATGTAATAAACAAAGCATTCCTGTTAAATTTATTGGTGTTGGAGAAACTATTGAAGATCTGCAAACATTTAATCCTAAAATATTTGTAGATGCAATTTTTGGAACTGCGTAGGAGAACTGATTATGTTTATGAAAAAACCAAGACACCGCATTTTCGATTATACACCGCGACATTACAAACCTGAATATGACAAAACTGAAAGAACAAAAAGACGATTAGGATTTTCACGCCAAAGAAAATATAGATCCCGCCAAAGAAGCCCAATAATTTTATTAGTTATTGTTGCAATAATTATTTATTTAATTCTAAAATTATCCGGTTCTGTTTAGTGATAAAATTATTCATTCATACGTTTTACCATTCAGTCATACAATCATTCAGGAATCAGGGAGTAACATCTCCCACGGGGAATTATTAAGTTTACATAATATACATTATCGGACAAAACAAAGGGTGAATAAATCAACTTTCAGTTAGTTTTCTCAAATTATCAATTTTTTCATCTGCACCAAAAATTACTAATGTATCTGTTCTCTTTAATTTATATTCAGGATCAGGCGTTATTATTTCCGGTTCGGAATTAATATCTGTTAAAAATTCCTTTGGCTGTTTTATCATTAATACTTCCAGTCCAAATTTATTTCTTATTTTCAATTCCACAAGCGTTTTACCTATAAACTTTTTAGGGACACCAAATTCAGCAATTGAATATCCTGCAGCCACTTTTGCCGTTGTAGTATTCTTAATTGATTTTAATTCTTTTGAAAGTCCACTGGCAAGGTTTACTTTTAAACTTTCTCTGTTGTAAATTGAAATCACTTCCTGACGTGTAACAGCTCCTAATATCTTATTTGGGTTTTCAGGATCAACAACCGGAAATTGATCTAGATTCCATTTACCGAATAAATTAAGCACATAATCCAGGTCATTATCTTTGCTAATTGTTATAACCTGTGGATTTATAATATCACTTGCACAAATAACATCTTTCAAATGGTCATATTCTGTAATTATCGGGCGTAATTCGGTTTCTGTTATTGTCCCGGTTATTGTTCCTTCATTATTTACCGTGTAAAATGTGTGATGCGGACTTTCCATCACTTTGGCAATTAATTCAGGTAATGGTGTTTGATCCGGAATAAGTTCAATTTCATCTAATTTAACATCGGAAACGTGTATAGATCTTAAAAGATTTGTTTCCCTCCCCTCCTTTATTTCATATCCTTGCTCTTCTAGATGTTTTATATGAACCGAACCTTTTAAGATTATTTGAACCATAGTTGTACTAACAATAACAGCAAGCATTAAAGGAAGTATAAAACTGTATTCCTTGGTCATCTCAAATATTATCATAATAGCCGAAATAGGAATTGTGTTTATTCCGCCAAGCATTGCGCCCATCCCGACTAAAACAAAGGTAGTTGTGTCTAAATCTAATCCCCAAATTGAATTAATTGTAATAGCAAAGAGATAACCAAAGCAGGCTCCTAAAAATAGAGATGGAGCAAAAAGTCCTCCGAATCCACCTGAATGAATTATTAATGGAACCAATACAAATTTCAATAACAATAAAATTAAAATAACTTTCCATGTGATGGAACCATCCAAAATTTCATTTATAGCAAAATAACCAACACCAAATATTTCTTTGTAAAAATATCCAGAAACTCCCATCAACAATCCAACAACTACCATTACAAGCCATTGCGGAATTTTGCTGTTAAGAATTTTTGTTCTAAATAAATGTTCAACTACGCTGGAATATCTTATGAACAAGATTGAAACCACTCCAGCAAATAAACCAAGTACAGCATAAAGATATAAAAATGAGTAGCTGCCAATTTCAGGAATGCTGAATAAAAATATGGATTCATTTCCGAGAAAAATTCTTGAGATTGCACTTGCTGTAACCGAAGCTAAAATTAATGCTGAAAATGTAGGTGCCTGAAAATCATTTAAAAGAACAATTTCTAATGCAAAAAAAACACCGCCTAAAGGTGTATTAAAAATAGCAGCAATTGCAGCACCGGCACCTGCTGCTGTAAAAATGCGTATCCGTTGATCTGAAAACCCCGCAAGAAATCCCAACCTGCTTGCAACTCCCCCACCTATTTGTGCAGCTGGACCTTCGGGTCCAACAGTATTACCTGAACCAATTGAAATTACAGGTGCAATGAAATGAAATATTGTTGTCTTTAATGGTATGTAACCGCCGCGCAATGCAACCGCTTTAATAACTTCTGAAACACCTTTTTTCTCAGCAGTTTTAGGTGATATGATTATCATTATTGCCTGTATAAGCATTCCGATAGCAGGCAGCAAAATTACAGCGGCTGTACCAAGGAAAAATAACCCTTCGGTAGTTTGCTCGAAGAAAAGCTTATTAAAGAATACAATAGATTCGTGAAAAAATACGGCTGCAAGTCCTGCAGCTATTCCGGTAATAACAGCAAAAACTGTAAATGTTGTATAATCGGGTATAGATAAATTGGCTACCTTTTCTTTAAGGTAGCCGCGGAATTTTCTAAATTTTAGATAGGTCCTTTTTAATGGTCTATCGATATCTAATTTCAATCTTTCTCTCTAACTATTCGTACTTAAAGAATCCTTCCCCTGTTTTTCTTCCTAGCT
>JADFLR010000043.1 GCA_022564295.1 Bacteroidota bacterium | reverse complement strand
TCTGGTTGGATAATATATATGCAACTCACTTTTCTATCGAGTGGAAACGCTTCATATAGATAGGCATATTTTAATTTACTATTATTACCATAAGACTCAAGCTGATTGGGAAAAGCGAACTGTAAATATGATAATATATCAATGATATTCGAATCCGATATGGTTTTGTTTTCAATGATCGATGAACGTATACTTTTAATGGTAGTTACAAAACCAGAAAATAATTCTTCATCTTTTACTTTTTGAGACTTTAAAAAGTTTAAAAATTGAGTGGAAAATAAGTAACTATTTTTTATCATCTCTGCGTAATTGATTTACTGGGTAATAAAACTTCTTTTAATTTTATACGAACATTTCTTTCAACAATCATTTTTTGTCTCTTACTCATTAAATCGTGTCTATTAATAGCAATATGATACTTCCTTGTTTCCGGATAAAATTCAAAAACCGCCCTTAGATTTGATACCATTTTTCCGTGCACTTCAACTTTCTCATTGTTCAATAGAGGTATTTCTATTTCTCCGCTTGTAATTTTATTAGTTGATCCTAAAATCTCAAACTTCCACGAGTCATAGCTTTCATTAAACTGGATTTTGATTTTATTATTTTTTTTAAATTGATGTTTGTAATTCTCAAATTTAAAATACAATTCATCTTTACTATCACTTCTATACCAAAACTTTCTTTCCTTACCAAAGCTGCCCTTATCTGAATACCTTATTCCATTATTACTGCAATATTCCTCATATAACCGATTCACTTCCAAATCTTCTTGTGGTGGATATCCTAAAAGAAGTGCAATTGCATCGTTAGTCTCTGGCCCGTATATTTTTGAGGTTTTATGAGATTGGAAACTATTTTCTGCATAACCAATAAATCTACTCGGTCCAAAGAGAACTTCATTATGTTTCTTAAAAGCAAGGAAACAAATCCCGCTAATAATTAATTTTTGAAAGAAATTCTCGAGTTTTTTATCCGATGAAGTCTTATAGGAGGTTAATGTCCGAAAGTTCTTTTCAATATCTTCCCAGAAGTCAACTACGAACATATGTTTTTTACGTTCCGCCATAGTAAACCAGTATTTGATTTAGTTGTGTGATGATAAATCAAACAACCGACTTGATACCCCAGACAATCCCTGATGAGTATAAGGAAGCGGGTACCCTTAAATCACTAAAAACTCTATTTAAAATAAGCAATAGATAACAAATTGGCTACAATAATAATCCAATATTTATTTTAATTTTGTACTAAGTTTTTAGCATACCACATTATTTTATAGAAATATTGATTACATTTCTATTAAGGATTTTCCATAAATTATTTTCAACTAGGGGGAAATATTTTTAATGCATAATCGACATCCCTTAAATTTCTATTTCAATCAGGATATAAGTTATGTGAATATTATTCTGCATAATATTTTCTAAGTAACAATGCCAACTTGTATGAAACCATATTTCTGTCTTAATCAACTTATTGAATCATATTTAAAGAGTATTGGTCCATTAGAATTTTTATCAGCTAATGAAGAAAGGGAATTATTTAAAAAGTATTGGGAAGGAGACTTGGATGCATTTAATGAATTATTTTTTAAATCACAATATATCGTCATTGAAGAAGTTCTATATTATATTCATTCTGGAATGGAGGTTCAGGATCTAATTCAAGAAGCTAATTATGCTTGTTTAATTGCCCTACAAAAATATGAGCAAAATAGCTCTAACTTGAAAAATTACTTACACAATAGAATATTCAGGCATTTAGAGAATTTTATTAAAAGTAATGAAGATATTGTAAGGCTACCTTTAAATGTAAAAGCTGAGATTAGCGAGATGATTGAAGATTTGGAAGATTTTTACTTTGAGTCAAATGAATATATACCAATATCAGATATTTACGAGCGTTTAAGCAATGATTTTACTAATATAAATTATATTTGGAGTTTTTTCGATAGTAATTTTCAAATATATCTAGATAAATATATAAGTCGATTAGATAGCAACCTCGATGAGATTAGTATGAATTGGTATGAAAGACCTGATCACCATCTAATGCTTGAGTCGCTAAAAATAGATATTGAAAGAGTGCTTTCAACTTTATCTGAGTTTGATGCTGATATAATTAAACTATATTACGGATTAGATTCAAATGCAGCAATGACGTTGGAGGAAATTGGAGACTCCAAAAATTTAACCAGAGAGAGGATAAGACAAATAAAGAAAAAAACTATGGGTTTACTTCAGCACACTTCCAGATCCGAGCCTCTTTGGGGTTACTTAAGTATTTTATTCGGAGAGAGACAACATTCTATTAAAGAAATTTATCACCTGGGATTTCATTTTGAAAACGTTGAACACGTAATCAATATATTAACTAAGTACGTTGAACCGAGAAAGAGAGTTACGATTTATCCACATATTAAAAATCTATCACAAGCGTGTAGAAATATAATAATATCTTCTTTGGAAAGAGCTGGAGAACTGTTATTCAAAGAAGAAATTATTGACTTAATCTTGGAGGTATATCCGCTGATAAATATTAATGTTATAGAGTATGCATTTAGAACAGAGGAAAAGGTGCTCAATCTAGGCAATAGTTTGTATGCATTAAAAAGTTGGGAATTATTAAGAGATTTACGACAGGAAAAACAAAATCGCCTCAATAGAGAAGTGAAGCACGATCAAAGAGTTGATCTACTATAAATCAGAATAAATTGTTATTAAAAAAATTATTATCAAAGTTAATTTAAATTTTAATCATAAAATTTACCAATCGAAAATAGCTAAATTTAATGATTTCAAGCTAATATTTTTTGTGGATATTATGAGGAAAGCCCCTAAGTTATTGTAAACTAAGGGGCTTGGCGGAGAGGGAGAGATTCGAACTCTCGGTGGCAACAAGTACCACAACGGTTTTCGAGACCGCCCCGTTAAACCACTCCGGCACCTCTCCGTTAATAAATAATTTTCTTATCAGTAATTAAATAAATATAACTGATTTATCAAAAATTGAAAAAATATTTTGAGTATGGTTTGTGACTGATTATAACAACTTTTATTCTACATTATTCGTTTCATTGGCTAAGTAAAAGCAAATAATTATATTTGCACTTCAAATTCCGGAGAGATGCAAGAGTGGCTTAATTGGCACGCCTGGAAAGCGTGTGTACCTTTACGGGTACCGTGGGTTCGAATCCCACTCTCTCCGCAAAGTGTTTTTTCTAAGGATAATATTCTGCAACTAAGTTAATCTCCAGCTACAACTTGACTTTAAACCCATTATTTTTATTTTGTAAGTGTAATTGTTATTAAAAATAAATTAAATGATTAAATTGTACTTATGTTCAAAGTTGTAATTGTTGGAATATTTATCTTTTTACTGATTGGAATAGTAAGTATTTCCTTCTGGTATAAAAATAAAGATGAATCTTTGGGCAGTCTGCATCTAAAGAAAAATATAGTTGAACCGCGTTTATTAACAATTAAAGAGATTGATATTCTCACTGCAAATTCTAATAATTATTTTACTATTCGTAACAAAGTTCACTGAAAGAATGATTAATCTGTAATTTCCTCTTTTTCGCTCTCCGCTAAAAATCTTTCCAACACTTCTAACCAACTAAAACAACCTCTTATCCAAATTGAGTTTACAAGCTCTTGTTAATGGATTATGTTTGGATCAGTTAGTTTGAAAAAATTATTTAACATATTAGGAGGTATTCATGAAATCAGCTATAACTTCATTATTGTTTGTCTTTTTTGTTTTTGTTTCATTGGGTGCGGCAGCAGAACCTGTTAAAGAAACAAGAACTGTCAACAGAGATTTAGCAATCCAAAATTTGTTAATTGGATTAGACAGCGATAATGCCGGATTAACATCCAGCAGTGCGTTTTATTTGGGAGAACTCAGTTCAACTGAAGCAGTAATCCCGTTAATGAAAATGTTGAGAAATGCAGAACAGGAAGAACTTAGAATATCAGCAGCTCTGGCGTTATTAAAAATTAGTGATGCACGGGGAATTTACGCCATCAAACGTGCAATAATATTTGATGAAAGCAAAAGAGTAAACGATATGTGTGAGAAATTCTACAATGCTTATTTATATGATAAGTATTCCTCAGAAAATTGAATTCCCCCTCCGTAAAAACGGATAACATGCTACCCCAGGAAAGCTCCGATTTATTCGGGGCTTTTCTTTTTTACTTTTCAAACATTACTATCGCTAACGATATGAAGCGAGTATGCAAGGTTACTTGCGCAAGACTTTTAAAGTACCGTATTTAGATATCTGAATAATCTTTATTTTTAACTTTATCATCTGATTTTAAGAAAATAATTCAGCTAATTTTACTGTAATCGATAGAACTTTTCTTCATAATTATTATTTTATTAGAGAAACTGACCCACTGGTCATAAAATCACGTTAAGTAGTTTCTTTTAAACAATTGCTTCCTTATATTTGCCCATCTTTTCACAAATCAGTTAACTTAATCTATGAAGGAACAGTACGATATAGCAATTTTGGGCGGAGGTCCCGGTGGATACGTAGCTGCAATACGTGCAGGTCAGTTGGGATTCAAAACAGTTGTTATTGATAAAGACAATTTAGGCGGAATTTGTTTGAATTGGGGTTGTATTCCAACAAAATCGTTATTAAAAAATGCTGAAATATATGATACGGTAAAAAATCACGGTAAAGATTTTGGCATAACAGCAAAAGATCTCACTTTTGATTTTAAAAAAATTATTCAAAGAAGCAGAGGAATTTCGGATAGAATATCAAAAAGTGTTGAAATACTCATAAAAAAGAACAAAGTTAATAGGATAAGAGGATTTGGAAAATTTAAATCTAAAAATGAATTGAGTATTTTTGATGAAAATGGTAAGCAAATTGATTCAATTACGGCAGAAAATATAATTATTGCAACAGGTGCACAACCAAAAGAAATTCCTTCAATCCCAATGGATAGAAAAAGGATAATTACAAGCACTGAAGCAATGATTCTGTCTGAACAGCCAAATGAAATGATAATAATAGGTGCAGGAGCGATTGGTATTGAGTTCGCTTATTTTTATTCAGTTTTAGGTACAAAAGTTACCATTATTGAAATGATGGATGAAATTTTGCCGATTGAAGATAAGGAAATTTCTAAGGCACTTGCAAAATCTTTTACTAAGAGAAAGATTAATATTTTAACCGGAACTACTGTTGAAAAAGCGGTAGTCAAAGGAAAAAAAATTGAAGTAATTATTATTGCAAACGGTAAGAAGAAAAAGTTAACTGCGGATATTGTTTTAAATTCCATCGGAGTTACCGGAATTGTTAAAGGATTTGGTTTGGAAGAGCTTGGCGTTGAACTGATAAAAAATCATATCAAAGTAAATAAAGAGACGTATGAAACAGATGTACCCGGAATTTTTGCAATCGGTGATGTAATTGGTCCTCCGTGGTTGGCGCACGTTGCTTCGCACGAAGGAATTCATTGTATTGAATTAATAAAAGGGATTAAAAACAAACCAATTGATTACAACAATATTCCCGGCTGTACATACTGCCAGCCGCAGGTTGCAAGCGTTGGCTACACTGAAGAGAAAGCGAAAGAAGAGGGATACGAAATTAAAGTTGGTAAATTTCCGTTTATGGCAAGCGGAAAAGCATTTGCTGTTGGTGAGAGAGATGGTTTTGTTAAATTGATTTTCGATGCGAAGTACGGCGAACTGCTTGGTGCTCATATAATTGGTTCCGAAGCTACAGAACTGATTGCTGAATTGGTAATGGCAAGAGAATTGGAAGCAACAGGCGAATCAATATTAAAAACAATTCATGCACATCCAACTTTATCTGAATCGATAATGGAAGCCGCCGCACAAGCATACGGTCAAGCAGTACACATTTGATAATTCATCACTGTCACTTTGATCCCGATTTATCAGGAGAAGAGTCTTTTTACAAATTCTATGTAAGATTCTTCTCCCACCAATCCTGCTGAAACTGTCTAAGTGGGCTCAGAATGACACTTTAAAATTAACATTTGTTAAATGTATTAATACTTATTCATTGAATAAAAAACTAATATACTGCAATTTAGATACTATTGATTATAAAAAAGCCTGGGATCTTCAAAAATCAATATTTGATCTTCGGTATCAGGAAAAGATTGATGATGTTTTTCTTCTTTTAGAGCATCCTCATACTTATACCTTAGGAAAAACAGCGGATGAGAAAAATCTGGTTGGAAACGAAGAGTATATAAACAAAAATAAAATATCGGTTTATGATATTGACAGAGGCGGTGATATTACTTATCACGGACCTGGACAAATTGTTGGCTATCCCATTATTGATCTGAATAATTGGGGAAAAGATACCCACAAATATTTAAGAGCCCTTGAGGAAATAATCATAAGGACTTGCGCGGATTATGATTTAACGGTTACAAGAGTTCCTAATTTTACAGGTGTTTGGATTGAAGATAGAAAAATTGCTGCAATAGGAATAAAGGTGACCCGATGGATTACAATGCACGGCTTTGCATTAAACGTTAATACTGATCTTTCTTTATATAACGGAATTATTCCGTGTGGAATAGCAAATAAAGAAATAACATCATTAAAAAAAGAGCTTAACATAGAAATTGATATACAGGAAGTTAAGTCAAAAATATTAATTCATACATTAAAAATATTTGGTTACAACGATATAGAAACTCTAAATGTTGAAAATCTGTTAAGCAAGGATGTTATTAGTACATCCTGAAACAAAGATACTTGACAAATTTCAAATAACAATTTTAATATGAAAATAAAGCGACGAATAACTTAATAAATGGTAAAGGATTTTATGACAAAGAAAAATTCTAATACAAAATTCAAAAAGAATTTAAAAGTGTCCGTTAACCACACTAATGATAAAGGGACTAAAAGCGTTAAATGCAAATTATCAAATCAACAGTTGATTGATGCTTTGAGAATGATGCTTCTTGCACGGGCAATTGATTATAAAGCGATGATTTTCCTTCGTCAAGGAAAAACCTTTTTTCACATCGCCGGTGCGGGACACGAAGCAATTCAGGCAGCACTCGGTCTTCAGCTTGATAAAGAAAACGATTGGTTCTTTCCTTATTACAGAGATTTAACACTTGTACTTTATTCAGGGGTAACAACAAATGAATTTTTTCTGCAGTGTTTTGCAAAAGAAAGTGACCCGGCAAGTGGAGGCAGGCAGCTTCCATCTCATTGGGGTTCGAAGAGGAACCGGCTGGTTTCACAATCTAGTCCAACCGGCACACAATTTCTGCCCGCAGTAGGAACCGCACTTGCAACAATTAAACAAGGCGAAAAAAGAATAACTTACGTTAGCAGCGGCGAGGGAACAACCAGCCAGGGAGAATTTCATGAATCAGTGAATTGGGCAAGCCGTGAAAAATTACCGGTCTTATTTGTTATTCAAAATAATAGGTATGCTATCTCCGTTCCCGTTGAATCACAAAGCGGAGGAAAAGATAACTCGATAGCAGAAATGATGTCTGGCTATGAAAGCTTAAAACGTTTAAGAGTTAATGGAACAGATTTCTTCGAATCTTATGAAAAAGTGCAGGAAGCATTAGAATATATTAAAGGTGGAAAAGGTCCTGCTTTAATCGAAGCTGAATGCGTCAGACTCCTTTCACATTCATCTTCTGATGATCAGAAAAAGTACAGACCTGATGAAGAATTAAAAGAAGATAAGTTGAAATGTCCGAATGAATTGATGGCTAAAACACTCATTAAGGAAAGCATACTTACCGAAGAAGGATATGAAGCTTTAAAACAAGAAGTAACTGATGAAGTAGGAAAAGCAGCGGACGAAGCATTGCAGGAAGCTGATGTCGTTCCGGAGGATGCAGCAAGATATGTTTTTGATGAAAGTGGCTTTAATGAAACACTCGGTTATGAAAAATCAGAGCCATCCGGTAATAATATTGTGATGGTTGATGCAATTAATCATGCTTTACAAGAAGAGATGAAACGCAACAATAAAATGTTTATTTTCGGCCAGGATATTGCCGATAAAAAAGGAGGTGTCTTCACTGCGACTAAAGGATTATCCACTACATTTGGTAATGAAAGAGTTTTTAACTCACCTCTCGCCGAAGCAAGCATAACCGGCGTTGCAACAGGAATGGCTCTCGCAGGAATGAAACCGGTTGTAGAAATTCAATTTGCCGATTACATTTGGCCGGGTTTTATGCAACTACGAAGTGAAACAGTAACGATGCGCTATCGTTCAAACAATGCATGGGCAAGTCCCTTTGTAACACGCGTTGCCGTTGGCGGTTATATTCACGGCGGTCTTTATCACAGCCAGAATATCGAAGCAATCTTTGCTCACGTTCCGGGTATATATATTGCTTATCCAAGCAATGCTGCAGATGCAAAAGGGTTGCTTAAAACTGCTTGTAGAATAAATGATCCTGTTCTCTTCTGCGAGCATAAGGGATTATACAGGCAAAGCTTTTCTTCCGCACCTGAACCAGATGAAAATTATCTTCTTCCATTTGGTAAAGCAAAAGTTGTGAGAGAAGGAACCGATATAACGGTTGTTTCCTATGGACTCTCGATGTGGGATTCGGTTTTTGCTGCTAAAAAGTTAGACGAAGAAGGATATTCTGTTGAGGTTATCGATATCCGAACGATTATTCCATTGGATGAAGAAACCATATTCAATTCTGTAAAGAAGACAAATAAAGTAATTGTGATTCACGAAGATACTCTTACCGGCGGTTTTGGTGCTGAAATAGCTGCTAGAGTTGCAGATACTTGTTTCCAATTTTTGGATGGACCTGTAAAAAGAATTGCGGCAAAAGACAGTCATATTCCGTATGCACCAATCCTTGAACCGGCAATTCTTCCAAGCAGAGAAGATGTTTATAACGGTATAAAAGATTTATTAAAGTTTTAAAAAACGGAGCAAAAAGAATGGATATCATAATGCCGAAAATGGGTGAAAGTGTAAATGAAGGCACTATCATAAAATGGCATAAAAATGTTGGTGATAAAGTAAAAAGAGATGAAATAATTTTTGAAATAAGCACCGATAAAGTAGATACTGAAATTCCTTCACCTGATTCCGGTGTTATAGCTGAAATTAGAATTCGCGAAGGCGATACAGTTGAAGTTGGAACCGTTGTTGCAATTTTAAATACTAATGGTGAAACAGTTATGAATGCTAAGCATGATGAACCTGTTCAGATAAATATTGAAACAAATGAAATAGCTTCGGAACAAATAGTAACTGCAGAACCGGTTACTTCAACAGGCAGCGGTATAATTGAAGTGGAAATGCCGAAAATGGGTGAATCGGTTATGGAAGGAACGATAATTAAATGGTTTAAAAAAGTCGGTGATCAGATAAAAAGAGACGAGACCTTCTTTGAAATAAGTACAGATAAAGTTGATACCGAAGTGCCTTCTCCTATTGAAGGAACTATTGCCGAAATCCTGGTTGGTGAACAGGAAACAGTTGATGTAGGTACTGTTGTTGCAAAAATATCAACGACCGGTGACGTTGTAGTTAAAAAATCAGATGCCAACTCAATCCCTTCGGAAACAGTTCAAACTCCCTCATCAATGCACGAAAATTTCTCAGTGGTAACAAGCAATCTGGAAGAGGAGGTCATTAAAGGAGAGAGATTTTATTCACCTTTGGTTCTAAGCATCGCACAGAAAGAGGGAATAAGTTTTGATGAATTAAGAAGGATTAATGGAACAGGCAAGAACGGCAGAGTCACAAAAAAAGATATCCTTTCTTATTTGGTACAGAGAACAACAACTAAAGTAGAAGCCGCACCAACTCCTTATGTTTCAGCTCCTTCTGTACAACACGGTGTTCCGGAATTTCAGTCTTCGGCTGAAGTTGAAAAAATTCCGATGGATAACATCCGCCAGAAAATTATGCAGCATATGATTGCAAGCAGGGATACATCGGTTCACGTAACTTCTTTGGTTGAAGTTGATATGATAAAAATTGATAAATTTATTGCTGAAAAGAAAAATGAATACTATAAACGCGATGGAGTTAAACTCACTTATATGGCTTTTATTACAGATGCATGTGTAAAAGCTTTAAAGGCGTACCCGCTTGTAAACTCGAGTATTGAAGGTACAACAATTATTCGTAAAAAATATATTAATTTAGGAATTGCTGTAGCAGTTGAACCGACTGGATTAATTGTCCCAAATATTAAAGCAGCCAATCACAGAAACATAATCGGATTAGCCGCTGCTGTTAGTGATATTGCTTATCGTGCAAGAAATAAAAAACTCACACCGGATGATGTAACTGACGGAACTTTTACAATTACTAATTATGGTGTGTTCGGAACTGTATTTGGGTTACCAATTATCAATCAGCCGGAGGTTGCAATACTTGGAGTTGGTGCAGTTGTTAAAAGACCTGTGGTTATTGAAGCTGATGGCACTGATACAATTGCAATAAGACCTATTATGGCATTAACTCTTTCGCACGATCATCGTTTGATTGACGGTATGTTAGGAAGTTTATTTTTAAAGTACGTAAAAGAAACATTAGAAAACTTTGATCCTAAATCTATATGATTAAGAGTTGTCATTTCCGTGTTCCGAAGGAATCGAGCTTGTGTAAAAAGTATTTATTATTTGTTATTTCCGTGTTCCGAAGGAATCCCTTCGGGAAAAAAGGAAATCCAAATGTCTAAAATTATAAGAGATTCCCATTTTCTTCCAAAGGAATGCCTTCGCAGTGGGAATGACAATCCTGTCATTATTTCGTTTTAGACTATCCACTATAAAAATAGCAGGAGTAGAATTTTAATTGAGCAGAATAAATCAACATCAAAGAGAATACAAAGAAAAGATTGAGCAAACAAAAACTCCTCTTGGCAAAAGACCGGACTGGTTAAAAATAAAATTACCCTCTGGGGATAATTTTAACGATGTTCGGAATCTAATGCGTAAACAAAAACTTAATACTGTTTGCGAAGAAGCTAACTGCCCCAACATTGCAGAATGCTGGAATAACAGGACCGCAACTTTTATGATACTTGGCGATATTTGTACGAGAACCTGCGGTTTTTGTAATATTAAATCTGGATTGCCAACCGAACTTGATTTGGACGAACCAAGACGCGTTGTCGAATCGATAAAAGAGCTACAATTAAGACATACTGTAATCACTTCGGTTAACAGGGATGAACTAAAGGACGGTGGTTCCGAGATTTTCAAAGAAGTCGTTCGATTATGCAGGGAAGAAGTGCCAGATTGCACTGTTGAAATTCTTATTCCCGATTTTAAAGGTGAAGGACATGCTTTTGAAATAATAATGCAATCACCTCCTGATATTCTCAATCATAATTTAGAAACAGTTGAAAGATTATATCACGTTGTAAGACCTCAAGCAAAGTATCATCGCAGTTTGGAATTGATAAAATGGTTCAAACAGGGAGGATTGAAAACAAAAAGCGGATTAATGGTTGGAATCGGAGAGAAACCCGACGAAGTAATAGATGTGATGAATGATTTAGTTAGTTATGGCTGTGATATTCTTACAATCGGTCAGTATTTGCAGCCCACAAAACAGCATCTTCCTGTAGATAGATTCGTTACACCTGGTGAATTTAATATGTATAAAGAGGAAGGTTTGAAAATCGGTTTTAAGATTGTAGAATCTTCTCCGCTTGTACGTTCATCTTATCATGCAGATGAGCAGGCAAGAGCGGTATTTCAATGAATCATCTATTCTATCGGTAGTTAATTTCCCTATTTTAAGTCAATAAAATTTGCCTAATTAATAATTATAGAACTATTTATAGTAATAGAAATTCTGTGTATGTTTAAATTACTTTACTTGACTTTCCTTTGGGTGAGAAATTGGAAAGTTAAGATTAAATGAATAACACTACTAATATATGAAACTACGTTTACTATTTATTCTTTTTACATTTTCAATTTATTCTTTAGCGCTTCTGCCCGGCGATGATGATAAAAGATTTCCAAAAGCATTAACCGATGACAATAAAAAATTCACCAACGTTGGTAACATTGGTTTAACCGTTACTAACTTTGGCACCTACGGTAGTGGTTTTGTTCTTTGGCCTGAGCAGCCAAGTTGTGAATTTCCTTTAGGTTCCGGAATCGAACATATTTTCGATGGCGGTCTCTGGGTCGGTGCTTTTATAGCTAATGACTCCCTTGGTGGCGGAAAAGTTGGTCCGTTTGTGACTACAGGTGCAGTTGATGCTGCATCAGTTTCCGCACGAGGCGGTGGTTTTGAATATACAAACGCTCCCGGTGATTTGGTTTTGGAAAGATCATCGTTATTTGATTCCCGGTTTTTCGACCCTTCCGCAATTTCGCACCAGGACTTTGTAATGGATTTTGTAGATACAAACACGGTGCTTGATAACGGTGAGCCAATAGCAGATCATGATCCTCTCGGTTTATCAATTTATCTGGAGACCTACGCCTGGGATTTCCCATTTGCTAATTTCTTCGTCATCTTCAATTATTGGATAAAAAATGTAAGTAACAAATATCTGGACAGCGTTTATGTTGGACTTTGGACTGATACGGTCGTGAGAAATACATTGATTACAGGTAGACCTTCTGGCAGTGCATTTTATAATAAAGGTGGTAACGGATATACTGATTCACTTCAATTAGCTTACGAATTTGATGCAGCCGGTGATCTTGGTTTTTCAGATAGTTATATCGGAATTCAGTTTTGTGGTTCCGAACCCAATCTTCCAAATTCATTTCCTTTCGGTTTCGTAGATTCTATTCCCTCAGTTAATTATGTTACGTGGCAATTCCGAAATACAGATGATCCGAACTTTTTTGCACCGCAAAATGATGTTGACCGTTACGGAAAGATGAGAGGATTTTTTAGCAGCACAAACAGATGGAAAGATGGTATTAACCCAGAACTGGTTAGAGGTCCTTCTAACCGATCTACTTTTATAGGAAGGGGACATTTTAAAAGTATTGCACCTGGGGATTCGATTAATGTTGTTTTTGCTATAGTTACTGCAAAAAAATTCGGTCCCGATCCGGCTAACCTTGATACTGAAGAACAAAAGAAAAATTTATATTCAAATGCAGATTGGGCATTAAGGGCTTACTTTGGTGAAGACAGAAACCGCAACGGAATATTAGATCCAGGTGAAGATTTGGATGGCGACGGAAAAATTACACGATACATTTTACCAGCACCTCCGATTACACCGTTATTAAAGGTAATTCCTGAAAATAATAAAGCAACAATTTATTGGGATAAACGTTCTGAATTATCGGTTGACCCGATTTCCGGTAAAAGAGATTTTGAAGGGTACAGACTTTATCGAACTCAAGCTGGGTTCGATCTTACTGAAAAACAGGATATATTTGCTTCATTAGTTATGCTTGCTACATTTGATAGTGCAGCGAACGGTATTGATTTTGATGCGGGATTTGATTTTGTAGAATTAGATGAACCAGTTACCTTTCCCGGTGATACAACCAAATATTATTATAAATTTGAGCTTGATAACTTACTTAACGGCTGGCAGTATCTTTTTTCAGTTACTGCATTTGATGAAGGAGACCCTTCAAATAATCTCACACCATTGGAATCAAGTCCGCTATCTAACCTCGAAAGAGTATTACCGGGCACACCTGCAAATGAAGATCCCGATGTGGAAGTTGGCGTTTATCCGAATCCATATTATGGCGAAGCATATTGGGACGGCAGTTCAGAGCGCCTGAGAAAGATTTATTTTTTTAACTTGCCTTCGGAATGTGAAATTATTATTTATACACTTGCCGGAGATATTGTTCGGCGAATTCAACATAACCAGGAAAGCAATGGTTCGGATATAAGATGGTTCGAAACTTTTGCCAGCGATGGTAAACAGAAGATGGCTGGCGGTGAACACGCCTGGGACTTAATAACTGATAGCGACCAGGCAATTGCAACCGGAATGTACTTGTTTGCTGTAGAAAACAAAAGAAATGGAAATCTTAAGACAGGGAAATTTTTAATTATTAAATAACGTAAGGAGTTCATCATGAAAAAACTTTTATCGCTTTTATTTTTTATTGCATTTAGCGGGATGCTATTTGCACAAACTTATCCGCTCGTTACTATTGAGGATATACAATATCAACACCCCGATTCACTTTTACAAAATGGGGATCAGGTATCACCGCTTTTTGGGGATACTGTGCGCGTGCAAGGTGTTGTTATGGTTCGGCCAGTTGTTGATCCTGGAACAGATAGAAGACGAGTATTTGCTGCCGGAAATAGATGGATGATTTACATGGTAGATCCGAATGGTAACCAACATGAATTTTTTGATGGCATTATACCTATACAACACGATACTACTGGTGTAAATCAGAATACATTTTTTGACCTCGTTGATACAGCGGATGTTGTTGAATTTACTGTTGTTGTTGAAGAATTTTTTACAACAACTCAAGGTGCTCTTTTAATAAATCCTCCTACTGCGGTTAGTATTGTAGGCAATTTAGTTACAAGACCTGCACCGATAGAGGTTGATATTAGCGAATTTGTTGATGCTCAAGGTAATTGGAATCCATTGTCTGAGAAGTACGAAGGAATGTATGTGATTGTAAGAAATGCTATTTCAAGTGATCGAGACTTAGGTAATGGAACATTCAGGCTTAATGACGGTCAGGGAAATTCCATTTTAATGTATGATCAATCTGGTTTCTTTACTTTAAGAGCACATAGATTAACCGGAATAACTGATTATCAACCTCCGGTTGATGGCTCTAATATTACTTTTATTCGTGGCTTTATTCAAACACATAGTGATCTTGGTGCACGCATAGCGCCTGCCTATTGGCCCTTTGATATGGAAATTGGTGCCTCTTCACCAGCAATATCTAATGTAAGAAGAGATGCCGCCGAGATATTTAGTGATCAAGCGGTTGAAATTACTACATCAATTATTGATTTTGATGGAATTGTGCAAGAAGCAAAAATATTCTATACAGTGGATGATGGTTCGCCTGATTCAGTTGCTATGATGCAAGATGCTGTTGATACTACGAAGTGGTCAGGTACAATTCCAGGAATAACTTCAGATTCTTCATTGGTTGACTATTATATACAGGCTATTGATAATGAAGGTCGAGTATCAACAAATCCTTCAAATATAAATGCCCCACAGTTTTTCTATCTGGTATTAAACAGAAACGTAACTATTCAGGATGTTCAATACAATCCATTCGGAACTGATGTTAGTGGTTATAATCATTATTATGTAACATTAACCGGAACCATTACTGCCGATACCTCTGATTTCCCGGGAACCGGTGTGACTGCATTTCAGATAATGATGCAGAATGGTGAAGGTCCCTGGAGCGGAATTCGTATTGGAACAAGAGGTCTACTTGGTGATGATCTATCAGCCTTGCAAAAAGGTGATAATGTTACAATCAACGGTTATATCTGGGATGACGCCGTTACACCAACATTTAATGTTACAAGGATTGACAGCGTTACAAGTATAGTTATTAACTCTACCGGAAATACATTGCCCGATTATAAGGATTTGGAAACAAATGTAATTGGTTTAGGTGGTTTAGGTGAAGTGGAAAAGGAACAATGGGAAAGTGTATTAATTAGATATAACACTATACTTGTAACTGATGAAAATGCCGACGGTGATCCTTTACCAAACTTTGGCGAAATGTTAGTTGATGACGGAACAGGTGATACCCGTGTTGAGTTGGAAGACGGAAATCATAGTTACCACAATCTTTCAGATCCACTCAGGACTTTTTATATAATGACAGGATCGACTTTTGAGGCTTTATCAGGTGTAATGTATTACTCATTTGGAAACTATAAACTTGTTCCAAGAAACGATGATGATTTTGTTGGGTTCACAACGGATGTAACTGAAACTGAAGAAATTCCTACTGAATATTCTCTTTCTCAGAATTATCCTAATCCATTTAATCCATCTACAACTATACAATATTCTTTACCTGAAGCAGGCGATGTAACACTTAGAGTTTACAATTTACTTGGACAGGAAGTAAAAACCGTATTTAATAATGTATCACAATCTGCTGGAACTCATAAAGTAGTGTTAAACATAAGTGAGCTGCCTTCGGGAATTTACTTCTACAGTTTCCGAGTAAATGATTTTGTTCAGGTTAAGAAAATGATCTTGATGAAATAAAATTTTACGTTGCTCAGGATAGTATCCTGAGCAACATTAATAAATTGGTAACCAAAATTGATTGCAGCAAAATCTAATTTATCTGGTTTTGCTAAATTCAAAGTTATAGATAAAACTTATTAAATAAATTTAGTTGACTGTTAGTTTTGAGAAACCGTTAAAACGGTTTTATACTTGATTTTATCACATTAACCCACGACTTAAGTCGTGGGTTACTATGGAAAATCTTATTATTTTTTAACCGTTTTAACGGTTTTTAATTTAGCGGGTTTTAAATAGTTAATTAATCTTATAGCGGATGAATAAACTTTTACTGTTTAGTGTCATAATATCATCAGTGATTGGAATTATTTCCTGTACTGAAGAAGGCGTTAACAATCCAATTGGTAACCAGCCGCCTAATACTGGATTATTCCTTTTCCCCGATAGTACTATCCTTCCACAGCAAAGCAGGTTAAGGGTCCATTGGTGGGGCGATGACCCTGATGGATTGATTGTCGGCTATTATTTTTCGTGGGACAATATTTTATGGGAATTCACTCCTTCCAACGATAGTTTATTTGCACTGCAAATAGGCGCAAACGATACTACTTTTACTTTTCATGTTTCTGCAGTAGATAACGGGGGCAACATTGTTTATGATGATAGGGTTTTTCAGAATGGAATTGATTTTGGACCTGAGCCGTTTGTAGATGAAAATGATAACGGCGTTTATGATGAAGGTGAATTCTTTTATGATATCGGTTTGATTGATCCAACACCTGCTGAATTTGATTTCCCCTTAAGAAATAGTGCACCAACTATTGAATGGAACGATTTAAGCTTTTTACCTGATACATCGTTTCCGGTAATGTCTTTCAGCTGGGTGGTAGAAGATATAGATGGTGAAGAATCGATCGTTGCAATTAACATAGCAATGAATGATACAACAAATCCTGCAAATATTATTGCATTGGACGGCGGAGTGCGCATTGTAACTCTTCGTACAGATGATTTCTCAACCTCTAATCCTTTTATGGAAATATTAATCGAGGCGCAGGAAGGCAATATTCATCCTGAACTGTTACCCGGTTTGGTGCTTGATGCAGATAATAAATTTTATGTTCAGGCAGTTGATATATCCGGAGCAAAATCAAAATTTATCGCGTTACCGGATTCAGGTGAATCGTGGTATGTTAAAAAACCTTCCGGTAATTTATTAATTATTGATGATTATGCTACAAACGATAACACGGCTGCATTCTACACAGCAATGTTCGATAGTTTAGGATTAACAGGAAGTTATGATGTTTACGATATTCACACACAGGAACCGCCGTTTCTTAACGTAACTTTTTTGGAAACAATAAAGTTGTTCGATTTTCTTTTCTGGTACACAGATAACTTTCCATCGCTTGATCTTGCAAGTTTTGCAACACAAAAATATTTAACACAGGGCGGCAAGGTAGCATTTTCAATGCAATTCCCGCAATCTATCGATCCTCTTGAAGTCTCAAGTTTTATTCCTATCATACCTGATAGTATTGATACACGCGTATCATTATTACCAGGGACTGAAGTAGTTTCGGATACAACTGATCCTGTATACCCTAATCTGGAGACTACTTCGAGTATTTTCAGGGTTAAGTCATTCTATCTTAATCCTCTTGTCGCAAATCCAATTTACTATTATCCGAACGGAGAATTAAAAGGCTTTACAGGATTTACAAACACAGGATTAACAGAGTTTTTTATTGCTTTACCATTGCATAAATGTAATGGCGGTGCGGGTAATGTTAAATCGTTATTAGAGAAAATTTTCTTTGAAGATTTTGGGTTATCGCCATGAAAAAGATGTTAATTATTATTGTGATACTTTTTTGTATCGGTTCACTTTTTGCACAACAAATTGGAAACATCGAAGGTGTTGTTCTTGATTCAAAAACGGGTGAAAATCTTCCCGGTGTTAATATAATTCTTAAAGGAACTTATTACGGTGCTGCAACTGATATTAATGGTAAGTTCAGAATTAACGGAATAACTGTTGGTAATTATAATGTTAAAATTTCTCTCATCGGGTATACAACGGTTGAATATACTGAGGTAGAAATAGAACCAAACAAAACTAAGCTGATTGATGTTAATCTTGAAGAAACCGTTTTAACTCTTAATCAGGAAGTAGTAGTGATTGGTGAAAAACCATTAATGGATGTGGAAGAAACTCAAAGTAAACGAACAGTAACCAGGGAGGATATTGAAATTACTATTGTGGAAAATATTCTGGGTATCGTTTCGCGGCAAACGGGTGTTGTAGAAGTTGATCGTGAAATTCATATAAGAGGCGGCAGAGCATATGAAAACGCATATTTAATAGACGGTGTTTCAGTTCAAGATCCTCTCGCTGGAACAGGATTTGGGTTGCAGTTAAGCGCAAACGCAATTGAACAAGTTGAAGTGATTACAGGTGGTTATAATGCTGAATACGGACAAGCAACATCTGGTGTAATAAACGTTACAACCAGAGAAGGTAAAAATAATTACAGTGCTTCAGTAAGTTATAAGCGAGATAATTTTGGAAATTTAGAATCCTTCAACGTTTTTAATACAGATATTTTGGAACTCACTTTAAGTGGACCAGAACCAATTACTTCTTTTATCTTACCGGCAATGGGTTTGGATATTCCCGGTTACATATCATTCTTCTCAAGTTTTTATACAGGATTGACCGACGGTATAACTCAAGGATACTATAAACCGACTGCAAATCAGCTTGTTTCATCAACATTTAATGGAACTGAATTCGCACCACGCGCTGAGAATAGCTGGTTCTGGTTACTGAAATTCACATACCGGTATTCACCAACTTTAAAGATTGGCTATTCGTATAATCAGTCGGTTAACATCAATCAAAACTCTCAATCTTTACAATCGAACCTGGAATTTGTAGAACCTTCACCCGGATATCAATACGAATTTCAAAATATACTTGATAACGCTAATACGTTTACACACAACAATATTTTTCATAACCTAAATCTCACTCATACACTTAACCCCAGTACATTTTACGAAGTTAAGGTCAATTACTTTTACACAAATCTAAGAGCAGATGCAAATGGTTTTGATTGGACACATTATACCGAACCATTGGATTTTGTGAATTTCCCCATTGAGTATTTTAATGAAGATCGTGATACTGTTGGTGTGATCCCGGGGGATGGTTTTTGGGATGTGGGTAATGCATTCACGTTTAGAGATCACTATTTGGAAGAGTTTTCTATAAAAGGTGATGTAACAAGTTTCTTCGATGAAAAGAATAAGTTCAAAGCCGGGTTCAATTTTAGATTCCAGGAATTACAAATGCTCGATATCTTTAGACCATGGGTTGGAGAGTTAGGGTTGAATAATGACGTGTATACAGTTCATCCCGCAATGGGTTCGTTTTATGCACAGGACAATATAAATTTCGGTGGAATGATTCTAAATTTTGGATTGAGATATGATTACTGGTTTCCCGGAAAATTTGTTGATGATGCAGTTAATAACCCCGACGCTTTAACCATACCAGATCAGATAAGAGAAGACTATCAGAACGATACTTTTGCATGGTTTGGTGGTAGAAGATTTAAAGCACGTTTAAGCCCACGGCTCGGGATTTCACATCCTGTGTCTGATAATCAAACATTGTTCTTTTCTTACGGTCACTTTAGTAGATGGCCTAATCCACAGTTTGTTTACGCAAAGCTTGATCCTCTAAATGCACAATCATCTTTTCAACGGTTTGGTAATCCTAACTTAAACCCTGAAACAACAGTCGCTTACGAACTTGGACTTAAAACACAGTTTACACCAAATGATGTTCTTACGGTTACTGCTTATTACAAAGATATTTTTGATTATGTAAGTACCCGTTCAGCCTTAATAACTTCAGCAAGACTTACCGGAACACGATTTATCACCTATGTTAATAGCGATTATGCGCGTCAAAGAGGATTGGAGATTGAGTTTAAAAAAAGGATAGGGAAGTGGTTTAATGGCATGGCAAGTTTTGCGTACTCAATTGTTACAGGTAAAAGTTCTTCTGCGGATGAAGGAGTTCTAGTGATAAGGGGAGACCTTATAGAACCGGTAACCGAACAATTTCTTCCGTGGGACAGACCCCTAACTGCAACACTCTCTTCAAACTTTTATATTGAGAAGGGAAGTTTTGGTATGGGTGAAGGAATACTTGATGATTGGAGTTTATACTTTAGAGCTTTCTTCCAGTCGGGTAGAAGATATACTCCCTCAGTATTTACGGGTACCATTGATGAGCAGGGAAGAAAAGAATATGAAACTGTCAGAGATGAACGTTTCGGAGAGATTGCCGATGATTGGTTTTACATCGATTTGAATTTTGAAAAATACTTCCGTCTTGGCAAAACAACCCTATCGTTTTTCATTGAAGTTCACAATCTTTTAGACAGGCAAAATTCAACGATTATTAATCCAGTAACAGGCAGAGCTTACGAATTTGGCGATGATGTACCGAGCAGTTGGAACGATCCTCGGTTCCCTGATTTGCAGGCACCAATCAGAGCTTTCCCTGATGATCCCGCAAGATATTTAACAAGAAGAAATATATTGTTTGGTGTCACATTTGCTTTTTGATATGAAACCAGTTACCTCTGATAGAAATATAATTTGTGGACAGATTAGAATTAAAAGATTGTTCGAAACGCAAAAGGAATCTGAAATAAACTTCTGTCATTCAAAAAGAAACTTGTTACTACAATGAAAGACATAATAAAACAGGATTAGAAATATATTGACAAGATTCTTACCTGCCTAACGGACAGGCAGGCAGAATGACAATTTGAATAATATTCAAAAACAATTCAATGAATGAAACAGGCATATTAAATTTTAACTGATGAAAAAAATTCTAATAATACTAATTTTATGTTATGCATTTGTTGATGTAAATGCCCAGTTATTTCCAACTCTCGGCGGTCAACGTGCAGGCATTTCAACAGCACAGTTCCTGAAAATTGGAGTTGGTGCAAGAGCTTCTGCATTAGGAGATGCATTCGTTGCAATTGCCAATGATGTTTCCGCATTATATTGGAATCCTGCCGGTTTGGTTCAATTCAAGAATGATGAAATTATTTTTTCACACAACAAATGGGTTGTGGATATTAATCACGATTTTCTTGGCGGTGTGTATCACTTTGGCGGAAATTATGCAATAGGTTTAGCCGTTACCGGGCTTTCGATGGATGCTATGCCTGTAACAACAGAATTTGCACCCTTTGGTACAGGAGAGTTCTTCAGCTTTAGCGATATTGCAATTGCTCTTACTTACTCACAAAAGATGACGGATAAATTTAGTTTCGGAGCTACAGTGCGATATATTGAGGAAACACTGGATAAATTAAAGATGCGCGGTGTTATGATCGATCTCGGAACTTACTATTGGACGGGGCTTGGTTCAACAAGATTTGCCGTAACAGTTACAAATTTTGGTGCTGAACTTGCTCCTGATGGAAAGGTTGTTCTGATTGGAAACAGAGGTGAAAAATCGGATTGGCAGTCATTCTCTCCTCCAACTATGTTCCGAATTGGCTTTGCATTTGAACCATATGAATCAAAGGAGCACAAGGTTACAACATCGATTCAGTTGAATCATCCAAATGATAATAGTGAGAACTTTGCTCTTGGTACGGAATATATCTGGCGGAGCATTCTATTTTTGCGTGGAGGATATAAATTTAATGTTGATTCGGAAAATTGGTCGTTCGGAGCAGGTGTGGATGTACCAATAAGTATAGCACATTTTACTTTCGATTACGCTTTTTCAAATTTTGAA
The DNA here is from genome assembly GCA_022564295.1 of Bacteroidota bacterium. Lineage (GTDB taxonomy): Bacteria > Bacteroidota > Ignavibacteria > Ignavibacteriales > Ignavibacteriaceae > BMS3ABIN03. The sequence goes on along the minus strand of JADFLR010000043.1, from coordinate 1,804 downwards.
AAACTCGGTTCCGTTCATAGATTTTCAATTATTTTGGGCTTTTAATGAATTTTAATAGATATATAAAACTTGTTGTTTTTATTGGAGTTATAATAATACTCTCTAGTTGTGCAGACAAGTTTGATCTCAATCAAATTGATCTTAGCGATGATGATGTAAACATCGGCGGAGATACTACATTTGTGCTGTTAAATCCTGTGTGGGAAGGATATAATAATCCTCAGGATATAATGGTCGGTCGCGAACCTTTTATTTATGTAGCAGATACGGAGAACGATAGGATTGTGATGCTTAATTTGGCCGGGGAAATACTTGGAACCCGGAGCATAAAGCATCCTGTAGCACTTGCACAGGATCATCGGTTAAACCTAATTATATGTGCACAGTTTGATACTTCGGTTGGGGGCATCACACAAACATTCAGTGCTGTCTTTAAACTCGATCTCGTATCTGCACAACATCGAATTGAAGATGCACCGATTACAAGATTATTACCAAGAGTTGAGGACTTAAACAGACCTGAACTTGAATATACAGGTGCTTGTGTTTTTGCTAATAATATATTTTACATAGCAAGAAAAGGTCCGAACAATTCAAGTTTTATTGATCCCGATAATTCAATTTTACTTTTTATACCGAAGAGACTTTTCATAGAAGGTGCAGAAGGCGATACTTTAGTAGGCCGGGTTCCTAACATCGATCCTTTAGGCCAGGGTCCTGTTTCAGCTTTTGAAATTAGTTCTCTAACCTCGTTTAGCAATCAATCAATTGATATAATTATTACATTAACCGGTGGAACAAGCTTTAAATCTAATTGGCTTCATTATCAAATTACACCTATCGACCAGAGATATGTAAGTAATTTTTCTCCTGCTTCGGGATTGGATTTTGTGATACCAAACAGGTTTGAACAACCCGAAGGAAGTGCTATGGATCCTTCCGGTAATATATATATAGCCGATGCCGGGAAAGACAGTGTTTATAAATTTAATGCTTTCGGTGATGAGCTTGAATCTTTTGGCGGACCTGATATTTTTAGTCAACCTCATGGTGTTTCCTTTTTTGATAAAACTTTGTACGTAGCTGATACGGGAAATAACAGAATTCTGAGATTTACTCTCTCAACCGAATTATAGGAAAGAAAATGAAAAATAAAAATTATATAATATCAATTCTCTCAATTTTACTACTTTCAGGAACGTTTATTCATTCCCAGGAAAGAGTGAAAATTGCAACGTACAATATTCTTAATTACCCAAATAATACGGCTGCTAAAAATCCAAAGTTTAAGCTTATTCTTGATAATCTAAATCCTGATATACTTGTTGTTCAGGAAATTTTATCACAAACTGCAGTTAATGAATTTTTAAATGAAGTCTTGAGCGATGAATTTGAAGCCGGAGATTTTATTAATGGTCCTGATACTGATAATGCCATTTATTTTAAGGATTCATTATTTCAATTTATAAGTACAGAATTTATTGCTCCTTCGCAGGGACCGAGATATATTTCTGTATTTAAATTATTTCACAAAATTACGCTTGATACATTAATTATATATTCTGCACATTTTAAAGCAAGTCAGGGATCTGAGAACGAGTTGAGACGATTGAATGAAGCTGCAACCCTAAGAGTATTAACAAATCTGCTTCCACAAGGAACAGATTTTTTATTAGTTGGTGATCTAAATTTATATCGCTCTACTGAACCTGCCTATGAAAGATTATTGCTCCAGGATGGAACGGGTTATTTCTTAGACCCAATAGATTTTCCTGGTAGTTGGCAGTAGAGTTTTACTTACCGG